>CAINHS010000047.1 GCA_903848955.1 uncultured beta proteobacterium
CGGCAGTCTTGGTGACCTGCAAATTGGCTCCATTGCGCACCGAGGTCGTCACACTGGCGGTTACACCGGCCGGGAACAAGGTGGCAGTCAGTATGCCCGTGTTGGTAATGTCGGTGCCGGCGGTGACGCCTGCGCCGAGCAGCACGTCAAAACTGATATAGCCGCTGCTTGAGCCCGGTGCCGAGAACGACGGAAAAGTCAGTACTTGCCCGGACAGCGCCGGCGTGACCGAGCTGCCATCGCGTAGCGCTGTCCCGCTAACGAACGTCGTGTTCGGCGGTATCGTATCGGTCAGCACCACATTATTGAGTGCCACCGGGTTGGCGTTGATATAACTCAGTTTGTATTTGATCTTGCTGCCCGGCACAATGATGCCATTGGTATAGGGCACGCAGGTGGCGCCGACCAACGCCGGGTCGGCATACACGCAACTCACTACAACGCTAAGCGACATCGCTGCGGGCACCGCCACCGTCACCGGCGCAGTGCCTATGGTTTCCGACATGCTGCTACTTGCGCCTGTCCCTCCGGGACCACCGGAATACCATACATTCGCACTGTTCAAATACGGCGTCGCAGACGCCGGTACGCTACTGCCCACGGTGGCGTTGAAAGTGATGGTCAACTTGCCGCCGACGGGGATGGTGCCCGATGTCAGCGTAAACGTCACCTGTTCGCTCGCCGCCGCCGATCCGGGAGGGGTAACGGTCACCGTCGGTGTCACCGTTGTCGGTACCCCCGCCGCTGTCGTTGTTCGGGCTGTTACCGTACCCGTCACGTAGGAGAAACGATTGGCCAACGCCGTGTCAAATCCTGTGGTGGGCAGGTAATCCTTGACGGTTATCGGTTTGGCAACTGTGGCGGCAACCGCCGTGCCGCCGTTGTTTGGAATGCTGATCGTATAAGTAACCGTATCGCCAGGCGCCGCAGTGGATGGACTGACGCTCTTGGCGATCCACAGGTTGGCTTGCGAGGAGACGGTGGCGATGGCGGTCGAGGTCACCCCGGCGGGCACTTGAACGCTGACCAGTTTGGCGGTGTTGATCAGCGCCGTGCCGTCAGCCTGGGCTGTGGCGACATTTACGTCGTACTGAATCGTGCCGCCCGCACCGGGCCCCAGGCTGGCGGGCGTAAAGGGAAAGGTCAGTGTAGTTGTTCCGGTCGGTGCGGCGGGGGTTGTTGTTCCGCTCAAAGCCGAATAGGACCCAGTAACATAAGTCGCACCGGTCGCCAACTTGTCTGTCAGCACCAACGAGGTCTGGTTGGCGCCACCCAAATTCATGTATTGAATCGTATAACGCAACTTGAGATTGGCGGCGTTGGGCACCACCCCCGCGGTCACGGCAGACGGTGTGCAGCCTGTGCCGGTGCATACCCCGACCAGATTCTTGAGAACCAGCAAGTTGGAGTTGGACGTTGCCACGGCCGGACAATGGTAGCGCCACTGGTTCCAAGAGCTGGGGTGCCCTCCGCCTCCGGTTGCCGCCGCACCTGGATCGAGGCTGATATCGCCACCGAAGACTTCGGTATTGTTGATGATGCTCCCCAGCGCCGACATGTCGGCCAGCAACTTGAGCGTGATGCGTGCGGTAAACAATTCGCCTACCGTGACCTTGCCCGCCGCGAAACGCACCGCAGTGGTCGTGGTCGGCAAAGGATTTGCGGATGACAGGTTATGGCCTGCCAACGTTGGAGTGCCGCCGACACAGGAGTTATTGGTTCCTGCCAAAGCCGTGCCCGTGGCGGTTCCGAGCATCGAACCGGGGTAACTGATGCGCTTCCAGGGACCGGTCGCGCCGGTGGAATCACTCATCAGGTAGGTGTTGGGGCCCGCCACCGGCGACAAACCGGCCGTCGAATAGTTGACCGTGGGCGGATTGGTGCAGGTGCCCCCTTGAGAGGGTCCATTGACGGCGGCAAACTTGGTCACCATCGCCTTGTCCCAGGCGTTGTGTGTCGTGCTCGGTAACGATATCCCGGTGCAACCGGGGTTCTGTGTCGTCAACGCATAACCATTGAGGGCGGTAATGGTGGTGGGACTGGCGAGGGTGCCCGCCGGATAGACCGCCGTGCGTGAGTCTTCGGAATAGAAGATGCCGGTATCCGAATACATCGGCACGAAGGCCGGATATACCGCCGCCGGACTTGGCGGCGCAATCTGGGTAAAGCTGCCATCGCTGTTCAGGCGCACGAACTGGGCGGCGACCACTTGCGTACCCAGTGGAATGTAGTCGGTGACGAACCCGCCACCGCCGATATTGCCGCCGTTGTCGGTCGGCGTGAACTGGATGTAGTAGGAAATCTCTTGGCCCGCCTTCAAACCCCCAGTCGCCATACTGGACATGATCAGGCTAATCGTCGCCTGATCGAAAAATTTGGTGGTTTCCAGTTCGCCCACATAGTCTGCACGCGCAGGCTGTCCAGCCAACATGGCGGCGGCAAGCAAAGTCGCGAGAATTGTCGCGCCATTGGAAGCCAGCTTTTGTTTGATGCGGGAGAAGCAAGAGCTCATGGCGTGTCAGCTTTCTTAGTGTGGCCGGGACGGCAGGTCAAAGCACCAGCACATGCTGTTTTTTCGCGCCATGAACTGCGCTCAAGGGAATCTTTCCATCAAATGTGATCAGGCGACCGCCATGCCCGACTGCCAGGGCAAGCAAATACAGATCGGTGATCTGCCGGTGACCGTGGATGTGGGCGTGATGGAATAGCCGGGAATCAAGCAAGCTGACGTCGTCCGGCCAGAATTCGTGACAGGAATCCGCGCAAGTGAGCGCCAGCAGGCTGACCACGGTGTTGACGGTTTGCGGGTTCGGGTAGCCGGGCTGGTTGATGATGCGCACACACGCATTTTGCGTCAGCGGGCAAGTGGCCCAGCCCTCCTCGCGGTGCAAGACCCACCAGGTCTTGGCGACGGAGTGGAAAACATGGTCTGGATCGCTCAGTGCAATCAGCACATTCACATCCAGCAATGAGCGCATTTCAGATGCCTTCCCGTTCGCGCAACTGATTGATCAGTTCGTTGGTCACGATACCGCCACGCGCAGGCAGGGTGCGAAAGCCCAGTGCATGAAAGCGGCTGTCAATGGCGTCATCCGCCTGGCTGCCCGCAAGGCTTCCCGTAGCTTCAACGGCGGGGCCGCTCAAGCTGCGGCGCATGATCTCGCTCACCACCTGCCCCAAGGTTTTTTTGTCACGCCGCGCAACATCCTTGGCCGCGAACAGCACATCGTCAGCAATGTCCAGCGTGGTACGCATGATGAAAATCCCCAAGTCCAATTGATGTTTGATGATAGTACATCAAACATCACAGATACAGGCGACTTCCCCCGGTACCGAAAAGCCGTCGCGGTCATGCATCAGCAATAGTCAGAGCTGGCGGGACGGCGGTCGGCAGGCATATGTGCGGCGCTGCGGGTATCAGAAGGCGACCGAAAGGCGGCGTTCGATGTAGAGGTTGCCGGGGGTGGCGTTCGGGCAGGCTGTTGTGGCCGGCCCCCAACCGACGATGGGCTGGTTGCAAGCGGTTGAGGTGAGCGAGAAAATCGTCGGACCGCATCGGGTGTATGGCACGGCAACAGTGGTCAATGCGGCATTTGCGGTCAAGGTCAGGTTGGTGTCGTTCGTGATCGATAGGACGGTGCCGATGCTGGTGCCATCTGTAATACAGAAGGACTGGCCGACACTTAGTTCAGTGGTGAACTTCGTACCCGCGCCAGCGACCGTCGCTACCGCCGCACTGGTGGTTATCGTGCCGCTAAGTAGGTCAGGCTGCGCGCTGCAGACGACAGTGACAGCGAACCCTGAAAGTGTTGGTGCGGCGGGACTGAATGACGTGGTTGGCGCAGGGCAGGCACGAGTGTTTGGGTTGATAGAGATGTAGCCAAATTTGTAGGTTGCAGTCGATTGCACCTGATACAGACCCCATTCGATTCCCGCGCGCGCCGCCTGATAGGCTCGGACGCCCTGTACGTCTATCGCCGAGCCGATTTGCTGGCTGGTGGAAATGTTCACGATGAACGCTCCCAGTGCCGCCAGCACGACCAGGATGAAAATGGCCGAGACGATGGCAAAGCCGCGAATGCGTTTGAGCTCTGATCTCATGGTGCGTTGTCCACGTGGATCTGCTGGAACAGCGAGACACATTCGCCGCTACTGGGGTCAGTTAGTTTTAGCTTGATGTAAAGCAGTCCGATTCTGGGGAGCGCGCCACCGTATTCAACAGTGCAGGTAACGTTGGAAGCTAGCAGGGCCGAACTGCCGCCTGACGGCGCGGTTTGCGAGGCATTGAAGTCATAGTTCCAGTAGCGCTGTAGGTTTCCCCATCCTGATGTCGGGCATTCTGGGGGTTCTGCTGGGGCCACGGGGCAAGCATAGGTCACGGCCCGTACTCCTCCCGGAACAACCTGGAAACGTCCGTTTGACAAAGCTTTGAGCGGTGCCGTGCTAGCAATAGGACTTGCCAGCGTCACGGTGTTACCAGCGATCAAATTGATCTTGGCGCGATTGTCTCCGGTGTAGGCGTCCAAACCGGACGAACCATCGTTATAGATAACGATGAAGTCGTTGATCGCCATTTCTGGCATGGCACCAAGAACATCGAAACTCGTATCAGCGCCGAAACTGAGAACATTTCCCCCCGTGGACCCGTCGGATTCAGTTCGGTAAAGGCTGCCGCTCTGAGTCATGATGAATTCGATGTAACAAGTGTCGGAGGAACAGGAGTTGATATGGCCGGCAGAATCTGTGAGTCGTAAGCTATTGGGGAGTGCCAACCGTATGTCCCTCGACATTCGGCGCAAGGCCACATCGGCGGCATCGGTCAGTTCGGCGCGGCGCACAGAATCAACATAACCCTGCACCGGCTTGGTGATGAACACCGCCACGATGCTGCTCAGAATGCCTGTAATGACGATCACCATTATGGCTTCGATCAGGGTGAATCCTGCAGATCGGCTGGGAACGCGAGTCATGGCGTGAAATTTGGCGAATGGCGGGTGCGGTAGGACTCGAGCACAATGCTGTCGGCGCCGAGTGTGACCGTAACTGCCACTCGAAGCGAGGCAGACGTCGCTGTCGCATCGCCGACGCCGTTCAGGGCTTCGGGAGTCACGGCAATGGTGGCTGTGTAGCCTGCTGGTGCTGCGTAGGTACTGGTAATGCTTGGAATGGGGCTGGCGAGATTGCATCCGGCAACACCCGGGCCACAGCCGTTGTAGTCGAAGACATTGTCCAGCGGAGCCGTTGTCGATCCACGGCTTTCGCCCGCCTTCCCGGCAACGGTGTTCTGCACGGTGGTGCAGGCGTAGCCGGTCGCCGTCGCCGCCGCTGCATCATTCGGATCACACCAGGTGAAGGGCTGCAACATTACTTCCTCGAGCAGGCCTTCCGCAATTGCCAGCATCTGCTTCCTGATCATCGGGTCGGCGCTGGATTTCGTGGTGACATTGAGTACCGTCAGCACGCCCGCAAGCGCCGTGCTGACGATGACGATGAAGACGATCAACTCGATCAGCGTCAGACCCCGCTGGAGGCGACTAATGGACATAGCCGGTTTCCGCTTCGAGGGTAATGGTTTGCGCTGATTCGCCGGTCACCGTATAGCAATACGCCGGTTTGCCCGCCGATGTGCAGTTTGTGGTGCCCGAAGGAGTGCCGAGAGCACTGAAGACGATGGCCGTCGTAGGCGTGGCGAGCGTGACATTGGTTGGCGCACAAATCTCATTGCCCGTGGTCGCGCTGCCGCAGTACCTGATGTCAGATGCCGGGAGTGACAAACGATTGGCCACTATCGTGTTCGGGCAAGAGATGGTCTCCACAGTCAAGGAATCCGGGGCGCGAATGTCTCTTGTTAGCACCAGGCCATTGCCATTGGTCCTGATACATACAAACCGCCGTCCCGCCACCGCCGACTTTCTGGCGTACTCCAGCGTTGCCTTGACCTTGTCACGATAGCCGATCTCGTCGAAGCCCCTGAGCAGGTCCAATCGCGGCAGCACCACCACGGCCAGGATGCCGACGAGGATCATCACCGTGATCAACTCGATCAGGGTGAAGCCGGATTGGCGGCGATGCAGGAGCAAAGGCGACTGACTCATGCGGACAGTCTATCAAGTGCATGCAAACAGGCGCAAGGCAATCCATCGGACGACCGGCGGCAAGTGCGAGGAGATCACGTCCCGGCCGTACCATGGCGCGACGCAGTTTGTGCATCCAGGTCCCCGCTGTTTCGTCGCCGCCCAGACCCAACACTTAAGTCAGCACCGGTTTACACAACAATTCTTACCTCCTCACCTGCTGAACGATTCAGTCAATCTGTTGCATCCACCGGTTGAATCCGAGGAGCAAACCTGCCGTTCCAGCGGGTATCTGCGCTCGACTCCTCCGGGCGCCGTCAGCGTCACGCCATTCGCAGAC
Organism: uncultured beta proteobacterium; assembly: GCA_903848955.1. GTDB lineage: Bacteria > Pseudomonadota > Gammaproteobacteria > Burkholderiales > Rhodocyclaceae > Sulfuritalea. Next base: position 6,415 of record CAINHS010000047.1, read on the forward strand.
CGTTATACCGGTTTCCCAGTAATGCGAATAACGCCTTCCCGGTATTCCTTTCATCTCCTTCGCGGCATATCTTGAGCTATGCGGAAACTTGTTGCTCCCCGCTCTAATCGCTGGTCCCGATACAATACGTCTGCATGAACCCGTTCCTGCACTACTGAACTGGTCATAGTGAACAAGGAACGGCCTCTCAAAACGCCAGCTTTGGAGCCAGACCATGAAGAAACTCCTGATTGCGGACGATCACCATGTCATGCGGCAGTTGATTTCCCTCACCCTGGACATTCCGTGGCGCCTTTCCTCACCCCATTATTGCCGCACTTCGCACTTGATGGACTATCCGGATGAAACCCGGCCGCTGTTGCGCTGCGCACAAAAGTCGGCCGTGGCGCAACGGCGGAATGTCTGCGTGACGCTTGGCGGCACCACCTGCTCCATGACGTCTCATGATGAAGGCGGCAAGGTATGTTTTCCTCGTCACCTCCACGGCAAGCAGTGGGGGTGCGATCGGCAGTCTTGGCCGTATTGAGCGAATGGCTATGTCTGTGATCGAGTTCTGGTCGCCGTGAAAACGCGTTGTGCCCATATAGCGGAGGCATCACGGAGCACATGATGAATGGAAGGGGTCGGCCGCCGGTTTCGCGCACTTCGGCGGCATTTGTGTTTTTGCAGGCCCTTGCCTGGGTGTGTCTTCTTTTTCCCGCCGGCGCCCTCGCCGGCAGCTACGGCTATGCGCAGATACCGCTCGCCTGGATCGACAACACCGCGCATACCGACGTTACCTGGGGCGGCTCCGCGCAGTGCGCGGCATGGAACAGCGCCCCGGTCGATGACGACGGCACGGCGCCGATCAATATCGGTTTCAACTTCACCTACGGCGCAACCGTCTACACGCAGTTGCGCATCAATGCCAACGGCCGCCTCCAGTTCGGCAACAACTACTGTGGCTACGGCACGCAGACGATCGGCCCGCCGCCGACCTACCCCTACAACTATCCGGATGCGAACATGAACAACACCATGCGCGTCTATGGCGCGGACTTTTGTCCGTCCGGCGCACCGGCTCCCTGTTCGGGCAGAGTCACCTATACCCCGACCCCGATGGGCGTTGCCCCCAACCGCCAGTTCGTCGTCACCTGGTCGCAGATGAAGGAATGGAACAGCGGCAGCAGCCTGTTCAACGTGCAGATGATTCTCTACGAAACCGGCGACTTCGTTTACCAGTACAAGGACATCGCCAATATCTCGCAGGGCGTGGGCCAGATCGGCTACCAGTTGACTACCTCCGATTACGGCCTGGCCGACATGACCACCATCAATTCCCTCGCCTATTCTTCATTGCGCTTTTTCAAGCCGACACCGCCGCTGGCCGAATACCAGCTCGACGAATGTCTAGGCACCACTGCCACAAACGCCGTTACCGGCGGTGCCGCCTACAACGGTACGCTGGTCGGCGGCGTAACTGTCGCACAGGCCGGCCGAATTTGCACGGCGGACAGCTTCAATGGCAGCACCGGCTACATCGGCTTGCCGGTCGGCTTCCCGAAACTGGGCTTCACGCCCCTGGGCGCTCCACCCAGCACCAGCTTCACCATCGCCTCATGGTTCAACTCGACCAATGCCGCCCAGAGCGGCCAGCGCATCTATGTCGATGACCAGAACAACACCGGCGGCTTTGCGATCAGCCTGGGCGATGGCGGCGCGGGCATGGTGCGCTTTTTCTCGCGCGCGGTGAGCCCGGTCATTCTCGATTCGCCCGCCGTCGTCGCCTCCGACAACTGGTATTTCGTCGTCGCCACCCACGATGCCACGACCAAGAAACGCCGCCTGATCATCTACAGCGCCGGCGGCAGCCTGCTCTCGGACACCAGCGACGCCGTCCCCTACACCGGCACCTGGGGTTCCGATGTCGGCACTGCGGCAATCGGCGGCGAGAATGCAAGCTCGGCCGAGTCCGCTTTTCGCTTCCGGGGTCGGCTCGACGAGGTAAGAATCTACAGCCGGGTTCTGGCCGATACCGAGATCGCCGCCATCTATGCCAACGAGGTGCAGGGGCTGCAGCGCGATGGCAGCCTGCGCGTGTGCCCGATTTGTACTACCCCGCCCGGCAACTTCAACGCCTTCGACACCAGCACGGCGGCCGGCGCGGTGGCCGGTGTTATCCGCACCAAGATCGCGGGAGCCAG
>CAINHS010000048.1 GCA_903848955.1 uncultured beta proteobacterium
GAGGGCGAACTCGACGACGCCCACCATCGCGGTTCGATGAACGGCTGGCGCTTCGAGGGACTGCCGTGGGAGCAGTGCTGAGCCATCGCAACCGGCAAGATACCGGCCGCTCCGAATGGTCGAGGTGCGCGGCGCGGAGACATTCCCGGCATGAGCAAAGCCACCGGGCGTAGCGAGCCGCAGTCACCCCCTTTCCCGGAAAGAGGCTCGGGGGGAATATCCGGTTTCCCGCCGGCCGCTCTTGCCTGGTCGGTCTGGGGCCTCGGTGCCCTGCTCTACCTGATCGGCTTTTACCAGCGCGTGGCGCCGGCGGTGATCACCGACCGGCTGATGACCGAGTTCGCCATCGGCGGCGCGGCGCTGGGCAATCTCTCGGCTTTCTATTTCTATTCCTACGTCGCGATGCAGATTCCCACCGGCATGATCGCCGACCGCTGGGGTCCGCGTCGTCTGCTCACCGCCGGGGCCGGCGTGGCGGCGCTCGGCACGGCGCTGTTTGCGTTTGCGCCGGACATCCATTGGGCCGGCATCGGCCGCTTGCTGATCGGCGCGTCGGTGGCGGTCGCCTTCGTTTCCATGCTCAAGCTGGCCAGCCACTGGTTCGCCCCCCGGCAATATGCGCTGGCCTCGGGCATGGCGCTGCTGATGGGCGTCATCGGCGGCGTGGTGGCGGGCGTGCCTTTGCGCTTCGTAGTCGAGGCTTTCGGCTGGCGCCCGGTGATGGCGTTTTCGGCGGCGCTGACGGCGATCCTGTGCATTGCCACCTGGCTGCGCGTGCGTGACGACCCGGCGCAACGGGGCTACGCCAGCCACTTTCAGGGCGCACATAATGTGCTGGAACCGACGCCGGTGCTGCGCGGCCTGATGGAGGTGCTGTCCTACCGCAACGTCTGGATTCTGACCGCGGTGCCGATCGGTTTTACCGGCGCGGTGCTGACCTTCGCCGGGCTCTGGGGCGTGCCTTTTCTGCGCCAGGTGCATGGGCTCGATCCGAAAATGGCGGCCACCATCACGTCGACGCTGCTGGTCTCGTGGGCGCTCGGCGGTCCGCTGCTGGCCAGCTGGTCGGAGCGCATGGGCAGGAGGAAGCCCCTCTACCTGATCGCTGCTGTCGTCGGCCTGTTGTGCTGGGCGGCGATCATCTTCCTGCCCCTGCCGCTGTGGGCGCTGGTGACGCTGCTGGTTCCGACCGGCTTTGCTTCGGGCAACATCATCATCGGTTTTGCCTGGGCCAAGGAATCGGTGCCGCTGCGTCTGGTCGGCACGGCCTCGGGCGTGTGCAACATGGGGCCGCTGATGGGCGGCATGTTCCTGCAACCGGCAGTGGGCTGGATACTCGACCGCAGCTGGAACGGCGCCACCGAAGGCGGAGCGCGGATCTACGATGCGGTTGCCTATCAGGCGGGCTTCGCGCTGATGTTCGCCACCCTGCTGGCAGCCACCCTGGTGCTCGCCTTCGCCCGTGAAAGTCATTGCCGGCAAATGCATGAGTGATTCCATGACACCCGATAGCGCTTTGCGTACCTTGGATTCCGCTGTGCGGGCAGGCATCCTCTGTCAGCGCGAGGGCGCCGTGGCGACCGTCACGCTGTTCAACCCGGACAAGCTCAACGCGCTGAATGCGGCCATGTGGCGGCGGCTGCGCGAAGTGATGGCGGAACTTGCCGCCGACCTTTCATTGCGTTGCGTCATTGTGCGCGGCGAAGGCAAGGTCTTCGCCGCCGGCGGCGACCTCGAGGAATTCCGCAGCGCGCGCGCCAATGTCGACCTCGCGCTGGCCTACCACGAGGTAGTGGGCGAGGCGCTGGCCGCGATCGAATCCTGCCCGCATCCGACGGTTGCCGCCATCCTCGGACCCTGCGTCGGTGGCGGACTGGAAATCGCCTGTGCCTGCGACTTGCGCATCGCCGGCGAAAACGCGCGCTTCGGCGCGCCGGTCATGAAGCTGGGCTTCTCCATGTATCCGGGCGAACTGGCGGGCTTCCTCAAGCTGGCCGGTGCGGCGGTGGCGAAGGAAATCCTGCTCGAGGGGCGGCTTTTGAGCGCCGCCGAAGCGTATGCCAAAGGCCTGCTGACGCGGGTTGTTGCCGATGACGAGGTGCTGGCGGAAGCAGCGGCGACGGCCGCCCGCATCGCCGCCGGCGCGCCGCTGGTTGCGCGCTGGCACAAGCAGTGGATCGCCCGGCTGCAGGAAGATCGCCCCTTGAGTCTGGAGGAAAAGCGCGCCTCGTTCGCTTTTCTCGGGACGCAGGATTACGCTGAAGGACTGGCGGCCTTTCTGGAAAAAAGGCCGCCGCGCTTCACGGGAAACTAAAAGCCGGTCAGCATGTCGCCGACATAATCGGCCAGCGCCAGGCTGGCAGTAAGCCCGGGCGACTCGATGCCATACAGGCAGACCAGGCCGCGGATGCCGTGCACGGCCGGACCGGAAACGAGGAAATCGCTTGCCGGTTGCCCCGCCGCAGTCAGCTTCGGCCGGATGCCGGCATAGGCCGGCAGCAATGCGCCGTCGGCCAGTAGCGGCCAGTAGCGGCGCACTTCGGCGTAGAAGGCATCGGCGCGCCCGGGGGCCACGCTGTAGTCGATGCTGTCGATCCATTCCACGTCGGGGCCGAAGCGCGCCTGCCCGCCCAGATCGAGCGTGAGATGCACGCCGAGCCCGGCTGCCTCCGGCACGGGATAGATCAGCCTCGAAAACGGCGCCCGCCCGGCCAGCGCGTAGTAGTTGCCCTTGGCGTAATGCAGCGGCGGCACCGATGCCGCCGGCAGTCCGCGCAGCCTGCGGGATACCTGCTGTGCGCCGAGGCCGGCGCAATTCACCACGACTCCGGCATGGAGGCGCGTGCCGGAGGCGTCGCCGATGTCGAGGACGATGCCGGCGTCGTCCGGTTCGCCGCCCAGTACCGGACTGCTCACGGCCAGCACCGCGCCCTTGCCTTCCGCATCGCCCAGCAGCGACAGCATCAGGGCATGGCTGTCGATGATCCCGGTCGACGGCGACAGCAGGGCGGCGCTGCATTCCAGCGCCGGCTCGAGGCTGCGGGCTGCTTCGCGCGACAACAACTGCAGGTCGTCTACACCGTTGGTGCGGGCAGCGGCGGCGATGCGCGCGAGTTCCTCGCGTTGCCCGTCGCTGTTGGCGACTATCAGTTTGCCGCAGCGCCGGTGCGCGATGCCGCGCTCCTCACAGTACGCATAAAGCAGTCTGCGTCCGGCGACGCACAGCCGGGCCTTGAGCGAGTCCGCAGGATAGTAAATGCCGGCATGGATCACCTCGCTGTTGCGCGCACTGATGCCGGTGCCGAAGCTGCCTTCGGCTTCCAGAACAACTACCTCACGGCCTTGAGCGGCGAGTCTTCGCGCAACGGCAAGGCCGATGACGCCGGCGCCGATGACGGCACAATCGATTTTTTCCATGAGGAATCTGTGGCAGAGTAAGGCCGCTAAGGTGCCTGCAAGGATAACTGACATGAACCTGAAAAATCTGGCGACGCTCGGCCTCTTCGCCGCGCTTGCTCTGGGCGCTGCGGAGCTTCGCGCGGCAGATGACGTCGCTGCCTCCGGCCGCCCGGCGGCAAGCCGCAATCGCATCGTCTTTCAGGTCAACGAAGACGATTCCCGCAAATGGAACACGGTACTCGCCAACGTCAGGAATGTGCAGGAAGAGCTGGGCCGGGCGGAGCTCGCTGTCGTCGTCATCGGGCCGGGCCTGGGCATGCTCAAGGGCGATGCGTTGACCGCCAACCAGGTGCAGGACGCGATGGCGGCCGGCGTGCGTTTCGTCGCCTGCGGCAATTCGATGCAGGCGCTGCATCTGACGCAGGACGACATGATCGACGGCATTGCCTACGCCAAGGCCGGCTACGTCGAACTGATGCGCCTGCAGCAGCAGGGCTGGGCCTATGTCCGGCCGTAGTCCGGTTGCGCCGGTCGATCGCAGCCGGTCCGCCATGAGCGCCGCCGGACTGCTATGCTTGAGAGGCTGCGCAGCAGGCGCAGCCTGCACCCGGACGAAGAGGAGACTGCCCATGATCAGGTTCTGTCGCATGTTTGCCGCCGCTGCCGCTCTGGCCGCCCTTGCCCTGCCAACGGGCTCCATTGCCGCCGAAGACAGGGTGGCGCAGAAGCCGCAGAAGGAGCGCGTGGTGATCCAGGTCTCCGATGCCGATCCGAAGAAATGGCACCTGGCGCTGAACAATGCCAGGAACATACAGATGGATATCGGCGCCGACAAGGCGGAGATCGAGATCGTTGTCTACGGTCCGGGCATCGGCATGCTCCTGGCCGATGCCGAAGTCGCCAATCGCGTCGAGGATGCGGCAGCCAGCGGCGTCAGGGTGGTGGCCTGCGAGAACACCATGAAGGCGCAGAAAATCAGCCGCGACGACATGCAGAAGAACGTCAGCTACGTGCCTGCGGGCGTGGTTGAACTGATGCGCCGCCAGCATCAGGGCTATGCCTATCTGCGCCCCTGATCCGGCGGGCCTGCCGGATGATTGACTGGTCGCGGATTGATACCGTCCTGCTCGACATGGACGGCACCCTGCTCGATCTGAATTTCGACAACCATTTCTGGCAGACCCATCTGCCGCGGCGTTACGCCGAAGCGCGCGGCCTGTCGCCGCAAGCGGGGCGCGAGGAGCTGATGGCGCGCTATCACGGCCGCGCCGGAACGCTGGAGTGGTACTCGGTGGATTTCTGGGAGACCGAGCTGGAACTGGACATCATGCGCTTCAAGGAAGAAGTCGCGCACCTGATCGACATCCACCCGCATGTCATTGCCTTTCTCGATGCCATGCGCGCCAGCGGCCGGCGCGTGGTGCTGGCGACCAACGCCCATCACAAGAGCGTGACGCTGAAGATGGCCAGGACCGGGCTTACGCCGCGCTTCGACGCCATCGTCAGCTCGCACGCGCTGGGCGCGGCGAAGGAGGAGCAGGCCTTCTGGCAGCGCCTGGCGCAGATCGAACCCTTCGATCCGGCGCGTACGCTGCTGGTCGATGACAGCCTGCCGGTGCTCGACAGCGCCCGCCGCTACGGCATCGCGCATCTGGTGACGATCAAGAAGCCGGACACAAAAAAGCCGGAAAAGCACACCGGCGATTACCCGGCCATTGACGATTTTTCACAGTTGATGCCAGGATGAGCGCGATGGCGAAGTGGATGCAGGGGAGGGAAAGGGAGGCGGTCGATGGTTGACGGATTGGTCCGGCGTTTGCGTTCGATGGTGGCCGGCAACGGCGCGGCGAAGCTGACGCCGAAGCAGCTCGAGGAATGGCGCCGGCAACTTGCCGAATGCGCCGAAGCAAAGGGTGGCGAGGTTTCCGCGCGGACCCGGGCGGCGGCTCTGGCGCAAACCTATCTCGAACTTGAGGACGACGGCCGCCACGCCTTCCTGCGCCTGATATCACTGGAGTTCGGCCCGGCGCCGGCGCGCGTCGCGGCGGCCCATGAGGCCTACCAGCGCGCGGTCGGCACGGAGCGCCAGTGGGATGCCGAGACGGGGCTGCGGGCCGCTTTGCGCTCGGCGCGGATCCGCATCCTCACCCAGTTCAACGCCATTCCGCAGGGGGTCAAGTTTCTGGTCGATTTGCGCGCCGACCTGCTGCGCTACCTGGACGAGGATCACGAACTGGCACCGCTCGATCGCGAGCTCGGGTCGCGCCTGGGCGCGTGGTTCGACGTCGGCTTTCTCGAACTGCAACGCATTACCTGGAGTTCGCCGGCGCTGCTCTTGGAAAAACTCATAGAGTACGAGGCGGTGCACGAAATCCGCTCGTGGGCGGACCTCAAGAACCGCCTCGATTCGGATCGCCGCCTCTACGCCTTCTTCCATCCGCGCATGCCGATGGAGCCGCTGATTTTCGTCGAGGTGGCATTGACCGACCATCTCGCCGGCAGCGTCCAGGCGCTGCTTGACGAGCACGCCCCGGTGTTCGATTCGCGCCGCGCCGACACCGCCATCTTCTACTCGATTTCCAACACCCAGGCCGGCTTGCGGGGCGTGTCTTTCGGCAACTTCCTGCTGAAGCGCGTAATCGACGACCTGCAGCGGGATTTCCCCAAGCTGCGGCACTTCGCCACGCTGTCGCCCTTGCCCGGGTTTTCAACATGGGCCGGCAAGAATCCGCAGGCGCTGGCCGAGGTCGGGCTGGAACTCGACGTTGTGCAGCTGGCGGCAGGCGAATGGACGACGCAGCCCGCGGCCACTGTGCGCAAGGTCAACGCGGCGCTGGCGCAACTGGCGGCGCGCTACCTGACGCTGGCCAAGGCCAGTCGCGGCGACGGCAGGTTGCCGCTGGATCCGGTCGCCCGTTTCCATCTGGGCAATGGCGCGCGCCTGGAGCGCGTCAACCCGCTGGGAGATGCCTCGGCGAAAGGCCTGAAGCAGGCCTTCGGCGTGATGGTGAATTACCTGTACGAGGTCGGCGATCTGGAGCACAACGTCGAAATGTTTGCCGGCGAGGGTACTATCGCCACTTCGGCCGCCGTCAGGCGACTGGCACGACAATAATAATTTCAGTCAAGGAGGAGATCACAATGACTACCCGCCGCACGGTTCTCAAGGCTGCGCTTGCCGCGGCGCCGCTGATGGTGTTCGGGCGAGGAGCACTTGCCGCCGAACCCCTGAAGATTTCCCACCAGTTTCCCGGCGGCACCCTCGACGCCGGCGATTTCCGCGACCGCCTGTGCCGCAAGTTCGCCCAGGAAGTCGAGGCGCGCAGCAAGGGCGCGCTGACATTCCAGATCTATCCGGGTTCGTCGCTGATGAAGACCAACGCCCAGTTCAGCGCGCTGCGCAAGGGCGCACTGGACATCAGCCTGTACCCGATCCCCTATGCCGGCGGCGAGGTGGCCGAACTCAATCTGGGTCTCATGCCCGGGCTGGTCACCTCCTACGAGCAGGCGGCGACCTGGAAGAATGCCGAGATCGGCAAGGCGATCACCGAGCTGCTGCTGGAGAAGGGCATCGTCATCGTCAGCTGGATCTGGCAGGCCGGCGGCGTTGCCAGCCGTTCCGCGCCGCTGGTCAATCCGGAAGATGCCAAGGGCATGAAGGTGCGCGGCGGCAGCAAGGAAATGGACATGATCCTGAAGGCCGCCGGCGCATCGGTGCTGTCCTTGCCCTCGAACGAAATCTACGCGGCGATGCAGACCGGCGCCGCCGATGCGGCGATGACTTCGTCCACCAGCCTGATCTCCTTCCGCCTCGAGGAAGTCTCCAAGCACCTCACCACCGGTCGCGGCAAGGCTTACTGGTTCATGCTGGAGCCGCTCCTGATGGCCAGGAGCGCTTTCGACAAGCTGCCCAGGGACCAGCAGCAGTTGATCCTGCAGGTCGGCGCCGAGATGGAAAAATTCGGCACCGAGCAGGCCCGGGTTGACGACAGGCAGGTCGCCGACATTTACGTCAAGGCCGGTGCCAAGGTCTATGACCTCGACGACAAGGCCATCAAGAAGTGGCAGGCGCTGGCGCGCGAAACCGCATGGAAGGACTACGCCGCCAAATCACCCAACTGCGCGCGCCTGCTGCAGCTGGCCGAAAAGACCATCTGACATCTCATGAGTCACGGTTACGACCCGCGTCTGCCCGGCCCGTCCGGGCCGGCTGCGGGAGCGCTGGGCGTCCTCGACCGGGCGATGAGTCTGGTCAATCGCGGCCTCCTGATCCCCTGCATGCTGGCGCTGTTGGCCGCCGCCGGCATTCTCACCTACAGCGTGTTCGCCCGCTACTTCTTCAAGATCGCCACCGACTGGCAGGACGAGGCCGCGGTGTTCCTGCTGGTCGGCGCTACCTTCCTCTCCGGCGCCTTCGTTCAGTCGCAGCGCGGCCACATCGGCATCGAGGCGCTGGCGGGCGTCCTCTCGCCGCGGGTGAACCGCTGGCGGCTGATGCTGGTCGATGCCGCCAGCAGCGCCTTCTGCCTGTTCTTCGCCTGGAAGTCGTGGACGCTGCTGCATGAGGCCTGGCGCGAAGGGCAGACGACGACGAGTTCCTGGGGACCGCCGCTGTGGATACCCTACTCGATCATGGCGCTGGGCATGACGCTGGTCGGCATCCAGCTGCTGCTGCACCTGGCGGCGCGGGTGCGGGCCGTGAGGCATGGCGGCGGGCGGGCGGAGGGCAAGCCGTGAGCGTTCTGACGATAGGCCTGCTCTACGGCGCGGCGACGCTGCTGGTAATGCTTTCCGGCATGTCCATCGCCTTCGCGCTGGGCGGCGTGGCGCTGAGCTTCATGTACTTCTTCATGCCGGCATCGAGCCTCGATACCGTGACGCAGAACGTCTATGAGGAACTCGCCAGCATCACCCTGCTGTCCATCCCGCTGTTCATCATGAAGGGTGCGGCCATCGGCAAATCGGCGGCGGGTCGCGATCTCTATCTCGCCTTGCACGCCTGGATGCACCGCATCCCCGGGGGCCTGGGCATCGCCAACGTGTTTGCCTGCGGCCTCTTCGCCGCCATGGCCGGGTCGAGTCCGGCCACCTGCTCGGCGATCGGCAGCGCCGGCATTCCGGAGATGCGCAGCCGCGGTTATTCGGGCGGCTTTGCCGCCGGCATCATCGCCGCCGGCGGCACGCTCGGCATCCTGCTGCCGCCCTCGATCACCATGATCCTCTACGCCGTCGCCGCCGAGCAGTCGCTGGGACGCCTGTTCCTCGCCGGCATCGGCCCCGGCGCGCTGCTGGTGGTGCTGTTCTCGCTCTACGCCACCTGGCGCTACCGCGTCGAATACCGCGCCGCAGAAGTCACCCACGCCGCCGGCGGCATCAAGTCGGCCTACCTCGACCAGCACGTGTACAGCCTGCGCGAGAAGGTCGAAATGCTGCCGCGCGTGCTGCCCTTCGTCATCCTCCTGATCGGCGTCATGGTCGCGCTCTACGGCGGCTACGCCACGCCTTCGGAAACGGCGGGCCTCGGCGCGATACTCGCCCTGGTGCTGATCGCGGTGGTCTATGGCCTGTGGCGGCCGACCCAGCTGGCGCCGATCCTGACCTCGACGCTGCGCGAGTCGACCATGCTGATGTTCATCATCGGCATGTCGCTGCTCTATTCCTATGTCATGAGCTACCTGCACATCTCGCAGAGCGCGGCGGAATGGATCGTCGGCCTCGCCCTGTCGAAGTGGCTGCTGCTCACGGTGATCCTGCTGATGGTTCTGCTGCTGGGCTTCTTCCTGCCGCCGGTGTCCATCATCCTGATGACGGCGCCGATCATCCTGCCGCCGCTCAAGGCCGCCGGCTTCGACCTGATCTGGTTCGGCGTGGTGATGACCGTGGTCATGGAAATGGGCCTGATCCATCCGCCGGTCGGCCTCAACATCTTCGTCATCAAGAACATC
>CAINHS010000049.1 GCA_903848955.1 uncultured beta proteobacterium
CAGCAGTGTCTGTATCTTTGGAATGTCGGAACCGAACCGGCTCAACAGGTCACCATGGCGGAATCGCTCGATCTGGGCCAACGGCGCATGCATGCATTGGGCAAACAGACGTTCCCTGATTTCCACAAGAACCCGGGCCGAGAGCCTGGTATGGACCTGGCGAATGCATGCACTGAGGATCAGGTCGGCGACTGCCAGTCCGATAAGCGCCAGGGCCAGTTGCGGTACCAAAGCAAAATTGCGCTCGCCGACAACCGAATCGATGAAGACCTTGCCGATCAGCGGCGATGCCAGCGAGCTTGCGGCAGCCGCCAGACCAAGCAGCAACATGGCGGCAATGAGGGCGCCTTTGCCGCGCAGGTGGCGGGTAAACAATCCCAATCCCGTCAGCATGCTGACGTCTCTTTCCGCCAGATATCCGGGTAGTAACACAGATGCCGCTCCTCGCACATCTGGGGCGAGCCGCGCAGCGCGACAACCGCCTCCTGGATTTGCTTCGGGCCGGCTCCCTGCTTCGCCAGACGCAATGCCTGTGCCGCGATTTGCACCGAGGCCAGCTTCCGTGGCAGCGATGCTTCCCGCCCGACGACCTTGAAACTGACGACTCCCAAGGCGAGCAGGCGAGGTATTGCGCACAAACCGCAGGGCCCCATCGGGTAGCCATTGCCGGTGCGGCACCCGCTATGGTTCAGCGTCCACTTCCAGAAGGCGTAGCGTTCCAAGGTCGCGGGCAAGATGCCCTCGGTGCCTTCACCGTCCAGGGTACAGAACGCGCCGGCGGCATGTGTTGTCGCGCACAACCCTTCCTCGAAGACGCAACCATCGTTGAGCAGAAAGACCTCGAACTCCAGATCGGGGATCAGTATTTGCCCGATTTCGTCGAGGGTCACATGCCGGGGGAGAATTATTCTTCTTACGCCCAGGTCACGATAGTATCTTGCCGATCCGGCATTGATGCAGGTGGCCAGGCTTGATACATGGAGGTGTTGCCCGTGACCGGATTCTGCGAGCGCCAGCAGGAGATCCGTGTCAGCGACGATCAACCCCGCTGCTCCGGCGCCAAGCAACCGGGCGCCAAATTCGGCAAGCATTTCCACCGCACCGGCGGGGTAGTAAGGCGCATTCAGCGTCACATAGACGGGGCGTGAGCCGGCCTTGGCAACAATCCGCTCGAAATCGTCCGCATCAGGAACGTCCGCCGACCCCGGCGCGCGCCGGCTTGCCCACGCCTTGCCGAAACGCGACTCCCAACCGGGAGGCGTCAGTCCGCAGAAGAACTCATCAGCGCCAGCTTCCAGCAATGGAGCGACTTCGATGGAGTGCCGCAACGGCGCCAGGATGTTTATGGTGAGGGCCTTCCATGAAGGACAATGCGATCCGCCTGCTGAATCATCGCCCCGGCGCGGAATTGCGGGACCTCGAAAAAGATCGTGTTGCCGGCTCGCCAGAGGGGCAGGCGGGTATCCGCCCGCTCGATACGATCCCGACGTCCGCGGCAGGAGCCCTTGCAGGGGATCTCCAGGCCCTTGGTAAAGCATTCGTCACTGGTGGGCGCCCCTTCAGCTTTTACCAGGCAGTTCCTGCTGCTGGCGGCGAACGCAAAGGGAAGATAGAGCACTCGCTGCAATCCTTCGCTTCCATCGCCAAGAAAACTTCCTTCGATGTCTACATCGGTCTCCAGCGCTGTCACGCCGAACCTTACCAGATGGGCCCTCATCCGCCTGCCCCGCTCGCTTCCGGTCGCCTCCAGGGCGGTTTCCGCGTCCGGTACCTGATCCATCAGGCGGGGATCGCGTAACCCCCGATTGATCAGGCGTCCTGCCCTGCGCTCGAGATGCGGAAAGGATTCACGCAGCAAATTGGCGACACCCCAGTCGTTGAACACGACCGCAGGCGCCTCGCCGGTTTGAGCGAAGCCCGCCAACAACTTTTGAATTCTTGCAAGCCCTGCCGGCGTAGCGATGGGCGTCAACAGAACGGCTTCGATTCCTGCGCTGCGAGCCCGGGCGCAGTAACGCCTGACCGCGGCCCCTCCCGGAAGCAGGTCGGCACAGAACTCCGAACCGAAATAGAGGGCGCGCAGTTGACCTGGAGGGAGCATGGACCGCCACGATGATGCGCACACATCCCGTGGATCCGCCGGCAACGGACTGGCGTCGTGCACAAGAATTCCATACTCCATACTGCGCCGGCTACATGCTTACCCTGCGCAGCAGCATCCCGTCGGTGGACATGTGCAGCACCTTGATCACCTTGAGCGTCTGGGCGTCATAAATGGTGATGTTCGCCCCGCCCTGCAAATATATCTTCTTGCCGTCGGCGCTCGTCATCAGGCTGAAGGTTGTCCCCGTGGGGATGGATTGACTGCTGGTCACCGTTTGCGTCGCCAGGTCGACGACATACAGTTCGTCCATATTGGCGTAGGCCTTCTTCATGTCCGGCGAATACATGGCGCCATACACCATCATCGGGCTCTTGATCATCGTTTCCGTAATCGCTCCGGTATGCGTGTCGATGCTCAAGAGGCCGCTTGCCTCGCCGATCCCGTACGGCAACAGCGCCACCCCGTTGTTTTCTTCCGCGTAAGTGAACAATGGCAGCATGTTTATCCCCTTGTCGAACATGGGATACAAGCCCGATAACTTCATCTCCCTGCCCGCGACGTCAATCATGGTTATATCCTGGCCGACCGCGTAAAGCGTTTGCTTATTCTTCACATAGGCCAGATAAGACACGCCGAAGGGAACCTCGATGCTGCGCAGAATCTTGCCCGTCTCAAGATCGATCTGCGCGACGATGGGCGAGCCGACGACAACCTGATCGCCGCCCTTGATCCTGCGCGGCAAGAGGTGCACGTAGGCGGTCTTGCCATCCTCGACCAATTCCATGCCGAAGATGAACCGGTCCCACTCCTCATCGTGCATGTTGATGGACTTGACGACCCGCATCTCTTTCAGGTCGATCTTGTGGATCAAATGCCGGTTTGCAGTCACGTAGAGAAATTTCTTGTCAGCGGAAGCGGCGGCTTCACGAGCCCATCCCTTGATCGCTATGTCGGGAAGCAATTCATCAGTGCCGACATCAATTACCTGGACTTTGCCGTAGCCCATGTTGAAGATCAGTTCTTTTGCCTCACTGCGCCCGATGACCGTAAGGAGACAAAGCGCCATGAGTCCTGCCAGTAGGTAATTCTTGCCTTTCATAGCCAACTCCCTCTTAAGTTCTGAGTTATCTCTGCACATCCGGCGGCCGGGCAGCAGGCGTCGCTCCTGTTGCCTGATGACACGCCTGCCGACAAGCCTATTTCACGTCGCGCCAGTCACGGCTGATGCTGCTGCACATGAGTTCGAGATCGGCGTTATTGGTCATGCCGTCCGGGTTCTGCGCCGGCCACCAGCAGTCGCCGGCGCAACCGAGGAAATCGTGCGCCGAGGGCTGGCACATTCCCACCGGGTTGGTCGGGCGGGGATTGGTTTCCCAGCCGGTATCGAAGACGGTCGAGCATCCAAC
This sequence comes from uncultured beta proteobacterium, assembly GCA_903848955.1. Taxonomy (GTDB): domain Bacteria; phylum Pseudomonadota; class Gammaproteobacteria; order Burkholderiales; family Rhodocyclaceae; genus Sulfuritalea. Next base: position 3,511 of record CAINHS010000049.1, read on the forward strand.
GGGCATATTGAGCGGGTCCGCACTCTGCAGGGCGTCCACCGACTTCTGCTCGCCGCTGGACAGCGCCTCGATGGCGCGGGCTTTTTCGTTCAGTGCCTCTATCCGTTTCTTCTTGTCCACAATAATCTGAGCCTCCGTGCTTGATGGCAGACGTGACGTCAGGCCTCGTCGCCCTGTTTCAAAAAAGCTGGAATCAGCATTTAAGCCTTTTCCCCATTCGCGCAAGTATCTCGTCTGAACCATCGCGCCTCAGTTCGGCGTAGACCTCGATGCCGAGCTGGAGCCAGCGGCGGATGAAGTCGCAACTTCCTCCGGGCGGCAAGCCGAGCTGGTTCTCCCTGAGATGATTCTCGTAGTGGCAGCCGCCGGAACAGAGCGTCCTGGCCCAGCAGCTGCTGCATGCTTCCTGCCTGCCGCAGGTGACCGAGTCCAGGGCCCGGCGTATTTCTCCGGGGGCAGCGCCGTCGTCAAGATTGCCGACCCGGAATTCTGCTTCACCTACCAGGCGGTGGCAGACGTAGATGCTGCCGCTCGAGTCAACCGCCAGGTATCCGTATCCGGCCCCGCACGATACGGATTTCGTCTGGCCGAGATGCAGCCTCGCCAGGAGATCGATCAAGTTGGTAAATGGCAGAAGACGATTGGTTTTTGCCGCCTTGAGAAAGGCCTTGGCCAAGACCGCGAATCCCTGCAGCAAGTCATCCTCCTGCTTTGCATCAGGGAGCAGTTCGCGTCTCACCGGGCTCACGGGAGCAATCCCCACCTCATGAAAACCGAGGTCCATCAGGTGGAAAAAAACCTCCTCGACCCGCGACCATTGATCGGGCGTCAACGTCACGCGCGCTGCGACCGGTGCCGTGGCACCAGGCAACAGCCGGGAAAGATTCGCAGTAATTCGCGAATAGCTTCCCGCGCCCTTCAAATTGGGCCGATTGCTATCGTGCAGATCGGCCGGCCCGTCAAGACTGATCGCCACCGCAATCCGGTTGGCGTGGATGAAGTCAACGACATCGGCAGTCAACAGGGTGCCATTGGTTGTCAGGGAAATGAAAACCTGCTTGCCTTTCTCTGCCGCGTAGGACCGCGCTTCTGCCACAGCCGCCTCGACTGCGGGCATATTCATCAGCGGCTCTCCGCCGAATATCACCAGGGTCGCCGCGTCCCGGTCCGCCGAGTCGTCAATCAACTTTCTCGCCGCCTGACGGGCGGTGGCAGGGTCGAGCAGGCGGGCGGCCTTGCCGTAGGATCCGCCATCGGCATAACAGTAGGTGCAGTTCAGGTTACAGTCCTGCGCCACTTCGAGCACCATCGTGGTCAGGGGGATTGACGCAATATCGAAATCGCGCGATGGCTCGAGTCGATGCCTGGCGCCGGCGGGGGCAAGAAATCGGGCATCGCGCAACCCTTCCAGAATTTCCCTGTCCGCTATGGGAACTTCATCCAGATTCAGGGTTGGCGAGCCATTCCACCGGGCAAGCGTGCTGCGGGTTTCTTCATCGATGTGGAACAGAGTGCCCTGATCAACTCCAAACAGGATCGCCCCGTCCCTGACGCCAAACACCTGATGATCTGTCCATTCGCAGATCATGTCACCGGATCCTCGGTACAAAGTCCGGCAAAGTGACCACCATCCTGGCTTTGGCTGCGTACTGCCGGTTGCCTCGCTTGTGAACAGCTTCCACCGTCGTCAGGCCGTTGGCCTCAACCCTCTGTGCGCGTGTTTGAATCGGGCCATAATCGCCGAAAGGGATGTATTTGCCGTCCGTATGTATCATCCCCATCCATTGCAAGTCGTCGTCATTCGGTCGTTTGACCAGGGCCGATAACTTGAATTTGGCCGGAACGGGTCCGAGGCGGACGGTTTCCGCCGGTTTGGAAAGTTTGCCTCCCCGGGCAAAGGCTATCGCATCAAACTGAACGCCTTCGGACGGGAACGGCTTCCCGCCAGCCAACCGGGCCCGCCCCATTTCCGGGGTGATCTTGATGAAGTCGATCTGTTTGGCGAGGATTACGGGGAGCGAGTTGAGTCCCTTGAGCCCGATCCTGGTCTCGACCAGTCCATCCTTGCCGGACACGGCTTGCACCTCAATCGCTTCGGCGCTGATGCGCTTGACCGATTTCACTTTCACGCCGCGGGCCGAGAACTGAATATCGGCGGCTGATGCGTCGGGAAGTTTGATTCCCTCCAGAACCAGCGTGGTCATCTCGCCCTTGAGCATGAAGCCGGGCGATACCTTGAGCAGTTGCGGGTTGCCATCTGCCGGATACCAGGTACTCGACGAAGTTCTGAAATCAGGGGCGGGAAAGTGATGCTCGCCTTTGATTTTGCCTTCTGCAAGCGTATAGGCACCCAGAGACTTCAGGCCGTTATGCGTAGTGCGCGTGCGCAAGGCATGACCGCCATACAGCGTCGCCTCGCCCTTGAAGCTTTCTACGTTGCCATCGGCGAAGGCGATGCTGCCCTGAACGGTGTATTCGTCATTGCTGCCGGCGCTTAGCTTCGCCTGGCCGCGGTAATTCCCCTTGCCCGGTTCGTAGCCCAGGATCAGCCAGGAACCTGCGGGGTTCGCCGCCGGTGCCTTCCAGGCCTGGTCATAGGGCTGGGATTTTGCCAATTTGGCCAGCGCGGCATCGGCTTCTTTCGGCCAGCGCATCTCGCGCAACTGGTAGACAACCGTCGGATACATGTAAAGGTGGAAATCGCGCAGCCTGGCCCAGGAAGAATCGTTCATCCGGTAGGAGTAGATCTTTCCGGCACTGTGGCAACGCACACAGGTCTTGAACAACTGCTGCTGATCCTCGCCGACCGGCGTTTCCATGGTTTGCGGGTTGTTGAGCAGGTTGAGATAGGAAACCTTGTCGAGTTCGGCCGGCGTCAGAATCTGCGATGAGCAAAGTTCTTTCAGCAAGCCGTCCATCTCTGTCCGGGTGAGTTCCATCTTGTGCAGTCGCGACATGCGATCAACGATCACCGCCCACTCTTCGGGCGTCGTTCGTATCTCTTCAATCTTGGGGAAAATGCCGTTCACCGGCTTATGGCAGTCGGCACACTTCTTCCACACTAACGACTCCGGAGAGAACACCCCTGCCTGCGCCGCAAGGGCCCCGTTCAAGAAGAGTAAGGCAATTGATAGCTGTAGCATCTTCAGCATTGATATTCTCCCTGCATTGGAATCAGGATCATCATTTCCATCCCGCAATCGCCGGCTTCCCTGCCATTTCGCCCGATAGGGCAAGTACAGCCGGCTCGATTGGAATTTCAAGATCATCACGCTTCGTATCGATTTGAAATTGTTGCGGCATCCGAGGACTATTTGCAATGATGAAACTGCGTCAGGCCGGTGCTGGCCGGCACAACGGGATCACTTGCCTCACGAAATGTTCCACGCTTCACGATAATCTTTGCAGATATTTCCCCGGCACAACGGAGTCGAGTCTAGCCAATGGGCAGCGGATGCGTTAGCCAATATTGGCAACTGGTGACCGGTCGTCCGGATTCGCCGCATCGAGACTAGTTAGCACCGCGAATCAGCCTGCCATCCCTGCACGGAAGCTACTTGCCCGCAGGGTGGTGCTCCACCGCGGCAATCGCACCGGTCAGGGCAAACAGCATATCACCGGCGGCACCGGCGACGACAGCCGTCAGATTGGCGCGGTCCGGACGCACCGCAACCGCAAAACTGCGGCCGCTGTCCTGGCTGCTGAGCATGACACCGGAATTGCCGACCAGCGCCACGACTCCATCCGGGCGCTGAATGATTCCGGTAAGCGACTGCTGGGTGCCGCTGGCAATCTCTTTCCAGTGGATGCCGCGATCCTCGCTGCGATAGACATGGCCGCGCATGCCGGCGATCACCAGACTGCCATCGGCCAGCGCCTTGCCGATCCAGAACGATCCCTTGTTGTCGGTCTGGATCGCCTGCCAGTTCCGGCCGCCGTCTTCCGAGCGGAAAATCGAGCCGGATTCGGCCGCCACCAGCACCAGCCCGTTGCTTCCGGCGAAGATCTGCATCAGGTGCTTGTCGGCCTGTTCGCCCGCCTCCACCAGACGGCGCTCGCGCCAGGTCTTGCCGCCGTCGCCGGTTTCCAGCGCCAGCCCGAATTGCCCCACGGCGAGCCCGTGCTGCTCGTTTTCGAACCAGACCGACATCAGCACGCGTTCCTTGCCCGGTTCCTCGCGCAGCAGTTGCCAGGTTTCCCCGGCATCCGTGCTTGCCAGAATGGTACCGTCATGGCCGGCAGCCCAGCCGCGCTTGTCGTCAAGGAAGAAGACGCTGGTCAATACCGCACGGGTGGGCACGCTCTTCGCCTGACGGTAGGTCTTGCCGTCGTCGGAAAGAATCACGATGCCGTAGTCGCCGACCGCGACAACGCGCTTGCCGGCCATCGCCACCGCGATCACCGGCGCCTTCTCGGCGGCAACAAGCTGCGGCGGTTGTTTCAGGCTGGAGATGGTGCGTGACACCGGCGCCTCACCTGCCGGGGCCGGCGCAGCAAAGGCCAGCAGCGAGCAGGTCAGGGCAACAAGGGGCAGTGTTGATTTCATGTTTTGAATCCTGATCGGGCGCGGTCAATGACCGATGGCCGGCGCCTTGACCGGTCCCTTGCGCGGAAACAGGGAGTCGAGTTTGACGGCAAAGGCAGGCAATACCGTAATCGCCATCACCATGTTCACCATGAACATGAAGGTCAGCAGGATGCCCATGTCGGCCTGGAACTTGAGATCCGAGAAGGACCAGGTGGCGACACCGACCGACAGCGTGATCGCGGTGAAGATGGTGGCGATGCCGACTTCGCGCAGGGCGCCTTCCAGCGCCTGCTTCATGGCTTGCCCCTGCGACAGGTGGATCAGCAGGCGGTTGTAGATGTAGAAGGCGTAATCGACGCCGATGCCGGTGGCCAGCACCATCACCGGCAGGGTGGCCACGGTGAGGCCGATATCGAGGGTTTTCATGAACCAGTAGCCGAGGAAGGTCGCCACCGTCAGCGGCACGCAGCAGGCCAGCATGGCGCGCCAGTCGCGATAGGCGAGCAGCACCAGGATCATGATGGCGGCGTACACGTGAAGCATCATCGGCAGCTCGCGCGCCTCGATCTCTTCGTTGGTCGCGCCCAGCACGCCGATGTTGCCGGAGGCCAGAAGCACCTTGATGCCGAGCTTTTCCGGATTGAACTGGGTGCGGAAGTCCTTCACCGCGGCAATCGCCGGCGTGATGGTGGTGGCCTTGTGGTCGGCCAGATAAATGTTGGCCGCCATCATGGTGCAGGCGCGGTTGAACAGGCCGCCCGCTTCCGGCAGGTAGCCGACGGCGACCTGCAGCGCCTTGCTGTCGCGCGGCAAGGCCGTCATCTTCGGATTGCCTTCATTCAAGCCGGCGTTGGCGAACTTGGCCAATTGCGAGATGGAGGTCACCGAGAGCACGCCGGGCACCTGAGTCATGTGTTGGGTGAATTGATCGATGTAGTTGACTACCTCGAAGTTGTTGCAGGAGTCGTTGGGCGTTTCGAAGACTACCGTCAGCACGTCCATGCCCAGATCAAACCGGCTGACGATGTTTTCGACATCGCGGTTGTAGCGCGAATCGGCGCGCAATTCCGGCGCACCCGGCTGCAAGGCGCCGATGTGGCGGCCGTGGCTCTGCCACACCGCAATGCCGAACAGAACGGCCGCCAGGGCAAGCACCAGCCGCGCATGATTGATGTCGGCAATGAAGCCCAGACGCTCGATGACAAGTCCCCGCTTCGCCTGAATTTCCTCGAGGTGCAGGGCGTAGGCGCGCGAGAAGCGGAAATACGAAGCGACCACGGGCAGCATGATCAGGTTGGTGATGATCTTGTAGCCGACGCCGATCGATGCGGTGATGCCCAGCTCTCGAATCATCGGGATCGGGATCATGACCAGGGTGATGAAGCCGACGAAGGCGGTGACCAGCGCCAGCGTGCCCGGGATGAACAGGCTGGAAAAACTTTCTCGCGCGGCACCCATCGAATCGGCGCCCTCGGCCACCGCTTTCGAGATGGCGTTGATCTGCTGCACGCCGTGCGAGACGCCGATGGCGAAGACCAGGAAAGGAACCAGGATGGCCAGCGGATCCAGGCCGTAGCCGAGCAGGGTCAGGGTGCCGAACTGCCAGACCACGGACACCATGGAGCAGGCAATCGGCAGCAGGGTCAGCAGGATGGAGCGGCAATACCAATACACGGCCAGCGCCGTCAGCAATGCCGCCAGCGCGAAGAACTCGGCGACGCCCTTGGCGCCCGCCGCAACATCGCCGATCTGCTTGGCGAAGCCGATGATCTCGATTTCGTGGTCTGCGGTTTCCAGCTTGCCGCGGATATCCTTTTCGAGTTTCTGCGCCAGGTCGAGGTAATCCAGCTTCTGATGCGAACCGGCATCTTCCTCGAGCAGATCGGCGACGATCATCGACGCCGTGTTGTCGTTGGCGACCAGATTCCCCATGTAACCGCCACGCACCACGCGGTCGCGGATGCGGGCCATCTTCTCGGCGTCGAGCGCGCCCGGCGTGATGTTGCCGCCGATGACATCCTCGGCGTTGAAGCCTTCTTCGGTCAGTTCATAGACGCGGGTGTTCGGCGTCCATAGCGATTGCACCGAACGGCGATCGACGCCCGGCAGGAACAGCACGGCCTCGGTTACTTCATGCAGCTTGGTCAGCGATTCCTTGGTCCAGATGTCGCCCTTTTTGGCGCGCACCACCACCATGATGCGGTTGGAACCGAACAGTTGCTCGCGATACTTGAAGAAGGTCTGGGTGTATTCGTGGCCGACCGGCAGTTGCTTGTCGAACCCCGCCGACATGCGCAACTGGAAAGCCAGGTAACCCATTGCCGCCGTGAACACCAGCAGCACCGCCAGGGTCGGCGCCCGGTAACGGAAGAAGAAGTTTTCCAGCGACTTTACGAAACCAACAATGCTTGGCATTTACATCCGGCCCGAATAAAAATCAACAACAGGGGTGGAAGAAAAACGAACGACCCGCACGGGGACCCGTGCGGGTCGTTCATGACGGCACTACCTAGAATGCGTAGGAAACGCTCGCCGTCAGCACATCACGGTCGCGCATCATGTTGAGGTTGCCGCCACCCCAGAACTTGGTGTAGCCGACGCCGAACTTGGTCTTGTTGTGGTAATCGAAGTTCATCGCCAGGGCCAGGGCCTTGCGCCCCTCGACAAAGGGAAGCGTATTCGGGCTGGTGCCCTTGACGTCGTGGTAGAAGTCGGCCACCGGGCTGAAGGTCCAGCCTGAATTGAAGATGTTGGCATAGATCAGTCCGAACTCGGCCACATAGCCCCACGACGTCTTGCTCGGCAACTCGTAGTTGTTGAGCAGGTAGGGAACGGCACCCGACAGGTCAAGGCCCGGATAGCTCGTCACCGCCGCTTCAACCAGGAAAGACCCTTCCGCCGCGCCCAAAGGCGCTGTGACCGACTGCGGCAACAAGGTAAAGCCGGTGACGTGAGCCTGCCATTTCTTCTCGGCAACGAAACCGTCCACCATGGCCACTGCTCCAGCGGCCATCACCGCCGCTTGACTCAGGCTGTAACGCCCGGCAAAGGGCACAGTCGGATCAATTGCGACGCTATCCTTCGGGCGATACGACAATTCTGCACCAATGGCCCAGTCACCGAGTTTCGTGTTCATCGAGACGCCGTAGAGGTTGCGGTTCTCTGCATACTGTTCAACCGCCGCGCTGATAATTTGATTTGCGGCATCCGCACACGTGACATCCGCACAGAACGACTTGAACCCTACAAACGGTATCTTGTCGTGATAGCGAATGTAGTAGGCTGCATATTCAGTGTCCCCGCTGCTGGGCTTGAAGCGTAAATTGATTCCGTACTGGCCGCCGTTCTTTGGGGATGTCGTTTCAACCGGGACGACCGTCCCACCAGCAGCGAGGTCAGCAAGCATTCTTCCGCGCGTTGGATCAAAGTCTCCCACCGTACCGGGTGGCAAGGCACCGAAGCCGGCTCCAGCCAAGATTGGCGAAAATCCAGAATTGGCAATACTGTTAAGCAGTGAGGTCGGTACAAACGCGCCCCGCTTTCCGCCTTTGCCCAGAAAGTCGGCAGAAGACCAGTAGGTTCCAGAAGGATCGAGGATCAGTTTGTTCCATTTAAACTGATAATAGGCTTCAGTTGAAAAACCGCTACCAAGGGCCGTGGAGAATGACAATATCGGCGCCGGCAAGAGGATTTCCTTGACTTGGGTTCCCGGAATGTGTGCCTTGCGAAGGTCGACCGCATTGATGGCATTGATGCCGCCGATGATGAATATGTCTTCGCCCCAACTGATAATCTGATTGCCAAACTTCAACTTGGCAGAATTGTCACCCAGACGGAATTCCTTGGAAACCCACAGATCGAGGATGGTGGCGTTCGTGCCCATCGCGCTTCGCGCCTCTTCGTCGAGAGGCGTGCGCCGGGTATGATCGGCACGGCCGTCCGAAGACCATGTGACGCGCGCCAGCCCGGCCCAGTTGCCTTCCTCCCGCAAACTGAATTCATGCGTGCCCTTGAGTACGGATGAAACAATGTCGCCCTTCTTGTAATTGAGGTTGCCGTCGTCGGTCTGCGTATAGTTGAAGTCCGGGTTCGCCGTCCAGCCAAATCCGGCGCCGTTGACAAGCGTACCCAGCGTACCCGAAGTGGCCACATTGCCGCCCGAGTCGTTGCCGATAATCGACATGTCCGGCGACTTCATGCGGCGCTGCACGCCGTAGGAAACCACCGAATCCACGCTGCCCTTGATGCCGCCTTCAGTTTCGAAATTGAACGCCAGGGCGGAGTTGCCGACACCGAACCCGATGGCGGAAATCGCCAACGCCAACGGGATCTTCTGCAAATTGTTTTTTTTCATGGTCGTATCCTTGTGTTTGGTGAGTGCGTGGCGTCGCATCAACGCTCGCCGGAACGACGCAATTCGTCGGACTCGAAACGCTTGGCGTCGATGCGGCCTTCGGCTCCGGCCAGCCAGTCGGTGGCCTTGGATTCCTGCGTGGCGTTCTCGGCCATGTAACGATTGACCGTCAGATCCCAGGACATGAATTCCTGGCTGACGCAGGCGCCCAGTTCCACTGCGGGATAGATCGACGCTTCCATGACGCGCCACAGCTTGCCCTGCGCATCGAACTGGTCGGCTTCCATGATCATCCAGGTGTCCTCGTCAAGGTAGAAGGTGCGCTTGGCGAACATGTGACGCTGGCCCTGCTTGACCGATGCCTCGACCTTCCAGACGCGATGCAACTCGTAGCGCATCAGGTCGCGCTTGGGATACAGCCCCTGGTAGATGTCGCCGATCTTGCCCTTGGCAACAAACTTGAAGTTGTTGTAGGGAATGTACATTTCCTGTTTGCCTGCCAGCTTCCAGTCGTAGCGGTCCAGAGCGCCGGCAAACATCGGGTACTGGTCGGCGGTTTCCAGGTTTTCGTAGCCGGGAATCGGATTGTCATAGTCGAAGGCCGGCAAACGACGCACGCGGCGCTGACCGGGGAAGTACATCCACGCATCGGTGCTCTTGTTGAAGAAGTAGTGGGCAAGAATGATCTCGCCGACGCGCGACGCGGGACTGATCGCCAGATTGAAAATCTTCATTTGCGCATCGCCGACATCATCCAGCGACTTGGCTTTTGCCGACGCAAACGGCATCAGCGTGAACTGATCCTGAAACAGGCCATAGAAGCTGCCGTCCGGATTGATGAAGTTGGTCGAGTAGTATTCGTGACGGCCTTCACCCTGCCAGCGCTGGCGATGGTTATAAACCGCTTCGGCGCCATTCTTGGGAATCGCAAAGGGGAATCCGCCGCCCACGGCCTGGGCCAGATTGTCTTTGTTGTCGGTGGTGAGCTTGGCAAACGTTGCATTCTTGCGCGTCTGTTCATTCACGGAATCCGGATAGCCGCAGGAGCGCTGTGTCGGATAGACATCCATGCGGTAGCCCTTGCGCGTCTTGAGCAGTTCGATCTGGCCTGCCGAGAGCTTGTCCTTGTATTTATCGACATTCGATGCGTCGATGCTGAACAGCGGTTTGTCGGCGGCAAACGGGTCGCTGCGCGCATCGCCCAGCTTGAGCTTGCCCTTGGCCACGCCACCCTTCCATTCCGGAATGCTGCCGTCCTTGTTCGCCGCGCGTTCGGCACCGACCGGGGTCAGTTCCTTGCCCAGTTTGGCGGCTTCCTGCTCGGAAACTGCGGCCAGAGCGCCGCCTGCCAGTGAAACCCATAGTGCAGCGGATACGGCCCCCGCTACGCGCAACTGCAAAATCCTTTTTTCTGCTTTCATTTCACGCCCCTCTCTCTTATTGGTAGATCCATTCAGCCAGGCAGTCTGCTTTCTCTAATCATCCGGCAGCGAACGCCTGTGCCGCAGAAACATCGTTGTTGAGCCGACTCACCCGGAAGCGGGTTACCTCGTCTTCACCTATAAGCAAATCCAACGGCCTGCGCACTCCCTACGCACCCTTGACGTCTGTATACCATGAACGGCGCCTTTGCTCTTAGCTGCGGAGTGTAGGGAGCATTCCTTTAGACCGGTAGCCAAAATCGGCAACGACAGTCATCCTCGAGAAAATGGCTACACATGCTGCATCGCAATAAAAAATTACGCTCCAATATGGCCTGACCGGCGTAGCCGGCCTTGACGCAGTGCGATGCCTAAATCACAATCGCACCGAATACCTGCTCTGCAGTAAACACCGTTTCCGCATTTTTTCCGGTAATCAAGCGAACACGAACCACCCGATGCCACCGTATTCAATTCCCCTGAGCACACTGCCGCTGCCCATATCGGCGGTCTCCCCCCTGGCGGAGCTGGAGGATGTTCATTCATACCGGAAGGTAAGGGCCCTCGATGTCGACGAGCACGCCGACAACCTGGGCGAATGGGATCAGTCGTACGATCAACTGAGTGCCGGCCCCTTTCAGGGTACGCTGTGCGAGGTATGGATTGGCGACATGCAGATTTTTCGCGAGATCACCACCCAGTCCGTACTTGAACAAGGCCATGCATGGAAGGGTGCCCGCCTGTTTGGAATTCCTATGGCGATGACCGGTAGCGGCTCGTTCTGTGACCGCTCGATCAATGACCGCGGCATTCTTTCCGTTGGCCCGGGCAGCGAGTTCTCCCTGCGCAGCCCGAAAGAATTTGACGTGATCGGAGTTGCCATCAAGGAAGAGAACTACCAGCGGGTCGTCGCCTCGCTTGAGGATGCCGGATCCAGGCGGATGTCCTCTACGGACGGCGCCACAGTGATCCGTTGCGAGTCCGGCTTGCGCGAACTGCGAGTATTTCTTGATGCCCTTTTCGACGTCCTGGATGACCATGCCGCGATCCTGTCACATCCGACGGCCCAGAAAACCATACATTCCGCTCTACTGGGCCATATCTGCGATTCGGTCCAGACTGCCAGCGACATGCCGGCACCGCATCTTACTTATCAGGCGCGCAAGGCCGTCGTGGATCGTGCTCGACACCATGTCCTCTCCAAGCCTTATGAGCCTGTCACGATCGCCGAGCTTTGTGAGGTGCTGCACGTAAGCCGGCGCACGATTCAATATTGTTTCCAGGAAGTCCTCAACACCAATCCCATTCAGTATTTGCGCACGATGCGTCTTAACTGTGTGCGCCGTGAGCTGCGTGACAGGAATCCGGCGGTAACGCAGATTCAGGACATCGCTGCGCGTTGGGGCTTCTGGCACTTGTCACACTTTGCACGTGATTACCGCATCATGTTCGGCGAACTGCCATCGGACACGCTGCACAAGGAGTGATCGTTCGGGAAGACCGCTGAGAAAGATATCCGGCACCCCGCATCGCAACGGGTTGCCCGCTGCGTAATCCACAAAATCTGTGGATAAGTATGTGGAGAAGTGCCGGGGCGACAGATCTGTAAGGAAATTGTCACGGCTGTTCAATCCTTGAGCAGCGGTCTTCAGGCGGGGCCAGAAGACCTTTCCGGCGGCTCTATGCATGACGTCATAGGGTTGTGGAGCGTTTCCCGCTCTCAGACTTGGTTTCGGGGGCAAGGCGATTGCCTATCCCCTGTCCTAAGCAGTGGTATTGATGGTCTTGCCGATGATCTGACCGTAGGCATTCAGTTGGGGTTGGGCGACGTTCTCATGCCCTTGCTCGCCCTTGTGTTCTGCCTGGCCGTCACGCCGCTGATCTCGCCGTGCCTTGTTCTGTGAATCCTTCGCCGGATTCACGACCAGTGATTGCATCAGGGCATCGACCGCCATGTCCGTTCCCTTCAACCAAGCAACAGTCTCATCTCCCGAGGCTCTGGCGACGTGTCGCTCGACAACTGATCAGTCGTAACCATCGCCAGCGGTTTGAGCCGGTTTCTTCGACCGCCCGGTATGCCTTGGTGCTGGCTGGCATTCCGCGTTTACAAGGGGCTACACCATCATGAGTAAAGCTGACGCCAATTATTTCATGCGAACGGGTGCTGTCGATGTCAGTGACTACGCGGAAAAGAACGGCCAATTCGCCAATTTGAGCAATGGGTGCCGACTGCGCGACGCAGACTACCCAGGTTAACGTGTCTTGTGGAGGTCAAGAAAATCGCCCCCCCAAACACTTGGCTACCTTGGGCATTTGTATGAAAAAGCAGAGCGGCTCATGTCGCGCCTTGCCAGTCCTCGCGGATATAGTGCCGCATCGTGTAGCCAGCGCCGAGTTTCAACGGGGCCGTCTCTGGTTACGGGCGAACTTCATGACTCTGCTGCTTTCTGCCAGCGGCGCACATCGATACCGGAACGTGTATAGCTTTCCGGCGTCGCACATACCAGACGTGGCCGGCGGGCAGCATCGCCCGCTACCGCAAGCCACTTGCGCAAGCCCTTGAACAGTTCCTCGGTAACGGTAGCCGACGACTTTATTTCTACGGGATACAAACCATCGGGTTCATCGAGCAACAAGTCCACCTCCAAGCCAACGTTGTCACGCCAGAAATAGAGATTTGAGGGGAAGCCCCGGTTAAAGCGCGCCTTGAGAAATTCGACGACGATCAAGGTTTCGAACAACGCCCCACGCAGGGGATGAATGGCCAGTTGCGCCGGAGTCTGGATACCCATGAGCGATGCTGCAAGGCCCGTATCAAGAAAATACAGCTTGGGCATTTTCACCACGCGCTTGCCAAGATTGCGGTGATGCGGTGGCAACAGGAAAACGATGTAGCTCGCCTCGAGCACCGAGAGCCAGGCTCGTGCCGTGCTCTGGGAGATACCGGTTTCCTGTGCCAGATTAGACAAGTTCAGCAACTGACCAGTACGACCGGCGCACAAGCGCAGGAAGCGCTGAAAGGTCGATAGGTCCTGCACCTGAGTGATCTGTCGCACATCGCGCTCAAGATACGACATCGTGTAGTCCGCCAGCCATCGTGCCGGATTGAGGGGTCGTACATACAGCGCCGGATAGCCTCCGCGCAACATCATCGCATCCAGTTCATCAGGAATACATTCGGCGGCAGAGAGTTCGGCAATCGACAATGGCAGGAGTTGTACCAGCGCCGAACGGCCGGCCAGACTTTGCGTGATATGTGCCATCAGCGCAAAGTTCTGTGATCCGGTGAGCACGAAGCGACCCATCGTACCGGCGGCGTCCGCATCCGATTGAATCCAGGAAAACAATGCCGGGACATGCTGGACTTCGTCAATGATGGCCCCGTCCTGCCACCGCGCCAGAAATCCACGCGGGTCAGTCGCCGCGAATTCCCGCTCATCGGGTGTTTCCAGCGACACATAGGGTTTGTCAGCAAAGGCGGCGCGTGCCAAGGTGGTCTTGCCGGACTGACGCGGACCGGTGATCGTGATGACCGGGTAACCGGTGCGGACTTCGCCAAGAAGTGAAGCAGCGGAACGTGGAATCATGACGCGTCCTTACAATTACCTGATCGATTCGTGGAATTGTAAGCCATTAAATCAGGATTTGCCTGTTTCATGACGCGACAAATGTTCAGTGGTCGGGTTTCTCCGCCGGCTGAATCTAGTATAAGGAGAAGACCGGCTGCGTCATCCAACCGTTGGCGCTCACCGACGGCGACTACAGCGCAAGCCTTGACGGCATCACCCTCGAAGGGGATCTGATCGCCAGCAGACGAGTGATCGATGCCGGGTTGCCTCTGCATTGACCGGCAAACCCTACATAGCCCCTACACGACTCGCCAGATAGACAAAGGGCTCACAGATTAAAACCTGTGAGCCCTTGTCTTTATTGGTTGCGGGGGTAGGATTTGAACCTACGACCTTCGGGTTATGAGCCCGACGAGCTGCCAGACTGCTCCACCCCGCGTCAGAGAGGCGCGATTATGCACAAGATGCGGCAGTGCGTCAACGAAATTGCCAAGAAACGATATAATCATATTTCTCCGAGGAGCGCTGCAAGGGTAGTTCGCTAAGGGTCCGTCCCTTTTTTGCCCCCCAGGCTCGGCCCATATTCAAACTGCGCTCACCCAACCCGTACCGGGCAGGGTGAGTTCGCCTCCCTCCCGGTCACAGTTCAAGGAGCCATCATGAACGCCGTGACTGACAACAAAGACTACGTAATCGCCGACCTTGGCCTGGCTGACTGGGGCCGCAAGGAAATCCGCATCGCCGAAACCGAGATGCCGGGCCTCATGGCCATCCGCGAGGAATTCGCGAAGAGCCAGCCGCTCAAGGGCGCGCGCATCACCGGCAGCCTGCACATGACGATCCAGACCGCGGTGCTGATCGAGACGCTGACCGCGCTCGGCGCCGAAGTGCGCTGGGCCTCCTGCAACATCTTTTCGACCCAGGACCATGCCGCTGCGGCGATTGCCGCCGACGGCGTCGCGGTGTTTGCGGTCAAGGGCGAGACGCTGGTCGACTACTGGGATTACACCCACCGCATCTTCGAGTGGCCGGACAAGGGCTACTCCAACATGATCCTCGACGACGGCGGCGACGCGACACTGCTGCTGCACCTGGGCAGCCGTGCCGAGAAGGACATCTCGGTGCTGGACAAACCGGACAGCGAGGAGGCAACCGTGCTGTTCGCTTCCATCAAGGCCAAGCTCGCGGTCGACAAGACCTGGTATTCGACGCGCCTGACGCAGATCAAGGGCGTTACCGAAGAGACCACCACCGGCGTGCATCGCCTGTACCAGATGCACGAGCGCGGCGACCTGAAGATCCCGGCGATCAACGTCAATGATTCGGTCACCAAGTCTAAGTTCGACAACCTCTACGGCTGCCGCGAGTCGCTGGTCGACGGCATCAAGCGCGCCACCGACGTCATGATCGCCGGCAAAGTGGCGCTGATCGCCGGCTACGGCGATGTCGGCAAGGGCTCGGCACAGGCCATGCGTGCGCTCTCGGCGCAGGTCTGGGTCACCGAGATCGATCCGATCTGCGCACTGCAGGCGGCGATGGAAGGCTACCGCGTCGTCACCATGGACTACGCCTGCGACAAGGCCGACATCTTCGTCACCTGTACCGGCAACGTCCACGTCATTGATCACGATCACATGGCGAAGATGAAGGACCAGTCCATCGTCTGCAACATCGGCCACTTCGATTCGGAGATCAACGTCGCATCCCTCGAAAAATATCAGTGGGAGGAGATCAAGCCGCAGGTCGACCACGTGATCTTCCCGTCAGGCCGCCGCATCATCCTGCTGGCCAAGGGCCGCCTGGTGAATCTCGGCTGCGGCACCGGGCATCCGAGCTACGTGATGTCGTCGTCATTCGCCAACCAGACCATCGCGCAGATCGAGCTGTTCACGCGCAATGCCGACTATCCGGTGGGCGTCTACACGCTACCCAAGCACCTCGACGAAAAGGTGGCGCGCCTGCAACTGAAGAAGCTGAATGCGCAGTTGTCGGAACTGACCGATGAGCAGGCCGCCTATATCGGTGTGCCCAAAAACGGCCCGTACAAGGCCGACCAGTACCGCTACTAAGTCGGCCCGCGCCGCCACATCCCCGCCACGACGAGAATGTCATGCGCCTGCTTGCCGTCTGGCTGATCAACGCCATGGCCCTGCTGGCGCTGCCCTGGCTGCTGCCCTCGATACACGTTGCCAGTTTCGCCACGGCACTGGGGGTGGCGCTGGTGCTCGGGCTGATCAATGCCGTGCTCCGCCCGGTGCTGCTGCTGCTGACCCTGCCGGTGACGCTGCTGACGCTGGGGTTGTTCATCTTCGTCATCAACGGCATGATGTTTCTGCTGGCGGCGTGGCTGCTCGAGGGCTTCGTGGTGGACGGCATCTGGGCCGGAGTCCTCGGCTCGGTGGTGTATAGCGCGATTTCGTGGCTGCTGACGCGACTGCTGCTGACTTCACCACGCTAATCAACAACATTCAGGAATCGAGCATGAGTCTGGAACTGTCCATCGAGTTCTTCCCGCCGCAAACCGGCGAAGGCATGGAGAAGCTGCGCGCGACGCGGGCCCGGCTTGCCGTCCTCAAGCCGGAGTTCTTCTCCGTCACCTACGGCGCCGGCGGCTCGACGCGCGAGCGCACGCTGGAGACGGTGATGGAAATCGCCGACGAAGGCCACAATGCAGCGCCGCACTTGTCCTGCATCGGTTCCACCCGCGACGGCATCCGCGAGATGCTGGACCTGTTCGCCGCGCGCGGCATCCGCCGCATCGTCGCCTTGCGCGGCGACCTGCCGTCGGGCATGGTGGACGCCGGCGAATTCCGTTATGCCAATGAGCTGGTGGCGTTCATTCGTGCCGAGTCCGGCGCAAGATTTCACATCGAGGTGGCAGCCTATCCCGAATGGCATCCGCAGGCGAAGAGCCCGCGCGATGACCTGCTCAACTTCCAGCGCAAGATCGACGCCGGCGCCAGTTCGGCCATCACCCAGTACTTCTACAACGCCGACGCCTATGAGCATTTCGTCGCCGAAGCGCGGTCGCTGGGCGTTTCCGTTCCCATCGTGCCGGGCATCATGCCGATCGCCAGCTTTTCGAAACTGGCGCGATTTTCCGACGCCTGCGGGGCGGAAATCCCGCGCTGGATGCGACGCAAGTTCGAGAGCTTCGGCGATGATGCGGCGTCGATCCGCGCCTTTGGCCTGGATGCGGTTACGGAACTCTGCCAGCGGCTGATCGCTCAGGGTGCCCCGGGCCTGCATTTCTATTCGATGAATCAGGCGGGGCTGACGCTGGAAGTGTGCCGGCGCCTGGACCTGACGGATCGCTAGGCGCTCTCCGACAGCAAGTGCTGCAAGGCCGCGCGCAGCCGGCCGGGCGGCACCGGCTCCTTGAGCAGCGGGAAACCGGCGCGCCGTGCCGCCTCCTGGGTTTCCGCGCCGACATCCGGGCTGACCAGCAAAATGCTCATGGGGCCGAATTCGCGCTGCAGTTGCTTGGCCAGTTCGATGCCGTCGGCCACCTCCGGAGGAGCAATGGCGCAAATCGCCACATCGGGTTGCAGGGAACTCTCCTGGCAACAACGCAGTGCTTCCGCCCGATTGGCGGCAAGCAAAACGCGGCCTCCCCAGCCGAGGATGGCCTGCGCCCTTCCCGCGCCGACCAGAGGGTCGCTGTCGACAACCAGCACAGTGCCGAGGATCCGCGCCCGATCCTTGGTCTGCTGCGCCTGCAGGGCTTCGCTTATCGGTTCCTGTAACGGTGCGGTCTCTTGCGCCAGAGGCAAGTCGACCCAGAACACCGAGCCGCGCCCCGGGCGCGAGCGCAGACCGATCGGTATTGCCAGCAAGCCGGCAAGGCGACGGCAGATGGACAGACCGAGCCCCAGGCCGTTTGCCTGATCGCGCTCGGGGTTGTCCAGTTGCACGTACTCCTCGAAGATTTCTGCGCGTGCGTGCTCCGGGATTCCCTTGCCGGTATCCCAGACCTCGACCCTCGCCACTCCTTGCCGGCGGCGGCATGTGACCAGTACGCCGCCGCTGCGGGTGTAGCGCACGGCATTGCCGACCAGGTTGAGCAGAATGCGCTCGACAAGCTTCGGGTCGCTGTGCGCCCAGACCGCTGTCGGTCTCACCCTGAGTCGCAAGCCCTTCTGTTCTGCCAGCGGCGAGAGATCGCCGGCCAGGCGATCGAGCAGGGCGCCGAGGGGAAAGTTGCCCATCTGAGGAATCACCTTGCCTTCATCCAGCCGCGAAATGTCGAGGATGGCGTTCAGCAGATTCTGCAGCGTGTCTACCGAAGACTGGATATGGGCGATCAGTATCGGTTCGAGCTTGGCGGCCTCCGAGCGCGCCAGTCCGAAAATGAACAGCCCGAGCGCATGCAGCGGTTGTCGCAGGTCGTGACTGGCCGCGGCCAGAAAGTGCGACTTGGCTATTGTGGCGTGCTCCGCCGCCTCCTTTTCGCGCAGCAGGTCACGAGTGGCATCCGTCACCCGCGTCCGTAGTTCTTCCTGCGTCACTCCGATGCGTTGGGCCATGGCGTTGATGCCGTCTGCCAGGGAACGCAAGGGGCCTGCCGGATGCAGCGTCATACGCGCCGCCAGATCACCTTCGGTGATGCGCGCGACCACTTTGCTGGCTTCAAGCAAGGGATCCGTTACTCCGCGCGCGATGCGTTGCGCCAACCAGCCGCAAAGAGTGGTGCCGAGGATGGCAATCATTACGCCGCCGGCAACAAGCCAGCCGCTCTTGCGGTAAACCTCCCGCAGAGACAGTTCGGTGACGACATGCGCGAGCACTTTCGCTGTGACATCCGGCGGGCGGGCGGTGTCGCCGGAAAGCCCATCGACAGGCAAACTGCGGCGCATCACCGGCTCCACGAACAACAGCCCCTCCGGCTCCAGGTGCAGGCCTTCGAGGCGCGACAACTGCTGCGGCCAGCCCGCCCGGGTCAGATCGCCGCTGCGCGCCATGATAATGCCGTCTGCATCGACGATTGCGGCGCCGCGCACGGCCGGATCGCTCCGCAGCGTCGCATCGGCCAGGGTTGAAAGAGCCGGCCCCTGCCCGGAAGCGATGACGTACTCGGCGACAACGGCCATTTGCCGCGAAATCGCCGTTCCTCTGGTATGCAGCCCCTGTTCAAGATCGTTTATCGCGTGCAGCAAGAAAGCGCTTGTCAGCAGCACCGCCACCAGCGTCGTCGGCAACAGCGCCAGCAACGTTATGCGCGTGCGAAGCCGGGTGGTCACGGCCGCTCCCTCTGCTGCAATCGTCGGCCCGGCACAGGCAGCGCGAGCCGCGCCCGGACGGCCGGAAACAGTCCGCCCCGGCCCGCAGAGGAAGCAGCGGCGTTGATCACCTGCGACGGCCGCCCAGGATCGAGCCGAGCACGCCGCGCACGATCTCCCGCCCCAGCGAAGAGCCGATGGCGCGCACGGTGCTGGTGAGCGCCGCTTCGACGACCGTTTGTCTGCCGCGCGTACCGGGGCGTGCCGTGCCGCCGCCAAGCATGCCACCCAACGCATCGCCGAGACCGCCGAGGAAGCCGCCGCCCGCTGCTTCGGGCGCCGTGCCGGCCGGCGGGGCGTCCTTCGGCGCGTTGTCGGGGCCGGCTGCCCGTTCGCGTTGCGCTGTCGTACCCTTGAGTTTCTCGTAGGCCGATTCGCGGTCGAGGACCTGTTCGTAATGCCCGGCAACGGGCGAGGCGGCAATCGCGGCGCGGCGTTCTTCGGCCGTCAGCGGACCGATGCGCGATGCGGGCGGCAGCACCATGCCGCGCTCGACCACGCTCGGCCGGCCCTGCTCGTCGAGAAAGGACACCAACGCCTCGCCGACGCCGAGTTCGGTGATCACCGTCGCCGCGTCGAAGGCCGGGTTGGCGCGCAGGGTGTCGGCCGCGGCCTTGACCGCCTTCTGGTCGCGCGGCGTGAAGGCCCGCAGCGCGTGCTGCACGCGGTTGCCCAACTGGCCGAGCACGGCATCGGGGATGTCGAGCGGATTCTGCGTCACGAAATACACGCCCACGCCTTTCGAGCGGATCAGGCGCACCACTTGTTCCACCTTCTCCAGCAGGGCCGGCGGTGCATCGCTGAAGAGCAGGTGCGCCTCGTCGAAGAAGAAGGCCAGCTTGGGCTTGGGCAGGTCGCCGGCTTCGGGCAGCCGCTCGAACAGTTCGGCCAGCAGCCAGAGCAGGAAACAGCCGTACAGGCGCGGCGAATTCATCAGCTTGTCGGCCGCCAGCACGTTGATCACGCCGCGTCCGTCCTGCGTCTGCATCAGGTCTTCGATGTCCAGCATCGGCTCGCCGAAGAAGCTGTCGCCTCCCTGCTCCTCAAGCATCAGCAGACCGCGCTGGATGGCGCCGATCGAGGCCGCCGAGACGTTGCCGTACTGCGTCTTGTACTCTGCCGCGTGCTCGCCGACATGCTGCACCATCGCCCGCAAATCCTTCAGGTCGAGCAGCAGCAGACCCTGGTCGTCGGCGACCTTGAACACCAGTTGCAGCACGCCGCCCTGGGTGTCGTTGAGGTTGAGCAGACGCCCGAGCAGGAGCGGACCCATGTCGGAAATCGTGGCGCGCACCGGATGGCCCGAGGCGCCGAAGACATCCCAGAACACGACCGGGCAGGCCTGCGGCTGCCAGTCCTTGATGCCGAGCTGGGCCAGGCGCTTTTGCAGTTTCTCCGGGGCGGTCCCGGCGGCGCCGAGACCGGAGAGATCGCCCTTGGCGTCGGCGAGGAACACCGGCACCCCGGCCGCCGAAAGTTGTTCCGCCATGCGTTGCAGAGTCACCGTCTTGCCGGTACCCGTCGCGCCCGTGATCAGGCCGTGGCGGTTGGCGAGTTGCGGCAGCAGGACCAGCTCGGTCTCGCCGCTCCTGGCAATGGGCAGTGGCTGGATCATGGCGCGTATTCCGGGGATGCTAAAATTTGCGATTGTATGTGACAACATCAGCACAACCAGGGAAAACAATTATGGCCGGACACTCCAAATGGGCCAACATCCAGCATCGCAAGGGGCGTCAGGACGCCAAGCGGGGCAAGGTCTTTACCAAACTGATCAAGGAAATCACCGTCGCCGCCAAGATGGGCGGCGGCGACATCAGCGCCAATCCGCGGCTGCGGCTGGCCATCGAGAAGGCCAAGGCGCAGAGCCTGCCCAAGGACAATATCGACAATGCCGTCAAGCGCGGCATCGGCCAACTCGACGGCGTCAACTACGAAGAAGTCCGCTACGAGGGCTACGGCATCAACGGCGCGGCGGTAATGGTGGATTGCCTCACCGACAACAAGGTGCGCACCGTCGCCGAAGTGCGCCACGCCTTCGCCAAGCACGGCGGCAACATGGGTACCGACGGCAGTGTCGCCTTCCTGTTCACGCATTGCGGCCAGATGCTGTTCGCCCCCGGCACCAGTGAGTCGGCGCTGATGGACGCGGCCATCGAGGCCGGCGCCGACGACGTGGTGTCCAATGAAGACGGCTCCATCGAGGTCACGACGCCGCCCAATGACTTCTCCGCCGTCAAGGACGCGCTGGAAAAGGCCGGCTTCAAGCCGGAATTCGGCGAAGTCATCATGAAGCCGCAGAACGAAACCGCATTCGCCGGCGAGGACGCGCTGAAGATGCAGAAACTGCTCGACGCCCTGGAGTCGCTCGATGACGTGCAGGAGGTCTACACGACCGCCGTGATCGACGAGTAGCGTGGGATTTCTTTCCCCAGCCCGGTTCGCTCCCTTCCTCTTCGTCCTGCTCTGGAGCACCGGCTTCATCGGTGCCAAGCTCGGACTGCCGCATGCCGAGCCGCTGAGTTTCCTGCTGATCCGCTACCTCTGCGTTCTTGCGCTGATGACCCTGGTGGCGCTGTTGATGCGTGCGCCGTGGCCGCGGGACGCGCGGCAGTGGTTTCACATCGGGGTTTCCGGCCTGCTGGTGCATGGCATTTACCTCGGCGGCGTCTTCATCGCCATCTCGAAGGGCCTGCCCGCCGGCGTAACCAGCCTGGTGGTGGGCATTCAGCCGCTGCTGACCGCCGTCGGCGCCGGCTGGGTGCTGAAGGAAGCCGTGCTGGCGCGGCAGTGGCTGGGGCTGGTGCTCGGCTTCGCCGGCGTGGCGCTGGTGGTGTCGGGGAAGATCGGCAGCAGCTTCGGTCTGGATGCCCTGTGGCCGGCGTTGGCGGCGCTGGCCGCAATTACGGCCGGTACTCTGTACCAGAAGCGCTTCTGTCCCGCCTTTGACTGGCGCACGGGCGCCATTGCCCAGTTCCTGCCGACGGCCGTCGCCACCGCGGTGGTCGTCAGCCTGACCGAAAGCTTCCGCTTCGAGTGGGTGCCCGAGTTCATCTTCGCCCTGTCCTGGCTGGTGCTGGTGCTGTCGGTGGGCGCGATTTCCCTGCTCAACATGCTGATCCGGCGCGGCAGCGCGGTAAATATGGCCAGCCTGTTCTACCTGGTGCCGCCCAGCACGGCACTGCTCGCCTGGCTGCTGTTCGATGAACGCCTGGCCGGCATGGCGCTGGCCGGCATGGCGCTCGCCGTCTGGGGCGTGTATCTTGCGCGGAAATGAAATCCGCGGCGGCGACACCCATCCGAATCCTCGGCATTGACCCGGGCTTGCGCTCGACCGGGTTCGGGGTCATCGACAAGGCCGGCAGCAAACTGGCCTATGTCGGCAGCGGCTGCATCAGGACCGACGCGGCGGGCAGCCTGCCGCAGCGGATCAAGACCATCCTCGACGGCCTCACCGAAATCATCGCCACCTACCAGCCGCAGCAGGCCGCGGTCGAGATCGTCTTCGTCAACGTTAATCCGCAATCCACGCTGCTGCTGGGTCAGGCGCGCGGCGCGGCGATTGCCGCACTGGTGACGGCAAACCTGGACGTGGCCGAATACACTGCACTGCAGGTCAAGCAGGCCGTGGTCGGCCACGGCAAGGCGGCCAAGGAACAGGTGCAGGCCATGGTCGTGCGCCTGCTCAATCTGCCCGGCACGCCAAGTGCCGACGCCGCCGATGCGCTGGCTTGCGCGATTGCCCACGCCCACGGCGGACAGGGCATGGGCGCGCTGGCGACACTCGGCAAGCGGGTTCGCGGCGGGAGGCTGGTGTAGTGGCCACGACCCAACTCCAATCCAGGGAAAAAATGCCATGATCGGTCGCATCAGCGGAATCCTCATCGAAAAGAACCCGCCGTCCATCACGGTGGATGTGCGTGGTCTCGGCTATGAAGTCGATGTGCCGATGAGCACCTTCTACAACCTGCCGGCGACGGGCGAGAGCGTGTCGCTGCATACGCATCTGATCGTGCGCGAAGACGGCCACTATCTGTACGGGTTTGCCTCGCAGGATGAACGCGCGGCCTTCCGCCAGCTGCTGAAGATTTCCGGCATCGGTGCCCGTACGGCGCTGGCCGTGCTGTCGGGCATGTCGGTGACCGAGTTGGCGCAGGCGGTGACCCTGCAGGAAGCCGGACGTCTGACCAAGGTGCCGGGCATCGGCAAGAAGACCGCCGAGCGCCTGCTGCTGGAACTGCGCGACCGGCTGCCGAAGACGCTGGCCGCGGGCGGCATGAAAGCCGGCGGCGGCGCGGCGCCGCACGACGATGCCTCCGACATCATGAACGCCCTGCTGGCACTCGGCTACAACGAGCGCGAGGCGCTCGGCGCAATGAAGAGCCTGGCACCCGATGCGTCGGTTTCCGACGGCATCCGCCAGGCGCTGAAGCAACTGTCGAAAGCCGGTTGATCCGATCGGCTAAACTCCCGGCATGAGCATCCAGACCGACAAGTTTGCCGAGCCGCCCCCCGAACGCCTGATTGCGGCGGGCAAGGAATCGACGCAGGAGGACGTGCTTGAACGCGCCCTGCGGCCCAAGCGATTGGCCGATTACGTCGGTCAGCAGAAGATCCGCGGCCAGCTCGAAATCTTCATCGAGGCGGCCAAGCGGCGCGCCGAATCGATGGACCACGTGCTGCTGTTCGGCCCCCCCGGGCTGGGCAAAACCACGCTGGCGCACATCATCGCCCACGAGATGGGCGTCAATCTGCGGCAGACCTCGGGGCCGGTGCTGGAGCGCGCCGGCGACCTGGCGGCGATGCTGACCAATCTTGAACCCAACGACGTCCTTTTCATCGACGAAATCCATCGCCTGAGTCCGGTGGTCGAGGAAATTCTCTACCCGGCGCTGGAGGATTTTCAGATCGACATCATGATCGGCGAAGGCCCTTCGGCACGCTCGGTCAAGCTCGACCTGCCGCCCTTCACCCTGATCGGCGCCACCACCCGCGCCGGCATGCTGACCAACCCCTTGCGCGACCGCTTCGGCATCGTCGCCCGGCTCGAGTTCTATACCCCGCAGGAACTCGCCCTCATCGTGCGGCGTTCGGCCCATCTGCTCAACTGCGACATCGTCGAGGATGGCGCGGTTGAAATCGCCAAACGTTCCCGCGGCACGCCGCGAGTGTCGAACCGCCTGTTGCGCCGGGTGCGCGACTTCGCCGAGGTCAAGGCCGATGGCCGCATCACCCGCGAGGTGGCTGACGCGGCGCTGACCATGCTCGATGTCGATCACCTCGGCCTCGACGTCATGGACCGCAAGCTGCTCGGCGCCATGCTGGAGAAATTCGGCGGCGGCCCGGTCGGCGTGGACAACCTTGCCGCCGCCATCGGCGAGGCGCGCGACACGATCGAGGATGTGCTCGAGCCTTACCTGATCCAGCAGGGCTACCTGCAGCGCACGCCGCGCGGACGGGTGGCGACGGCGAGCATCTGGAAGCATTTCGGGCTGCGCTCGCCGCAGGAGCCGGGCCCCGGCCTCTGGAACGAGTAGCCACGCTGCGATGAAGTTTCAGCCCGCGCTCATGAACCGGACGACAGACCGGAAATGTTCTAACAGCTGCCGGCACGCATGAATTTCCGTCCATGATGCCTGCTCCTGCCGTGCTCGCCCTGCGTGTCTATTACGAGGACACCGATGCCGCGGGCATCGTCTATTACGCCAACTACCTGCGCTTCCTCGAGCGCGGGCGCACCGAATGGCTGCGGGCCCTGGGGCATGACCAGAACATGCTGATGAAGGAGGGCATCGCCTTCGCCGTGCGCTCGGTCAGCGCGGAATTCCTCAAGCCGGCAAGGCTTGACGACCAGCTCTCGGTCGAAACCTCTGTTGCGTCACTGGGTCGCGCGCAGCTGACTTTCGCCCAACGCATCCTGCGCGATAATGAGCTGCTGCTTGATGCGAAAATACGCGTCGCCTGCATCGATCCCGGGCGCGGCCGGGCGATCCCGATGCCGCGCGCCCTGCACCAACAATTCTCTGCCCTGCGTGGACCTGAACAATGAACTTTACCCAAGACCTTTCCATCATCGAGCTCGTCATCAACGCCAGCCTGGTGGTCAAGGTGGTGATGCTGCTGCTGACGCTGGTGTCGCTGACCTCCTGGTACTGGATCTTCCGCAAGGCTTTCGCCATTCGCGACGCGCGCAGCAAGACGGACAAGTTCGAGCGCGATTTCTGGAGCGGCGGCGACCTCAACGCGCTCTACCAGAGCGCCATCAACAACCGTCACCAGACCGGCGCGCTGGAGCGCATCTTCGAAGCCGGCTACCGCGAATTCACCAAGCTGCGCGGCCAGAAGACCATCGACCCCACCGCGCTAGTCGACGGTGCGCGGCGTGCGATGCGTGCCACCTACCAGCGCGAAATCGATGACCTCGAGGCGCACCTGGCCTTTCTTGCCTCGGTCGGTTCCGTGTCGCCCTACGTCGGCCTGTTCGGTACCGTGTGGGGCATCATGCACGCCTTCCGCGGCCTGGCCAACATGAGCACGGCGACGCTGTCCGCCGTCGCGCCGGGCATCGCCGAGGCGCTGGTCGCCACCGCCATCGGCCTCTTCGCCGCGATACCGGCGGTGATCGCCTACAACCGCTTCGCCCATGACGTGGATCGCGTGGCGGTGCGCTTCGAGAGCTTCATGGAAGAGTTCTCCAACATCCTGCAGCGGCAAACGCGATGACTGCCGTGGGAAAGCACGCCAGGGGTCATGAGCCGCCGCTTTCTCATGAGGTTCATCCATGAGGAAACGCAGACTGATGAACGAGATCAACGTCGTGCCGTATATCGACGTCATGCTGGTATTGCTCGTCATCTTCATGGTCACCGCGCCGATGGTCCAGACCGGCAGCATCGATCTGCCCAGTGTCGGCAAGAGCAGCCAGCCTCCCGTGGCGCCGCTGGAAGTCATCATCAAGGCCGATACCTCCCTGGCATTGCGTGACCGGGCCAAAGGCAGTGCGGAGCATGTCGTGACGCACGCCGAGCTGGCCGGCCGGATCAGGGAAGCTCAGGCCGCCAATCCGCGCCAGGCAGTGCTGATTGCCGGCGACCGCAGCGTGAAATACGAAGTGGTACTGGGTGTCATGGACGAATTGCAGCGCCAGCAGGTGGCCAGGATCGGTCTTCTGGTACAGCCGCCGGCTCCGGGCAAGTGACCACCGAAGCGCCGATCCTGCCGAGCTTCAACAAGCCCGGCAAGCGGATTTCGATCGTGCTCGCCATAGCCGTGCATCTGCTGCTCGCCGGCTTCCTGTTCTACGGCGTGCGCTGGCAGACCAAGGCGACCGACGTGGTCGAAGTCGAACTCGTCCGCGCGGCTCCCGAGCCAGCCCCCGTCGCACCGCCGGCGCCGCTTGTCGAGCCGGCACCGGCGCCGAAGCCTCTACCCGAGCCGTCGCCGCCGCCGGCGAAACCGGACATAGCGATCAAAGAGAAGGAAAAGCCCAAGCCCCTGCCCAAGGTCGAGCCCAAACCGCGCGTGGACCGCTTCCAGGAACAGCTCAAGCGCGAGGATGAGCAGGTGACGCAGCGGCGCAATCTGGAGAATGCCGAACGCGAGGTCTCGCAAAAGCAGGCGGCACAGGCCAGTGCGGCGCGCAACAAGGCCGTGGCCGACTACCTCGGCCGCATAAAGGGCAAGATCCGCGGCAACATGGTCTTGCCCCCTGAAATCAAGGGCAACCCCGAGACGGTGTTCGAGCTTACGCAACTACCTAGCGGTGAGATCCTGACCGTGCGCCTCAAGCGTTCATCCGGCAATGCCACACTCGACGCCGCCATAGAGCGCGCCATACTGAAGTCCAGCCCCTTGCCCAAGGCGGAGCCCGCCGACTTGTTCTCGCGCCTGGTTGAACTTCGCTACCGGCCGCTTGACGACTGATGCCGGCCCCCGAAGGGGAGTCCCCGGCATGCAAAGCACCGGCCCCCGAAGGGGAGTCCCCGGCATGCAAAGCACCGGCCCCCGAAGGGGAGTCCCCGGCATGCAAAGCACCGGCCCCCGA
>CAINHS010000050.1 GCA_903848955.1 uncultured beta proteobacterium
ATCGGCACCAGCCATGCCACGGCCGCCGCCGCCGCCAGGTGGCCGAGCAGCCGCGGCAGCGTCGCCAGACCGCGCTTGTCGTCGACAAAAGACATCAGCGCCAGCGCCGCCGCCACCCCCATGATGAGCGGCACTATGCCGCCATCATGATGCGACAAGGCCAGGCCTGCCGCCGCCGGCAGGCTTCCCGCCCACATCGCCAACCCGCCGACGCGGGGA
The DNA here is from genome assembly GCA_903848955.1 of uncultured beta proteobacterium. GTDB lineage: Bacteria > Pseudomonadota > Gammaproteobacteria > Burkholderiales > Rhodocyclaceae > Sulfuritalea. The sequence goes on from CAINHS010000050.1 coordinate 220, forward strand.
ATGCTGCCCTGATGCAGCGAACGGGCATTGGCCACATCCAGCGGCAGGCGGTGGCTGACCCGCAGCAGCAGGTGCAGTGCGCCGACGGTGCCGGCCGCGGCTACCGCAACGCATGCCATGTCGGCGGCAAGACTGTCCATACTAGAGATCGAAACCGCGCGGCGAGAAGCCGAAATTCCGGGTGGCCTCATCGTGACCGAAACACATGTCGGCATTAACCCGGTCGATCATTTCCATGTTGATTCTGCGATAAGCGGGCAGCACGCGCGCCAGCATCAGCATCGGACCCCACCAGGCCCGCGAAACGGAAACGACGCGCCGGCGCAGGCCGAGCTTGTGGAAGATGCCCTCCACCATCGTTCGATAACTCAGCACCTGATTGCCGCTCAGGTTATAGCCCTGGTTCCATCCCGACTCGTTGCCGAGCAAGGCGATGCAGGCTTTGGCAAGGTCGTCGGCATGGACCGGCTGGCGCAGTCCGCTGCCCTTGCCCGGCATGGGGAAAAAACCGAAACGGCGGATGAAGCCGGAGAGCACGCTTATATTTTTGTCATAGCCCAGGGAATAGATCAGCGTCGGACGGAATATCGCCCAGCGCACGCCAAGGCGGCTGCAACTTGCTTCTATTTCCCGCTCTGCGTTTTCCAGATCGGCCACCAGGCCGCGCTCCCCGGGGTCGCCCGAGTCGCGCTTGGTGAAGCGACTGGTTGAACCGAAGCCGATCAGGTGCCGCATGCCGCATGCGGCCAGAGCTTCGATCTGGCCGGGCAACAGGCGCAAGGGTGCCAACTGGATGACGATATCCGGCCGCCCGGACGTGGGCAACGAAAGCGGACCGCCGAAATCATGGGAATGCCAAAGCAGTTGCATCGAATCCTCCGCCCGCGCCGCGGCCGGATCGCGACTGAAGGCCCGCACGCAGTAGCCGGCGGCCACCAGACGCGGCAGCAGGAAGCGTCCGACCAGGCTGGTGGCGCCGAACACCCAAACTTCCCTGGGGCACGTGGCATAGAAACTTCGCATCCGGGTGAAATCCGGGGGAGCGATGGCTTGCTTGCGCATCTGGAACACGCGCCAGAGAAAATGGGCGCAGACCGCGACCGCCAGCGCCCAGCGGGTAGGGACCAGCGAGAACTGGGAGTAATACTTGCGGAAGAAGCGGAACAGGCCGACATGCTTGTGCCATTCGACAAAGACGGGACGCTGGTTGCTCGATCGCCCCTTGAAATGGACGATTTCGACATTCGGCACGAACAGGATATCCCACCCCGCAAGACGCGTGCGCAGGCACAGATCGAGATCCTCCCAGTGCATGAAGTAGGATTCATCGAATGAGCCGACGTGCTCCAGAACGCTCCTGCGGGCCAATATGAACGCGCCGGAGATGGCTTCTACCGGAACCGGCACGTCGGGCAGGGGATCCAGCGCCGAAAGAAGATGGCCCGAACGCGGAGCATCGCTCAGCACGAAGGGCAGGAGTTTGGCCAGGGCACGGCGCGGGGTCGGGATCTCGCGGCGGCAGCCGGCCTGCTCCGTTCCATCCGGATTGCGGATCAGGCAACCGGCCATTCCGGCTTTCGGATGCGCCTCCATCACCGTCACCATGTCCGCCAGAGTATCCCGCCCGACAATGCAATCCGGGTTGAGGAACAGCACATAGGCGCCGCGCGCACGCGGCAGAACCGCATTGTTGCCCTTGGCAAAACCCAGATTGGCGCCGTTTCTGCAGATCACCAGGCGCGGCTCGCGGGTAGCAAGTTCTTCCAGTGCCTCGATGCTGCAATCAACCGAGCCATTGTCGGAAACGATGACCTCGACCGGCACGGACGAGCACAGCGCACTTTGCACGCACTCGAGGAGCAGCGTGCCGCTGTTGTAGCTGACGATGATTATGGAAACCTCTACAAGCATTGGGCGCTATCCGGCTTCAGCCACATGCGCGGGGCGGACTATGCTGTCAGCACCGCAGAAAGCCCCATTTTACCTGCGTAGTGCGGCTGCTTCCTATTGCTGCAGCCAGCCATTGGCCTGCGCGATGTCGGCCTCCAGCAGATTGCCCGTGACGGCCTTCAGCCGCAGCCGCGCCATGACGTAATCGGCGCGGGCCTTGGCCAGATCAAGCCGGGCGCTGGCCGCCTGTTGCTGCGCATTGAGGACATCCAGGCTGGTGCGTGTGCCCGCCTGCACGCCCTTGCGGGTCGAAGACAACGCCTGCTCCGCGGAGAGGATGGCCTGTTCCAGCGCCCGCACCTTGGGCACGCCCTGGGCGACGGAATTGAATTCCTTCGACACGTTGACCTCCAGTTGCCGCCGCGCCGCCTCGAGCTGCTGGCGCGTCCTTTCCTGAACGGCTACTGACTGCCGCACCGCCGAATTCACTTGCCCGCCGGAGTAAATCGGAATATTGAGCTGGATTCCCAAGGTATTGGATTTGTTTACGTAGCCGAAGGTATTGATGTTTTCACTGTCGCTGTAGCTTCTGCTGACAACCAGATCAACCGTCGGGAGGTGGGCCGCGCGGTTCTTCATGACCTCCTGCCGGGCGACCTCAAGATTGGCGCGCAAGGCGCGCAGCTCGGGATTCTGTTCTTCCGCGCTGGAAATCCAGGCCTCGACGGAATCCGGCTCGGGCAAGTCGAGCTTCAAGCGCTGCGGATCGATCGGGCGCAAGCTCGCCGCCACGACCGCCTGATTGAGAATCACCCGCAGACTGCGTTCCGCGGCGCCAACCTGGTTGCGCACCTCGATCTCCTGCGCCACCGACATGTCGTAACGTGCTTTTGTGTCATCGATGTCGATACGCGTTCCCATCCCCGCCTGCAGTGCGCGCTCCGCCATCGCCTGCTGGGCCAGATAGAAACCCTTCTGGGCGACCGCCAGATCGAGCCTGTCGAGCGCCAGCACCACATCGAAGTAGGCGCCGGCAGCGCGCACCGCGAGATCCTGGGTTTCCTTGTCGAGGGTGGCCTCTGCCGCGGCCACCTGAGCCTCCGCCTGAGAATACTGGGCGATGCTGGCCAGGCGCAAAAGCGGTTGGCGCAGATTCAGCGCGTAGCCGGTCGAGGGATAGTCGAAGCTGTTGCTGGTGCTGCCGCCGAGAAAGCTCGACCGCTGCTGTTCCAGCCTGTTTCTGTTCTGACTTCCTGAAATGCCTAGCGAGGGCAGCAAACCGGCACGCGCCTGCGGCACGGCCTCGCGCGAGGCCTCGGCCGCCGACTGCGCGGCGAGATAATTGGCGTCGCCGCCGACCGCCGCGCGGTAAGCCTGCAACAGATCCAGCGCCGACGCCGGGCCGGCGCAGCAGGCCAGGAAGAGCATGCCCGACAGCCGCAAACGGGGCGACAGCCCCCCTGGCAGACGCTGCAGCAGCCTGATTTGAAATAAACGGATCATGTGGAAAACCTTGGAACGTATGAAAACGGGGAACGGTCGATGAGCAGTCAATGCCACGCCGCGATTCTAGCCGAAAAATTCATATAGTAAATAACTTTCATATAAGAAGATGATATACTCTCTTATATGAACATGACTGTGCACGTCCCGCTCACCACCACTCCCGAGCAACTGGTCCGCCTGCAAGCCTTGCAGCAGGCCTTTGCGGAGTTGTGCAATGCCTTGGCGCCGATCGTGCAGCAGACCCGTTGCTGGAACCGGGTGGCACTCCATCACCTCACCTATCGCATGCTGCGCGAGCGCTTCCCGCTCATGGGTTCGCAGATGATATGCAATGCCATCTATTCGGTATCGCGCACCTGCCGCATCGTGCTGCAGCATCCGAACAGTCCGTGGAACCTCACCCGGCAGGAGGGGCAACCCCTGCCGCTGCTGCACTTTCAGCCCAGCTGCCCGGTATATTTCGATCGCCACACCCTGAGCCTCAAGGACGGCTTTCTCTCGATGTACACCCTCGACGGCCGCATGCGCTTCCAGCTCGGGCTGCGCGCCGAAGACGAGGCGCGCTTCCACCACGACAAGCTGCGCGAGATCGTGCTCGCCTCCATCCCGACAGGCTTCCAGCTGTCGTTCCACTTTTCTGCCGAAGAAGGGGCAGACGAGGCTGCAGTGCCGGCCGCGGACACGGCGGCAGAACTGCCGGAATATCTGGTGATCGTTCCCGGCGCCGCCGCTTCGCCGCAGCTTTTCTCGCACGTGCCGCCCCCCTCGGCGGATCGGGCTCTGAACTCGCTTGCCACACTTCCCTAGCAGACCATCACCGGACCGTATTCCCATGATCAGGCAAAACCCTTCCGCAACCCAGCTCCAGCCGGCGCTCGAATCGCTCAAGCCGGCCTTGAAGCAGGCCATGCTGTTCGGCCTGCTATCCAACCTGCTGTCGCTGGCACCGACAATCTACATGTTGGAAGTCTATGACCGGGTCGTCAACAGCCGCAACCCGGGTACCCTGCTGATGCTGACGCTGCTGGTGCTCGGCATGTATGTGCTGATGGAAATAATGGAATGGGTGCGCAGCCAGATCCTGCACAACGCCGGGCTGGCGTTCGAGGACAAGCTCAATGTGCGCACCTTCAATGTCGTCTTCGAAGCCAACCTGAGGCGCATCGGCGGCGCTACCAACCAGGCCCTCAACGACCTGCGCTCGCTGCGCGAATTCCTCTCCTCGCCGGCGATCACCGCGGTCATGGACGTGCCCATGGCGCTGCTGTACCTGTTCCTGGTGTTCCTCATCAACCCCTTGCTCGGTTGGTTCTCGGTAGCCGGGGCGCTGATCCAGGGCTATCTCACCTACCTGACGGAACGCAGCACGCGGGCTCCGCTGATCGAAGCCAATCGCTCCGCCGTGGCCGCCACCAACTATGCCAACAGCGCCCTGCGCAACGCTCAGGTCATCGAAGCCATGGGCATGCAGGACGGCATCCACAAGCGCTGGCTGGAAAAGCAAAACCGCCTGCTCTTCATGCAGGCCGTTGCTTCCGACAACGGTGGCGGCAAGGGGGCGACCTCGAAATTCGTCCAGAACGTGTTCTCTTCGGGGCAGATGGGGCTCGCCTGCTGGCTGTCGCTGACCAACCAGCTGAGCGGCGGCGGCGGCATGTTCATCGTCGCCTGGATACTCGGCGGCAAGGTTCTGGCACCCCTGGTCCAGGTCATTTCCCTGTGGAAATACACCGTCACCGCACGCGACGCCTACCAGCGGCTGGACAAACTGCTGCAGGCAATACCGGCACGCGAAACCGGCATGGCGCTGCCGCCGCCCGAGGGCGCACTCAGCGTCGAAGGTGTCGTCGCCGGTGCGCCGGGCACCCAGGCCGCCATCATCCGCGGCGCCAGCTTCGCCCTGCCGGCCGGCGAGGCGCTCGCCATCATCGGCCCCTCGGCGGCGGGCAAATCCACCCTGGCCCGGCTCTTGGTCGGCATCTGGCCGGCCTTCAGCGGCAAGATCCGGCTCGACGGCGTCGACGTCTTCTCGTGGAACAAGATAGAACTCGGTCCCCATATCGGCTACCTGCCACAGGGCATAGAACTCTTCGACGGCACCCTGGCCGAGAACATCGCCCGCTTCGGCGACATCGACGCCGCCAAGGTCGAAGCCGCCGCGCGCTCGGTCGGACTCCACGAAACCATAATGGCGCTGCCCGAAGGCTACGACAGCCGCATCGGCGAGGACGGCTGCTTCCTTTCCGGCGGGCAGCGCCAGCGGGTCGGCCTGGCCCGCGCCATCTACGGCGAACCGCGCTTCATCGTCCTCGACGAGCCGAATTCCAGCCTCGACGAAGCCGGCGAACAGGCCCTGGTGGAGACCCTGCGCATGCTCAAGGCCGGGGGCGCGACGCTGGTCGTCATCACCCACCGCACCAGCGTCCTCGCCGTCGCCGACCGCCTGCTGCTGCTGCGCGACGGACAGGTGCAGGCGTATGGACCGCGCGACGAAGTCCTCGCCAACATCGCCCGCGCAAACCAGGCGGCCGTGGCCGCGGCGGCGCCTGCGCCGCTGCCGGCAGCGGTATGACATGGAAATGATCGGGAACCCCACATGAAAACCCCTGCCTTCTTCCGCCGCAGCGAACTCGCCGAAACCCTCTGGTCGTTCCGCCGCGAGTTCCTTGTCGTCGGCATATTCAGCCTGGTGGTGAACCTGCTGATGCTCACCCCCACCCTCTACATGCTGGAGGTCTTCGACCGGGTGATGGGCAGCCAGAGCGGTTTCACACTTATCGCCGTGTCGCTCATCACCCTGTTCCTTTTCGCCATCATGGCCTTTGCCGAATGGTCGCGGTCGCGCCTGCTGGTGCGTGTCGGCGTGCGTCTCGACAAACAGCTCAACACCCGCGTCTTCAACGCCAGCTTCGAGTCGGCCCTGACCCAGGCCGGACACAACCCGACGCAAGCCTTCAGCGAGCTGACCCAGGCCCGCCAGTTCCTCACCGGCAACGGCATCTTTGCCTTTTTCGATGCGCCCTGGACGCCGATTTACCTGCTGGTGCTGTTCATGCTGCATCCGCTGCTCGGCTGGCTGTCGGTGTTTTTCGCGCTCATGCTGGCCGCCCTGTCCTACCTGAGCCACCGCCTCACGCGGGAATCGACGGCGGGCGTCATCGACACCTCCACCCAGGTGAACGCCTACATCCACAGCAAGCTGCGCAATGCCGAAGTCATAGAATCGCTGGGCATGCTGGACAACCTGCGGCGGCGTTGGCTCAATCGCCAGGTCAAGCACATTCTTGCCGTATCGACCTCGCAGGAAATCAATCAGCGCCTCCAGGCGATCAGCAAATTCGTGCGCTATAGCCAGCAATCGCTGATGCTCGGCGCCGGCGCCATGCTGGTGATACAGGGCGAACTGACGACAGGCGGGATGATCGCCGCCAACGTGCTGATGACCCGCGCCCTGGCGCCGATCGACCTCATCACCAGCAGCCTGAAGAGCTTCGTTACCGCCCGCACTTCGTTCGAATCGCTCGAATACCTGTTGGCGGCCTATCCTGACCGCGCCGCCCGGGCGGTACATGGCGACCCGCAGGGGCACATGCAGATCGAGGACCTCGTCGCCACCGCGCCGGGGCGGCAAAGCCCGATCCTGAAATCCCTCAACGCCGACTTTCCTGCCGGCGACATCATCGCCATCATCGGCCCCTCCGGCTCCGGCAAATCGACGCTGGCGCGCGCCCTGGTCGGCATCTGGCCGCACCGGCAGGGACGCGTCCTGCTCGACGGCGAGCCGATCGAAAGCTGGGATCGCAGCGAACTGGGCGCCCATATCGGCTACCTGCCGCAGGACATCGAACTGCTCGAAGGCAGCATCGCCGAGAACATCGCCCGCTTCGGCGAAATCGACCCGGAGAAGGTCATCGACGCCGCCAAAAGCACGGGAATCCACGACATGATCCTGCACTTCCCCAAGGGCTACGACACGCCGATGGGCGAGGCCGGCAATGTCCTCTCCGGCGGGCAGCGCCAGCGTATCGGCCTGGCCCGGGCCGTCTATGGCGCGCCGACCCTGGTCGTCCTCGACGAACCCAACGCCAATCTCGACGATGCCGGCGAAGCCGCCCTGGTCGAAACCCTCGGCAGGCTCAAGGCGCAAGGCAAGACCGTATTTCTGATCACCCACCGCACCAGCATCATCAGCGCCGTTGACCGCATCCTCTTGCTGATCGATGGACAGATCAGGCTCTATGGCCCGCGAGCGGACGTGCTCGCGGCGCTGCAGTCGCCGGCAACGGCACAACCCTCCCCTGCGGCGAACGCCCCGCAACCCGCTTGACGCATCCGATCAGGACTCCCGACATGAAGATTCAAAATGTTCTGCAAAAGCTGCAAACCCTGCCGGCCGTCAAACCGGCCAACACCCTCGAGGGCGATCTGGTTCTGCCCGCCGACACCGGCCGGCCGATCCGCATCGGCCTGTGGACGCTCGGCATCGGCTTCGGCGGCTTCCTGCTGTGGGCCGCCCTCGCCCCCCTCGACGAGGGCGTGCCGACACAGGGCACGGTAGCCATCGACACCAAACGCAAGGCCGTGCAGCACCAGATCGGCGGCATCGTGCGCGAAGTGAATGTGCGCGAAGGCCAGACCGTCGCCAACGGACAGGTGCTGATGCGGCTCGACGAGGCAAACGCCCGCGCCAACTACGAATCGATACGCCAGCACTACCTCGGCGTGCGCGCCATGGAAGGCCGGCTCATGGCGGAACAGGCCGGCGCCGCCAAAATCGTGTTTCATCCCGACCTGTTGCAGAACGCCGCCGACCCGCTCATCGGGCAGCACATTGCCAACCAGCAACAGATCTTCAATTCGCGGCGCCAGGCCTTGCAGGCCGAGACGCAGGCGATAGGGGAAACCATTCAGGGCCTGGAAGGCTCGCTGCAGGGCTATAGCGGCCTGCTGCAAAGCCGCAAGGGCCAGCAGGCGATGTTCCAGGACGAGCTCAAGGGCCTCCGCGACATGGTGCAGGAAGGCTATGCCCCGCGCAACAAACAGTGGGAACTCGAAAGGCTGACGGCGGAATCCACCGGCAGCATCGCCGACCTGCAGGGCAGGATCGTCAGCACCCAGCGCAGCATCGGCGAACTGAAAATGCGGGTCATCCAGCGCCGTCAGGAATACCGCAAGGAAGTCGATACGCAACTTGCCGACGTGCGCCGAGAAGTGCAGGCCGATGCCGAGAAGTTCAAGGCGAGCAGCCAGGAACTCGAGCGCACCGAAATCCGTGCGCCTGCGGCCGGCCAGGTCGTCGGCATCAGCGTGCAAAGCGTCGGCGCCGTGATCCAGCCCTCGCAGAAGCTGATGGACATCGTCCCCGCCGACCAGCAACTGCTGCTCGAAACACGGGTGCCGCCGCACCTCATCGACCGCATTCATGCCGGGATGGTCACCGACGTGCGCTTCTCCACCTTCGCCCACACGCCGCAACTCGTGGTCCAGGGCAAGATCGTCTCCGTATCCGGCGACCTGCTGGCGGAACCGCAGCAGGCGCCCTACTATCTGGCCCGTGTCGCGATCACGCCCGAAGGGCTGAAGGAACTGGGCAAGAACGAGCTGCAGGCCGGCATGCCCGTCGAAGTCATCATCAAGACCGGCGAGCGCTCCATGCTCACCTACCTGCTGCATCCCCTGGTCAAGCGCATGGCCTCGTCGATGAAGGAAGAATGACGAAGCACACCGCCGCAAGATGCCTTCAGCACGGGGTCGGTTCGAATCTGGAGAGGTTGCCGGCATGAAGCCATATATTCCGCTGCTTGCCCTCCTGCTTGCAATCGCTACCGGCATGGCACGCGCCGGCGCAGCGGGCCATGAGGCCGCCATCGCATTTGCCGACCTGCCGCTGGAGATGGCGGTAAAACAGGTGCGCGGCAACGGCAGGCGCCTGTTCGCCACCTTCGAGGACCCGAACTGCGTCTACTGCAAGCGTCTGGCGAAAGATGTTGCCGGCATGACCGATGTCACGATCTACACCTTCCTCTATCCCGTCCTCTCCGCCGACTCCATGGACAAGGCGAAAGCCATCTGGTGCTCTGCCGACCGCGAAAAAGCCTGGAACCGCTGGATGCTGAACGGCACCGTCCCGGCGCCGGCCAAGTGCGATGCCGGCGCCATCGACAAAGTGGTCGCGCTTGGCAAGAAACTCGGGGTAAGAGGCACGCCAACCATTTTCCTGGCCGATGGCGAACGCATTGCCGGCGCGGTTCCCGGCATGGTGCTGGAAATGGCGATCAGCTCGCCGAAAGTGCTGTCCATTCAAGCGGAAATGGAAGGCCGCCGATAGTCGGCATCGAAGTCTGCAGCGCTACCAACCCCATGGCCTAAGAAAACTTGAAAGTCTCCCCTTGCGCAAACCGGAAAGCCAGATTGGCCGGATTCGCGTCTCTTGCCGCCCGGGCCTCACTCTCTTCCCTGATCCTGACCTGCACATCTGACGCCTTTTGCAGCACGGCGAACTGGTTCATGGACAGCAATTGGGCATACGCCAGTCCCAGTGCGCCAGCCTTGCGCAATGCGAGGAAACTGTCGTCGTCGAGGGAATTCAGGGCGGGTTCGTCAATCCGGAAAAGACCATCCACCGCCACCGTCTGCGGCCCCTGCTGCAAGTTCAACTGCCAGGGCTGAATCAGTCCGGCTGCCTGCAGGGCGTCCACCAGCCGCTGAGTCACCGCCCGGCTTTGCTCGGTTTCGGACAGGAAATTGAGTACGCCCTTGATGGACTGACTGGGTCCCTCTTCGTCAAAGAAGGGGTCGCCTTGTCCGGCCTCGGCCAACAAATTGCTGTCGGTATCAAAGCACAGAACGCTGTCCCCGCCATCCGCCGGCTTGACCAGTTGAAACGGGAAAGCGCGGACGGTGGCGGGTATGTACTCGCCTAGCCATTTGCCATCGGGAGTAACCAGGAGATTGGTGCCCGGCTGCAAGGAGGTGACGCCGACCAGCTGGAAGGCATCGCCGGTCTTGACAAAGCCGAGGGGCATGACCGGCACCAGATGGGACAACTCGGCGACCACCGCCGGCAGGGCGTTCAGGGTCGCAGCGAAAGCGTAGCTTGCAGGCCGGCGCCAGGACCTGGCGGCAAACTGTTCGCGGGTTATTAGGGTAAGCGGCATGGGGACTCTCGATTAGGCGGGCAGGACGACCTGCCAGGGAATGTAGGTCAGTTCAAGGTTTGATTCGCTGCCAGTGCCTCGTTCAACGCGTTGCTGTAACCCATGCGCGCGGTTTGCAGAACGGCGATCTTGGCATTGAGGCGCTGCAGTTCGGCATCCACAAACTGAAGCATGCCGAGCTGCGCCTTGGCCTCCTCGGACAAGCGATCCAGGTCGTAGTCCTTTTCGTCGATTCTTACGCTCGGCATTTCAGTTTCCTTTCCTGTTGCCTGATCTTTGACAGCGGACAGATGCACCGCGACTTCGTCTCCCAAACGCGTATGGTAGCGCGCAAGAGGCAGAGAGTAGGCGCGATTTCAAAGTTGTGTGCGTTAGGCGGCTTTATCATTTTCGGCGGACCCCTTGCGCCGAGTGATCACTTATCACGACGGACACAACTTCTAGTACAGCCGGCTACGCGCACCTGTCGCCCGGGGCGCGACACCACCCTGCGACGCACGACAAAAAATATCGGCACTTGATGCCGCGTTTTCTATTTTTTACTTCGAGCCGCCGACATTGTATGACATTCACTTACGCCGGCCCGTCCACTTATCATAACTGCGGGCGGTTTGACGGCAAGCAGTCAAGCTGGAGACTTTCCGATAATCAAGATTCCCACGGATTGATGACGGGCACACCGATGGCATGAAAGGGTGTGGTATCTCGCGTCGCAACCATAAACCCATGTGCGTCAGCGATTGCGCCGATCTGGCCATCGGCTACAGAAACGAGGCAGCCTGCGGCCCTGGCACGGCCAATCAGGGGCGCGTATCCACCGCCAACGCGGCCTGCCCCGGCGTCGCCGCCTCGCTGACCCACTCCGGCCAGGCCGCCAGGGACCATTCGGCGCGAGCATAAGCGTCATAGACGATGTTCAGCCATTGCCGTAGGGCGGCGGCGGGCAAGGTGAGTATTGCCCGTTGGTCGTTCGCACGCTTGAAGGTCAGGACGACGCCTTCCGGGGAATGAGTGAAATCGATCGAATCGGCAAGCCAGGCGGACCTAGCCGCCAATGCCTGGACCGGGGGTTGCGCTGTCAGTCCGGCGCGTGCAGCCTGTTGTGGCCCCTTTTCGCCGCTCTTTTCGCTCTTGATCCCGAAATTCAGGCAGCACGCTTTTGTGGCAAGAGCACATCGACAACGATTTCGTCATAGGGTGCCGCAATCCGGCCTTGATCATCTTTTTCCAAGACTTGCCATTCAATCAGTTTCTCAACATCGCCATGGACGTTTTTGTAGTCGCGCCGCACGTGTCGCGCCAGCTCAGCGATGGTCATTGGACCCGCTTCTCTCAGTGCCGCGAGCAGATCCCAGCGCTTTGGCGTGAATACCGCAAAAAGCTGGCCGACATCGGCAAAGCCAATGCCGAAATAAGGTGCCACAGGCTTACCCTGTTCCAGCGCCACCATCGTCATCGACGCCAATGCCAGCGAGGCGGCCAAGGGCTCACCGACCTTGACGTTAAGAATCCGTTCAGTCATGACAGTACTCCTTCAGGTCGGCCATGAAATCGGCCATCAATTGTTGCGGACTAATAAAGCGGCAGGGTTCTTCGTCCCGACCGACATGCTTATGGTCGCCTTTGCCGCGTTCATTGTCATAGCCCAGCACCCGCTGACCATTCACCACATAGACCAACCGGTATTTATAAGGGTGCTCGGAAGGTGGTACCGGCTACGGCACTTGCCAGATCACGATTTCCACTATCCCGGTGCCGTATGACTGCTTGACCCGAAAAACCTCTTGCGCTTTCATGGGGTGTATCAGACCATAGTCATGCTATGGTGTCAAGGGCCATACAACATGGGCGTTGGGTCAGCCAGATCACCACCACCGAACCGTCGGCATACTACCCTGAGAGCCTGATGCGGTCGTCCGTGTCGAGGTATTCGGTAGTGGTGCGGTCGAGGGTGTGGGTCATCGGCTAATGGGTGGCCCCTTTGATTATGTTTCGCCGGGGGCCACCAAAACAAAACCCCGCCCCGTTTTTGACGGGATGGGGTTGAAAGAGTGCTGATTCGCCCCTCGGGGAACCATGTCAAATTAAATGCCCCCTTTTACGCCCTATTGACTGTATCGCAATCGAGAGACACAATTCAACTTTATTCAGGAGATACGTATGGCGCAAACCTCCATGCTCCACGTCCGGATTGACGACGAAGTGAAATCTCAGGCGACGGTCGCACTCACGGCGATGGGCCTGTCGGTATCCGATGCCGTACGCCTGTTTCTTAAGCGCGTCGTTTCCGATCAGGCGTTTCCGTTAGAGCTCAAAGTACCTAATGCAGAAACCCGGGCGGCGATCGAAGAATCTCGAAAAATGATGAAATTGCGCACCGCTCGATTTCAAACCGCCGACGCCTTGATCAATGACCTCGAAAAAACTGCCTCGCGATAAGCGAAGCACATTGCCCCGGGCATCTGACTACGCCAAAAGTTTCCGGAAAGATTGGGACCGACTGACCCACTCAGGCCGCTACGACATGCAGCGACTGAAGCAGTTGATGTTGCTGTTGATTGCCAACGATGCGCCGCCAGGTCCGGAATGGCTGGATCACCCACTCAAGGGCGAATGGGCCGACCATCGTGAATGTCATATCGGGGGCGATTTTCTACTGATCTATCAAACCGAAGGGGTGTTCATTAACTTCGTGCGCACCGGGTCGCATGCTGATTTGTTTGAGGACTAATCGCAGTGAGCGCCTGCTTACAGCACCGGCACGCAGGCCTCGCCAGACTTCCAAGCAGCCTGCCGTGATTCAGATGCCGTAACGGCCGGAGGGTGCGACGATTTCGCAGATCATGGCGGCGACAGGATGGCAGGCGCACACGGTGCGTGGAACCTTCGCCGGGGCGATCAAGAAGACGCCCGGACTCAAACTGACTTCCGGGAAGGCCAAGGGCGGCGATAGGATTTATCGCGTTCAAGCCAGACCAGTTCTTGGAATGTCGGCTCTTGGTACTTCTGGAAGTAGATTGATATTGACGGCGTAAGGATTATTCCTTACCATGTAACAAATGATCGAAGGAGCCCGTCATCCATGAACACCATTCACGAAATCGCCACCATCACCTCCAAGGGGCAAATCACCCTCCCCAAGCCTATCCGCCAGGCCCTCGGAGTGGACTTCGGGGGCAAGGTCGCCTTTGATCTGCGGGGCTCTCAGGTCGTTGTAAGTCGCGCTGACAATCAGGAGCATGAGGACCCGGCTATCGCGGGTTTCCTCTCCCTGTTGGAAAAGGACATTCAGACCGGGCAACACCTCACCGGTCTGCCGGAAGGATTAGCGCAATCAATGCTTGCGGTGCTGAAACAACCCGTGGTCCTTGATGAAGAAATCGTGGGCGACGTAGCGCTGTGATGCAGCGTCACGGTTGGACGCTGCTGTTCCACCAATGTTTAAGTGAGCAGATCCGGAAGCTGGAAACAGCTGCCACACGAACGCTGGCCCAAGACCCTCATGGGTTTGAGTCAAACGCCAACGTCAAGCTGTTCAATGCGCTTTCCCACCTTATCCTCGAGACTATTCCGAGCAATCCCAATCGGGAGGAATACCGACAAGGCAATACGATGGGTGCAGAGTTCCGTCACTGGCGTCGTGCCAAGATCGGACGACGGTTTCGGCTCTTCTTCCGCTTCGACTCCACCGCCAAGATCATCATTTACGCCTGGGTAAATGACGAGTACACCTTGCGCTCCTCCGGAAGTCGATCCGATCCCTACGCGGTATTCCAGAGAATGCTCGCCCGCGGGCACCCACCCGATGACTTGGCCTCATTATTGGCAGCCAGCCAGTCCGACTGGAAGTAACTCACGTCGCAGCGCGATGATGGCGGCTCGCAGTCGTCATCTCACCTAATGCATCACCACCGACGGCGTCTGCACCGGCACCGCCGCCTCGCTGATCCAGTCGGGCCAAGCCGCCAGGGACCATTCGGCACGGACATAAGCATCGTAGACAATATTCAGCCATTGGCGCAGGGCGGCAGCCGTCAACGAGAGCATTGCCCGTTGGTCGTTCGCGCTTTTGAAGGTCAGGACGACGCCTTCCGGGGCGGGCGTGGAATCAATGGAATCGACACATACCGCCATACGCACAATATCCGCGGCTTTTCGCCGGGTCGTTCAAGAACGGCTCGGGTTGATGGTGGTCTCGGAGACGGCCGATGGCGGCGATAGGACTTATCGCCTGAACTGAGCGCAGCCTCGGTAGCGCTTGCTTTATTTCCAAAGATAGCTACCATTGGTAGTCACCACCAATTGAGGAGTCCCAGTGGACACAGCTCGCATCTTCCAATCGGGCCGTAGTCAAGCGGTTCGCTTACCCAAAGAGTTTCGCTTTGCCGGAACTGAGGTTGGCGTGAGGCATTTCGGCAACGGTGTTCTGCTGCTGCCGATCGATGATCCATGGGCAACGCTGGAAGCTGCGCTGTCATCCTTCGAGCCGGGTTTTGTCCTGACACGGGATCAGCCGGAACCACAAATCCGTGCTGAGATTGCAGCATGATTCTGCTGGATACCAATATCTGCATTTACATCATCAACACCAAACCGCCGGAGGTGTTGGCGCGCTTTCATCAGTATCGCCTCGGTGAAATAGGGCTTTCCAGTGTGGTTGCGGCAGAACTCGCCTACGGTGTCGCCAAGAGCGGTTCTGCGCGCAACCGCAGCGCACTGGAAATGTTTCTTGCCCCATTGGAAATCATGCCCTTCGACGAGACGGCCATTTGGACCTACGGCGAACTGCGTGTCGATCTCGAGGGCCGAGGTCAGTCGATCGGCTCTCTGGATACCATGATCGCCGCACACGCGCTCAGCATGAACGCGGTGCTGGTCACCAATAACGCGCGGGAGTTTTCCAGAGTCAAAGACCTGAAATTGGAAAACTGGGTCGAGTAGGCAGTGTCACGGCTGGTTCAACCGCAGGATCAGCCAGATCACCACCTTCGAACCGTCGGCATATTGACCCGTTAACCGCAGGCGGTCTTCGGTGGCGATGTACTCGGTGGTGATGCGGTCGAGGGTACGTGGCGGCGCACGCAAGAACATCATCGCCAGCCTGCTGGCTCGTGCGCTAGTCGCCGTCGATAATGACTACTATCGACTCACCGACGCAGGCTACGCTGCTGTGGGGCGCAAGCGGCAAGCGCCTGAGCCTGTGATGCCAGAAGTCGATGGTGATGCGGTTGTCGCGGCTCCTGAGGCCGCCAAGCCGATACCTCGCACCCGCGAGAACAGTAAACAAGCGAAAGTGATCCAGATGCTGCGGCGGCCAGAGGGTGCCACCATCCCGCAGATCATGGCGGTGACGAGTTGGCAGGCGCACAGCGCACGTGGCTTTTTCGCAGGGACGATCAAGAAGAAGCTCGGTCTCGCTATCACTTCGGCGAAGCCTGACGGTGGCGACCGCGTGTACCATGTCACCTGATCAAAGGGCAGAATCTGAAAGAGTGGCCCGATGGACATCGTTCATTTTGTCTCTTTGGCCTTCGTCACCGTCTTGATACGCGATGCCTTGCCGGCGGGCGGCAGAAAATTGTCGGAAGACACCACCGGCCTGCCGGTCTTGGCCTCCAGTTCTTTTCGCGCTTGTTTGGCAATCGCTCCCCCCTTCGTGGCAGCCACCTTGTTTTCAGCCATGCCGGTGGCATCGTCGGTCTCGGCAATTTGCCGTGTCGACAATTCCGCCAGCGCCGTGAAAATAAGTTCTGCCTCGCTCATGTGGTCGCGCAGATTGTGGTCATGTAACCCCTTCATCCCCTTGTGCGCCTTCACACTCACGCCTGACCATTCCTGATGGATGATATTGGTGAGAATGGCAAATTCCTCGCCTTTTTTGATCTCGTGGTTTGCCCAATAATCGGTCAGCTTGTTGCGCGTCTCCTGTCCTGTCATGCGCTGCTGAATCCACTTCTCGCTGCGCCCATGCTTCTGCCAGGTTTCTCGAGCGCGATCCAGCGACAGGCCGGGGTCGGCCATTTCCTGCATGCGCTCGTAGCCCACTTTTGCCAACCAGAGCTTGATCGGCTCGGCCTTCGGGCTGGGGACGGACTGCACCAGGCGTAGCAAAGTCTCCGCGGTGGCGACATCGGTCAGGTAATTCTTGCCGTCAGCGGCGGGCAATTTCAGTCGGTTACAGTTCGTAACCGACTGGCTTCCTTCCTTCTTCAGGCGGTTCTTTAGCACCTTCCAGTAATTCCGCGCCGCCTGATAGTCAGGCTGCTGCGTCAGCACCTGAACAATGTCGACGACTGAAAACCACCAGGTTTCACTGGCTTCGTCGTACACCCTGCGGATTTCGTGGTCCTCGAAAATGGCGGGTTGAATCGGCATGGTGCTGCTTACCTGTAATCGCTGACGCTGCGCTGGTCCACTGTCTACTTCTTCTTGGCCGCCGGCTTTTTCGCAACCGCCTTCTTGCCAGCCACAACGGCTTTGAACGTGGCGCCTGCCGTGAATTTCGGCAAGGTGGTCGCGGCAATCTTCAGGGCTGCACCGGTCGCGGGATTCCTGCCGGTACGCGCGGCGCGCTTCGCTGATTTGAAGGTGCCAAAGCCCACCAGGGCCACGTCGTCACCCTTGGCAACGGCCGTGGTAATGATTTCCACCAAGGCATCAATGGCATTTCCGGCAGCGGCCTTGGAGATGTCGACCTTGGTCGCCAGCGCTTCGATCAGTTCGGATTTATTCATGGCGGGATCCCCCTTGTGGAAGACGGCACTTTACCCGAAGAATGATGCGAGAGGCATCAAAGCGACATCGATTCCAACATGGATCACGCCGCCTGCGCCAACGCCATGCGGATCTCGACGGCGTCGAACGGGACGAGCACCGTATCGTCGGTGCGCTCAACCAGTCCCAGCTCCACGAGGCTGGCTATGTCCGTATGGACGTTCGAGTAGTTTCTCCCGGCCGACTTCGCCAAGGCATAGACACTCACTGGACCCATGCCACGCAATGTATTGAGCAAGTCGAGGCGCGCCGGCGTCAGTTCGGCGAACAGGGTGCGTGCCGATTCGAACTGCAGGTGGTAGTCCGGCGCACGCCCTCGCTTCACCCCCGCGATCTGCTCACGCGCGGCGTTGAAAACAGAACCCTTGCGACTCACTTCGATGATGGCTTTCATGGCTTACCTCCAGTTCGTCACATCGCGCTCGAAATCGGCCAGCAACGCTTCCAGCGTGGTGAATTCGTAAACCGACTCGTCGCCGCCAGCGTGCCGATGATCGCCCTTCCCTCGCTCGTTATCGTAGCGAACGAAGCATTCGCCGGCCAGACCGAAGTACAAGCGGTATTTGTAGAGGTGCATGCAGGGAATCTGCGGCTCCTCCAGTTCCCAGACCACGATTTCGACAATGGAACCGTCGTCGCGGACTTCCTTGGCCTGGGCGATCAGAGTGGCTTCATATATTGCATATTAGCAATATATTGCGCAAATGCAATAGTATGTTCAGTTCCGTAGCAGAGCTATTAATCTGTCACGATCCTGCATCTCGAACCCGCTCGCAGTCGCCATCTCTGGACCCTGATCCCTGCGAGACGAATGGAAGGCCGTTCGCGCCCGACCCCCGGATGGTGATGGGTCGCTTCTTCACGAGGCTTTGCCATGGACGCGGTACGGCAGCTGACCTACGATAGAAGCCTGCGAGGGCGCCGCGCAAGCCGGATTAGTTGCCTTGTTTAGCAGGCTCGGCGGGTTGTGGTGCCTTGGCTGGTGCGGGTTGGGCCTTCGCTGCGTTACGCAACATCTCCGCCAGTGCAGCTTTAACTTCTTCGGAACTAGCAGGTGGTTTGTTGTTGGTCATGATCATTCCTTTAGCCCTTGCTTTATTTCCAAAGATAGCTACCATTGGTAGTCACCACCAATTGAGGAGTCCCAGTGGACACAGCTCGCATCTTCCAATCGGGCCGTAGTCAAGCGGTTCGCTTACCCAAAGAGTTTCG
>CAINHS010000051.1 GCA_903848955.1 uncultured beta proteobacterium
AGGTTCGCGGCAAAGCGTGGCATGCGTTGATTATATGTCTCGGATGCGCTGCATCCGAGACGGATCTCTGCACACCTGGAACGCCGCTTCGCGGCCAGGTGTCCCAGCGATATGTCCCCGCCCCTCCGGGGCGGGGACGGTATCCCCGTGTGGGATATGTCCCGGATGCGCTGCCTCCGGGATGGTATGGGTCAGGGCCGGGAGCCACGCCGCATTGTTGCCTCACTTGCACCAATGATTTGTGGCTACCCGTCTTGGTTATGGGCCGGCGGATGCGTAAAGTACGGCCTTCGCCTAACGACCGTCTCGGACGAAACCAACCGGAATGAATCGCAACCTCAGCACAGCTTCCGCTCCGCGCTATTCGGGCCTGGCCATCGGCCTGCACTGGCTGATTGCCGTCGCCATCCTCGCCACCTTTGCAGTCGGCCTGTACATGCACGATCTGCCGCTGTCGCCGCAGAAACTCAGGATCTACTCCTGGCACAAGTGGGCCGGTGTCACGGTCTTCCTCTTCGTCGTGCTACGCCTGGGCTGGCGCCTCCGGCACCGGCCGCCCGAACTCCCCGCGGCAATGCCGGCCTGGCAGCGCAACATCGCCACCGCGACCCACGTGCTGCTCTATCTGCTGATGTTCGCCGTGCCCCTTTCCGGCTGGCTGATGAGCTCGGCCAAGGGCTTCCAGACCGTCTGGTTCGGCCTGCTGCCGCTGCCCGACCTGCTGTCGAAGAATGTCGAACTGGGAAAACTGCTGGCGGAGGTTCATGAACTGCTCAACTTCACCATGGCGGCCCTGGTGATCGCCCACCTCGGCGCCGCGCTCAAACACCATTTCATCGACCGCGACGACGTGCTCACCCGCATGCTGCCCGCGCCCGGCAGCACAACCTTGTCCGGAGACGGAAAATGAAATCCTCATTGCGTGACGTCGCGTTTGGCTGCGCCCTGCTCATCAGCCTGCCGGCCGCAGCCGTCGAGTACTCCCAGGTGCAGATCAACAAGAGCGCCCTGTCCTTCGTCTCGAAGCAGATGAACGTGCCGGTCGAAGGCCAGTTCAAGAACTTCCGCAGCAAGCTGGCGTTTGACCCGGCGCGGCCGGCTGCGGCGAAGGCCGAACTGGAGATCGACCTGGCCAGCATCGACGCCGGCTCGAAAGACGCCAACGATGAAGTCGTGAGCAAGGCCTGGTTCAACACCAGGGAATTCCCCGTCGCCAAATTTGTATCCACGACAGTCAAACCCCTGGGCGCCAACCGCTTCGAGGTTGCCGGCAGGATGACCATCAAGGGGCGCACACTGGACCTGGTCACGCCCGTCACGCTGCGCCAGGAAGGCAACAGCGCCAGCTTCGATGGCAGCCTGGTGCTGAAGCGCGCCGACTATGGCATCGGCGACGGCGTCTGGGCCGACTTCGGCACCGTCGCCAACGAAGTGCAAATCAAATTCCGTCTGGTGGCCACCGCAGCTGCGACCACCGCCAGGTAAGCCCCGCAGCAAACCCCTTCCCCAGGAGAAAACCCATGAAAAAATTCACTCTCGCCCTTGCCCTTTCCGCCTTCTCGGCCGCCACCCTGGCGGCGCCGGAAACCTTCAACATCGAGGCGACGCACACCGCGCCGCGCTTCGAATACAACCACTTCGGCTACTCCAACCAGTTGCACCGCTTCGACAAGACCAGCGGCAAGATCGTCTTCGATGCCGCCGCCAAAACAGGATCGGTAGACGTGACCATCGATGCCACCTCGGTCAATACCGGATATGCGCTGTTCAACCAGCACATCCAGGGCGAAGACTATTTCGACACGGCCAGGTACCCGGTCATCACCTTCAAGTCGACCAGGGTGAAGTTCGAAGGCGACAAGCCCGTGGCCGTCGAGGGCAACCTGACCATCAAGGGCGTCACCAAGGCGATCACCCTGACCCTGACTTCCTTCCACGCCATGCCGCACCCGATGGCCAAGAAAGATGCGATCGGCGCCAACGCAATAACCAGAGTCAAGCGTTCGGAATTCAACATGGGCAAGAACGCGCCTTACGTCAGCGACGAGGTCACCCTCTCCATCGCCGTCGAAGCCATCAAGGAATAATCGTCGCCGGAACCGGCGCGAACCTGCTACAGCGCGATCGTGGTGACCTGGTGCGACAGTGCCTCGATGCCGCCTTCGTCGAGTTGCAGCAGGCGCCGGCCGAGGGCGACGAAATGCAGGCTGCCGGCCGCGGCGGCCTCCGGCAGCAA
Organism: uncultured beta proteobacterium; assembly: GCA_903848955.1. Taxonomy (GTDB): domain Bacteria; phylum Pseudomonadota; class Gammaproteobacteria; order Burkholderiales; family Rhodocyclaceae; genus Sulfuritalea. The sequence goes on from CAINHS010000051.1 coordinate 2,237, forward strand.
CTCGCCGCCACCGGCACTGGCGCTCGCCGCATAGGCGACGATGAGACGCGGAAACAGTTCGCGGCGCATGCCATCGAAGGTCGAGAACCAGAAATGCAGCGAGTCCTGTGCGCCCCGCTGCAGCAGAGCGGGCAAGGTCACCAGGCAATCGGCGAGGTTGTCACGCACGGCGCGGGACAGCAGTTCGGCGCGTTTGCCGCGAAAGCCCGCAAGCAGCCCTGACCAGTCGTCGCCCAGCAGGCGTCCGGCAGCCCTTTCGCCTTCCTCGTGCAGCACCAGAGTTTCGACTTCGCCGTCGGTCATGCGCTCGATGGCGCCCTGCGGATCAACGTCGAAGCCGTAGCCGAGCAAGGCGGCTTCCAGCGCACCGCGCTGCTGCCTGACACTCCAGCCTTCCGCCAGCTCCCACAACCACTGCCGCAGCGCCTCGCGGCGCACGATCAGCGTGCTGCCCTGCGATGCCGCCGGGATAGCCGAAACATCACGCGCATATTCATAACCGCAGACCAGCAGGCGGGCATCGCCGCGCCGTTCGTCGCGAGCGAGTTTGCCGAGGAAAAAGTGCGGCTTGTGGAAGCGCCCCACCCCGGCGCCATACATCAGGCCGCTGCCGGCCAGCGCAGCGTTGACCTGCTCGGCGGCGAAGGGATCAAAGTCGCGACCGGCCACCGGCACGGCAACGAAATCCGCTTCCATCATCTCCTCCCAACGCCGCTCGCGCTCGGCGATCCAGCGTCCCACGTCGTCACGCGGCGGCGCCACGCCGCAGGGCAGTCGATGCTGCCAGCGATAGAACTCGCGCATCGCCAGCAGGTAACTGCACAGGCTGACATCGCGCGCATGACGCGCATCGGCAATGTCGCAGTTGGTCTGTACCGCATCAACCAGCGCTGCCATGCCGGCGATCATCGCGGCCCTCCGGCACCGCGGCGCCGCCCCTTCCACGCCGCCACGCCCTGCACGATCTCGGAAAAAGGCAGCTCGCCGAGTTCGCCGTAGCGCTCCTGGGCGAGGCGCACCAGGCGTCGCACATCAGGCGCCACCGCATCGGCATCGAGCAGGGCCTTCAGGCCGTCGAGTCCGCCGCACTGCAGCTTCATCAGCATCGCGTGCGGCAGGATGCGCTGCGGGCCGCTGAGGCCAAGCGCAAAAGCCGACTTGTCGCGCAGCAGGGCCGCCATCTGTGCGCACAGAGCGCGCGCCACCGGCTGGGCGCAGGCCACCGTTTCCCGTTCGGCGATCTGGTGCCGCACCGCCAGTTCGCACGCGGCATGGCGCGCCAGCAAGGCGCGCTCGAAGACGCAGGGCAAGCGGTTGATCTCGCCCCGGGCGTGGCGGAAGGCCGCTTCGTCGACCACGGAACTAGTTGTCCTCCCCCGTCACCGGCTGTTCGCCGCGCGGCGTATTGAGCAGGTCTTCCGCTTGCAGTTCGTTGTCGGCAAACATGGTCTTGATGGTCTCGCCCGGCGCCAGGCCGGCATCGCGACGCAGGCGCTTGGCTTCGTCTGAGGCCTCCTTGAAGCTGTCGAACCGGCTGATTTTTGCGAGCTGACGAATCGGCCCGACGGGTGTCACCCTGTAGATGTAGTACGGCATCCGGCTTACTCCACGTAACGTTTGCTGGCCCGGCGACGGCCCGGCTTCGATTTTTGAACAATGACGCCCCTGATGGCGCCGAGGTCGGCAATATCTGCAGCGGGATAGGCCGGATTCAGCGCCTGCAGGCGCCAAGCCTCTCCATGCCGGACCAGCTGGCGGAAAGTCCACTCGCCCTCAAGTCGGGCGAGAACATACGAACCGTCGCCGGCCAGACCTTCAGGCTCGATCAGGATCACCTCGCCCTCGACAAACTCCGGTTCCATGCTGTCGCCGAGAACCATCAGGACGAAGGGTTCGGCCGCGGAACAGGCGTCGAGTTCAGGGGCGATGCCCTGCGCCTGAATGGGAATGATGCGTCGCGGTTTCTCGGCCATGGTATCAAAGCGCCTCAACATGCAATTGGCCGGGCGGTACGCCTGAAGCCAGCAGCATGGCGGCCAGTGGCTCCACGCATCCGGCGGCGCCGGCAAGATAAATATCGCTCAGCGGCAGGGTAGCATTCGCCGCCAGCAAGGGCGACAGCTCGTCAATCGTCAGCGGCAGGTAGTCGAATTCGTCGAGCGCCGCGGCCCATGCCCGGCACTGCCCGGGAAGATACTGGCCGCCAGGCCGCGCACTGGCCCAGTAGAGCGAAATCGACTCGGCGGCGTCCAGCGCAATGGCATGTTCGATCAGGCTGCTCACGGGGGCAAAGCCGAGGTCGATGGCAATGAAGACCAGCGGACGCGGCGAGCCCTGCTGCAGTATGAAGCTGCCCCATGGCCCCCATACCGAGATGTCGTCGCCGGCCTTGATCCTGCCGTCGAACAGGCATTGCGAAAAGACATGTGACGGGGCTTGGCCCTCGGTGCGACCGACGTGAAAGAGCAGGTTGCGGTCATCGCAGGGACAGCTCGCCACCGGGTATTCCCCGTGAAGATCGCTGCCGCTCACCTTGCCGGCGCTGAGTCCCAGCGTGACCCGTTGCCCGGCGAGAAAGCGCAGGCGGTTGCTGCGCGGCATTTGCAGGTGCAGGCGCATCACCTCGTCGCTCAGCCGATCGACGCTGCGTACCCTGGCGACGATGCGCTGCTCGGGGATGTCCTCCGGCACGCCCGCTTCCAGCACTTCCAGCACGAGAGCGGAACTGAGCGCCGTGCAAGAGCACATCAGGATATGGTTCTGAGCCTTCTCGGCCTCCGAGAAACGGTAGTCATAGGGCGTCACGGAGCGTGCCTCGCCGGCTACCACACGCGCCTTGCACAGGCCGCAGATGCCGTTGCCGCAACCATAGTTGGGCGCCAGTCCGGCGCGCAGAGCCGCCTGCAGCAGGGTCTCCGAACCCTCGACAAAGAATTCCCGACCCGATGGCTTGACCGTGACGTGCGCCGACATGACGCTCAGCATAGCATCTAGTGCGGCCACGTCCCGGGCTGGCGCCGGAACGGCCAGAGCCTCTGCCAGTCCGTCGTCCAGCAGCCGGATCAGTTCGGTCGCGGAGGGCGGCGATGTCGCCGCAAGCCTCGCCTGCAGGGATTCGAACAGGGTGTGGTAGCGCATCAGCGTGCGCTGCAATTCGGTGAGTTCCTGCCCCTGTGCAAACAGGCGTTGGGCCAGCGCTTCCTGCGTCGGCAGGATGCGCTCGCGCAGCCGCCTGGCAAACGCATCTTCGCGAATCGCCCGGGTCTTCTCGAAACTGCCCGACTCCTCCAGATCGAGTTCCGGCCGGGTCCGCAGCAAGTCATCCGTTGCCACCATGCCATCGAAGGACTGCAGTTCGCCGTCGCGGATCTGCTTCTGCAAAGCAATGCGCGAAATGCCGAGCAGGTGTGCGGCGCGGGAAATGGTCAGCCATTGCGACATGCCGTCAAGCATAGCGAAGCGGCGGCGCGTGGCGATTTCAATTTCTTATGGCCGCCTGCAGCGTTCCGGCAGTGCCACCTTGTCAGTTGCCGGTCATGCGTTCGATGTCCGGTCCCTTGTGGCAGGCGGCGCAGTCGGCCAGGCTCTTGAGCTTGCCCTTGCGCCAGAGACGGATCGCACCCTGATGCTTGCGCACAAACCAGTCGGCGCTGGTGATGCGCGGCACGTCGTCGCGGCTGGTAAGGGAACGATTGGCGGCGGCATTGCGTTCCAGGAAGGCTCCGATCTGCTGCCGCAGCGTCGTCTCAAGACTGGCGTCGACGCCGTAATGCTTGTCCAGCCGCGACATGATGTCGAGCCAGTCGTCCGCCGGCAGCAACGCCGGCGGAAAGGCGATGTGGCAGGCGCTGCATTCGGCGCGCCAGGCGGCATTGTCCTCGCGCGGCTGCCAGGCGTCGTCGCGCGCGGCGGCGGAAAACGGCACGGCGATGAGCAGCACAAACACCAGTTGTGCGGCCGATGGCAAATTGATCATGAAGCATTCCGATGTCGAGTCTGCGCCGGCATCGACGCAGCGAACCAAATCACGCCTGCCGATGAAAGCACAAGCGCCCCGGCAGGCGGGGCGCTTGTGTCGCGAACGCGGGGACGCCTATTTCTTCGGTGGTGCGAGCTGTGCCATGTAGTCGGCCAGCGCTTCCAGATCGGCGGTCGAGTAGGGCTTGATCGCCTTCACCATGTCGGGATTCGCGTTGCGACGGTCGCCGTCACGGATGAACTTCAATTCCCGCAGCAGATAGTTGTAGTGCTGGGCCGCCACCATGGGATAGAACTTCTCGGCGTTGCCCTCGCCCTTGCCGCCATGGCAACTGGCGCAGTCCCTGTCGTAGATCTGCCGCCCGGCCGCGACGCCGGTGCCGGGACCCTTGCCGTTTTCGCTCGAAATCGGCAGCCCCTGCACATAAATCGCAAGATCGGCGATCTCGAAGGCGGTCAGCGCATGGTCGTCGAGGTAAGGCTCCATCTTCGGATTGCTACGGCGGCCGGCGCGAATGTCGGCGATCTGCTTGATCAGCACCGTCGCATGCTGACCGGACAGGCGCGGATAGGCACCGCTGGTGCGGCCCGACGCATCCTTGCGGTGACAGCCGACGCAGGAATCGAAAGCCTTCTCGCCGCGGACCGGATCACCCTTGCTTTCCAGGGCGGCCTTCAACTCCCCTTTCAATTCGTTCCAGGCCGGCGTCTGTGCCACGGCCGCCAGGGGCAGGGACAGCACTACCATCATCGTTGTCAGAAACTTGTTCACGAGTATTTCTCCTGATTTCGCAGCATTTTACTTTGCGCCAAGGCCGGCAATGTACTGTGCCACGGCGTTGATTTCTTCTTCGCTCAGGCGCTTGGCGGTGACGCGCATGTAGCGGCTGACGTCGTTGTTGCGCTCGCCGGCCGCAAAGTTTTTCAGTTGCTGGGCCACGTAGGTGGCATGCTGACCGCCGATGCGCGGGTAAATGACATGGCCGACGCCTTCCGGCTGGTGACAGCCGACGCAGGCCGGCACGCCGGTTTCTTCGTTGCCATCATGGAAGATCAATTTGCCCAGGGCGACGGCCTTCTTGTCTTCGGCCTCTCCCGCCTTCATCTTCTGGCTGCTGAAATACGTGGCCAGTGGTGCCACATCTTCCGCCTTTAGCGCAGCGACGACCGGAGCCATGATGTCGCTCTTGCGTCGCCCGGACATGAAGTCCTTCAACTGCTTGACGATGTACTCCTCCTGCAGACCGGCGATCTTGGGGAACATGGGAATGACGCTGTTGCCATCCCCGGCGTGGCAAGCGACGCAGACCGTGGCGGCGATGGTCTTGGCATCCTCTGCCGCCGCCGGCCCTGCCAGCATCGCCGCCAGCACCGCGGCAATGACGACGACGGCGCGGCCCGGCCCGGCCTTGTGACTGCGATCTCGATCAACTTTGTTCAATTTTCAGCTCCTCCGGCAGGATATGGCAACGTCAGTCTCACAGCTTGTAGTGGATGAACACGCCGATGACATTGGCGCGATAGCTCTGGGGCCCGGCATCGAGCAACAGGGTGCCGCTGTCGTAATTGGCGACGGCCCCCGTGATCACGCCGTCGTAATGCCAGTCCTTGACCTTGCCGATCTCATAGCGGTCGAACAGGCGTATCGACAGCTTCTTGTCGATCGGGATGAGGAGGTTGAGGTTCAGGGTGTGCTGGACGTAGGTCATGTTGGGCAGGGCACTGCCGGCGATCACGGCCGCTGCCGCTTGTGTCGCGGCGACGTTGCTTATCGCCGTGCCGCCGTAGGCATAGTCGATCCGGGTCGTGCTGTTCGAGTAGGTGTAGTCGAGGCCGAACCGCAGACTGCCGAGATCCTTCTGCATGCCGAAGCCGAACACGTCGTTGCGGTCGTCATTGGTCGATGACCAGGCCGACGACAGCGGACGCCCGCCGTTGGTGCCGCCGATGTTGTCGGCACAGGCCGAGTAGCCGTACAAAGCCAGATTGGCGGCGGTGCAGGCCGTATTGACGAGGGAGGCCTGGCCCGAGTTCAGATTCATCGCCTTCTTGCCTTGCTGGTAGGTGTAGAAGGCGTAGAAATTCTCAGAGGTCGAGGGCTGGTAATTGAGATCCAGGCTCAATGAATTCTGCGTGTCCTTCTCGAGACCGTAGAAGGAATCGGGATACTTCACGTCCTTCATCTGCAAGGTGGCGCCCAGATCCAGGTCTTCCCGCGCCAGGAAGTTCAGGCGGGCATTGAGGATGTTCTGGTCGCGATCGGCCTGATCGTACTTGCGGAAGTAGTACGAGTAGCGGTTGAAGAAATTGGCATTGAGGTTCGGATATTGACCGATGCCGGCACCGGTGGCGGCCGTGATATTGGCAAGCAGCGTGGCGATATCGAGCCCCGGCAACCCTTGGCCGAGATCCTCGAAAGTCCGGTAGCGATACTCTCCACCGCGCTTGCGGTCGGTCTCTGCAGAAAGACGCAATGTGGTGTCCCCGAGGGCGCGGTTGACATAGCCCAGCTTGAACTTGTCTTCCCAGGTCTTTTCGCGTTCGCGGAAGTTGCGCTTGAAGTCCTCCCGTTCCAGGGCGGCATTGATGCTGCTGGTCCGGGTCAGATCGTAGTCCGCGGTCACGCCGTAATTGTCCTGCTTGGTCGATCGCGCCTGGCCGAACACGGGAATGTTGACACCCGAGGCCACCGTATTGGCGCCTGTCCCGAACTGACAAGTAGCGATCAAAGCATTGCCGGCGAGCCCGGGAGGGACGTAGCAGCTTCCCGCCGTACCCGGCGTCGCGCCGGGCCGCAGGCCGACTACGCCGTCAAAGCCGCCGAGACCGTTGCCTTCCGCGATGCCCCTGCCGAACTGGCCGGTGAGGGGGTTGTAGGCGATGTAGCCGCCCTTGTTAACCGTCTCGTAACTGCGGAAACTGCCCTTGACGCTGAGGTCCTCGACCGGCTTGAGAGACAGGCCCAGATCCAGCAGCTTGTTGTCGATGCGCTGCCTGGAGGTCGCCTGGCTCAAGGCGGCGGTGGTATTCCAGTTTGACACCAGGCCGCTGTTTGCAGCGTAGCCGATGTTGTTGCTGGTCAGGTTGGTGATGCCGGCCGCCGCATACTGGGCGCTCTGGGCTGCCGAGATCGGCGCCAGGAGGTCGTCGTTCTGCCGGTTGCTGCCCCAGGACACCGCCGCGGTGAAGCGCCCCTTGTAGAAGTCGGGTAGCTGGCGTGCAAATTCGCCCTTCAGATTAAAGGCGTGGTTGTCCGGATACAGGTCGTAGGTGGCCGCCTGCACCACGCCGTTGCCGCCGGCAACGCCGAGCAGCGGATACTGCACGTTCAGCGTGCTGATGTTGTTGCGGAACATCGACATGGAGGCGCGCAGATTGGCCTGGGTGAGCGAGTCGGCATACTGCAGACCCGCCAGAAGTTCGTGGGTATCGTAGTCGATGGGTTCGGCGATTTCGCTCGAGATATTGGCCTCGTTCATGGCGAACGGCCGGCTGCCCTTGCGCTTCTCGCTGCTGTAGCTGGCATAGCCTTTCCAGAAGTTGTCCAGCGTCGCTTCGAGGCGCAGCCCGCCCTTCTTGCGCACCAGGGACAGTTCGCTGTCCGCAGTTGCCGCCGCCTTGTTGCTGAGGGCCAGCGCCATGTTGGACTGTTCCGAGCCGGCAACCAGCGCACCTGCGGCGTTATAGGTGCCGACAATGCCGTTGATGCCGGCGAGCGCCGTGCCGTTGGCGTAGAGTTTGCCGTTGTAGGCCCAGCATGGAGCAATCGCAGTACAAGCACCGGCGGCACCATAGGCGGCGAGACCGAGCGTGGTCGCCTGGGCGGCGAGCGTGCCTGATGTCACTGCCCTCGGCGCGGCAAGCCCGGTCGTCAGATCGCCCGACCCCTCGCCGTTGTAGATCGACTTCCAGTTGTCGCTGAAAACGTGGATGGTCTCGCTGTAGAACAGTTTGGCCTTCCAGTCGTTGTAGCGCCCGAATTGCATGCCGTAAAACTGGTCCTGCCGCCCGGCGCCGCCGCCGAAAGCCTGGATGAAGTTGGCGCTGTCGGGCTTTTCCGCTTCAATCTCGAAGTAGTCGAGATAGGCGCCGTTCTTCAAGTCCTTGTACTTGCGGAACAGCGCGTTCTTCCTGCCGGCGTCGCCGCCGATCACGCCGACCTCGACGCCGCCGGAATATTCCCAGCCGCCCGCGGTCTTGTTGCCGCCTTCAGCGGCGCGGTCGTAGGGGATGCCGTAAAGCTGGCCTGACGGCGAGTGGCGCACGGTATCGAGCCCGTCGTCCGCCAGGGGGCGCGGCACGGCCGAGCGGCCGGGCGGATTAAGGGCGTTGCCGAGGGCGGTGTCGACGCCGACGGCCGAGTCGGCGCGGGCGGAACCGGCACCCCACTGGGCAAGGGCGACGCCGACGCAGGCGGCGATTATTTTCAAGCGGGGACGAGTCGTCATGCAAGAACTCCCGGAGGTATTGAACTGAGCCATTTAGCAGTCTCCCGTATCAGGTCAGCGCTGGAAGCGGGCGCCGGAAGGACTGTTGCTGCCGTGGATCGCCGAATGGCATTCCTGGCAGGAACGACCGGTCATGCGCTTGGTCGGGAGATTGCCCAGTGCGCCACCCATCTGGTTGGTGGTGGCAATCGCCGACGCGGTATTGCCCAGCGTATTGTTGCCCCACACGGCGTGGCCCATGGTGCCGGTGGTGCTGTGGCAGCCGGAACAGAGGAAGGGCCGCGTCTGCACCAGCAGCTTGTCGGCGTTGGAGCCGTGCGCATAGTGGCAGTTCAGGCAATTCTCGCGCACCGGCGCATGCTCCCAGAGGAAGGGACCGCGCTTCTCCATGTGACAGGTGTAGCAGAGTTCATTGACGCTGTCGGCCTTGAGCAGTCGCTTCGAACTGCTGCCGTGGGGGTTGTGGCAATCCTCGCAGGTCATCTTGCCTTCGGGCACCGGCATGTGCGACTTCTTGCGGAACTCGGCGCGCTGCTGCTGATGGCAGGTCTGGCAGGTTTCCGTGATGCCGGCCTTCTTCATCAGGCCGTTGGCGGAAAACCGCGCCATCGGATTGTGGCAGTCGGAGCAGGCAAGCTTGTTGGTGGCGTGGATCGAACCCGGCCAGTGCAGACGCTGACCGCCGGAATGGCAGTTGAGGCACTGCCCGTTCTGGCGCTCGATGGCGGTACCCCACTCCTTGGAAAAGCCGATGATCTTGTTCTTGTCCTTGGTGTCGACGGCATGCAGCGAACCGGGGCCGTGACAGGCTTCGCAGACCGCCTTCTCGGTTTCGTTGCGCGGGTTTTCGCGGAACACCTTGGCGTGCTGGGTGTGGCCGAAAAGGCTCTTCTCGGTGTCGTGGCACTCACCGCAGCGCTTTTCGCCGACGATCCGGGCATTGGCCATCGGATCGCCTTCGGCCGAGGCTGAGGCCGCGTGGGCAGGCGCCAGGCCGAACAGCAGTGCCGCAGCGGCAAGCGCGCAGGACCTGAGGAACGTGACTGTATGATTTGTTGCCATGCGTGAATATCCCCTTTTGCCTTGGTACCGGGCGACCTGTGGGCGCGCGGTTTGCTGCGGTTACAAGCAAGGTGCTGCTGCACACTGAAACGGACGCGTCGTCGAGGGGAGACACGATGGCACGTCTGGCGACGGCCTGATTCCGGATCCTCCCTTGATGTCGGGTTGCCGTCGCCGGCTCCACCTGGAGGGGAACACGGTCGCAGCAACCTCACTGTTGAAACCTGGACAACTAGGAAACCACTTTAGCAAGCAGGTCTGAAGGCAGGCTTAGGCAAGGGCCTGAATACTTAAGGCGTGTTAAGATTTTCCCAGAGTCGTGAAATCTGCTTACGGCCGGAAGCCGCTCGCGGCTTGGACGCGATTCGAATGAGATCCGAGGCCCATGAAACTGCTGCTTGTCGAGGATGACCCCCTGCTCGGGGATGGCTTGCGCGCCGCTCTCGGCAAGGCGGGCTTCGCCGTCACCTGGGTAAGAGACGGCAAGGCGGCACTGGACGTTCTTGGCGCCACCGAGTTCGCCGCCATGGTGCTGGACATCGGCCTGCCGGTGATGAACGGACTGGAAGTGCTGCGCGAACTGCGCAGCACGAACAACGCCCTGCCCGTGCTCATGCTCACGGCGCGCGACACCACGCGCGACAAGGTGATCAGCCTGGACCGCGGCGCCGACGACCATCTGGTCAAGACCGCGGACATGGAGGAGTTGATTGCGCGCGTGCGCGCCCTCATCCGCCGCTCCGGCCGCAGCACCGGCGGCTCCCTCAGCGTCGGCGAACTGACGCTGGACCTGGTGGCGCATACCGTCAGCCGGAACGGCAAGGCGGTAGCCGCTTCCGCTCGCGAACTGGCCCTCTTGCGCGCACTCATGGAAGGCGTCGGACGCGTCCTCACCCGCAGCCAGCTGGAGACGTCTCTGTATGGCTGGGGCCGGAATGTGGAGAGCAATGCCGTCGAGGTGCATATCCACAATTTGCGCCTCAAGCTCGGCGCGGACAGCATCAAGACGGTGCGCGGCGTCGGCTACACCCTCGCCAGGCCCGCGGCGTGATCGCCCGCCTGTCGCTGAGCCGGCGCCTGCTGCTTACGCTGCTCTTCGGCACGTTCGCCTACTGGGCCGGCGTCGCCTGGTTCACCCTGCGCGACAGCGTCGATGAAGTATATGAACTGTTCGACGCTCATCTGGCCCAGACCGCGCTGGCCTTGCTGCGGGTCACCGATCCGGACGACAAAGATCCGATCGCAATCCCCGGCAACCGGGAATCGCCCGCGCTGGCCGAGATTTTCACGCAATGGCCGGACTTGCCCGAACGTCTGGTGAAAAGCCGCTCGCTAGCCGCGAATACTGCCGGTCAGGGCGTGCCGCCGCTGCCGGTCGTCGCCGGCCCGACCGGGCAGGGACCGAATCACCTGCTCTACGCCGAGTACGAAAAGAGGCTGCGCTACCAGATCTGGAACGGGGTAGATCATTTGCTGCTGAAGTCGGCCAACGCGCCGGCCACGGTGATGACCGGGCAGGACGGTTTTTCCGAAACCACCGACAGCCAGGGCCAGATCTGGCGACACTATGCCGTCTGGGACATGCATCATGACTTCCGCATCGTGGTGAGCGAGGCCCACGATCTGCGCAACAGCCTGGTGCGCCGCATCGCCCTGCGCCTGGTCAGCCCGCTGGCGCTGGGCTTGCCGCTGCTGATTTTCCTGCTCTGGCTTGCGATCGGCCGCGGTCTGGTCCCGCTCGGCACTCTGGCGCGCGAGATGGCGAACAGGCAGCCCGACAACCTGGTGCCGCTGGATGCCGCGAGCGCCCCCGAGGAAGTGCGCCCCATGGTGCTGGCGCTGAACGAGTTGCTGCAGCGCATGAACCATACCCTGGACAACGAACGGCGCTTCACCGCCAACGCCGCCCATGAGTTGCGCACTCCGCTGGCCGCCATCCAGGCGCATTTGCACGCCGCGCGCGCCGCCGACGGCGAAGCCGAGCGAATGCATGCCATGGACCAGTTGCAGCGCAGCGTTGAACGGGGCATACGCCTGCTCGGACAACTGCTGACGCTGGCCCGTCTCGACCCCGAACAGGCCTTGCCCGATGCACAGCCGGTAAGCCTGGGCGAAGTGGCGCAAACGGCGTGTGCGGAACTGGCGCCGCTGGCACTGCAACGCGAGCAGGTGATGGAACTCGATGTCGAGCCCGGCTTGCCGCCGCTGCTCGGCAATGCCGACATGCTGTCGATGCTGATCGGCAATCTGGTGGATAACGCGATCCGCTACACGCAGCGCGGCGGCCACATCGGCGTCAGCATCCGGCGCGAGGCCGCCGGCCTGGTGGTCGAGGTCAGCGACGACGGTCCGGGCATTCCCGAGGCGCAACGCGAGCGGGTATTCGAGCGCTTCTATCGCATTGCCGGCCATGAAAAACCGGGGACCGGACTCGGACTCGCAATCTGCCGCCGCGTCGCCGAACTTCACGACGCCCGTATCGCCATCACGGGCGGGCCCGGCGGCCTCGGCGTAAGCGCCAGGGTAATGCTGGCAGGGTAGCCAAGGGCGTGGCATCACGCCGCTTGGCACGGCAAGAGCCGGCAAGTCTGCGCAGGACAAAGGAATCAGCGGACCCGGTCTTGCCCCGACTCCCGGCGGCGACGGCAGCGGGCTACTTTGACTTGCGCACCGCCGCCAGAATCCCCTGCATCAGCGCCAGCGGTGCAGGCGGGCAGCCGGGGATGCGCAGATCGACGCCGACCACGTTCTCGATCGCACCGCAGCTGGCATAGCTCTCGCCGAAAACACCGCCGTTGCAGCCACAGTCGCCCACCGCGATGACCAGCTTGGGGTCGGGCGTACAGTCGTAGGCGATGCGCAGCGCATTCTCCATGTTCTTGGTCACCGGTCCGGTCACCAGCAGCATGTCTGCATGGCGCGGACTGGCAACGAACCTGATGCCGCGGCCCTCGAGGTTGTAGTAGGGATTGTTGAGGGCGTGGATCTCAAGTTCGCAGCCGTTGCAGGAACCGGCATCAACCTCGCGGATGGTCAGGGCCCGGCCGAGGATATGCAGAATCTCGTCGTGCAGCCGGTCGATCTCGCGCTGCGGCCCTTCCCCGGCGTCGGGCGTCGGCTCGGTAAGGATGCCGGTGCGGAAGATGTGGCGCAGCAGGCGGATCACAGATCGGCTCCTGAATAGGACAGATTGAAGGACTTGTTTATGAGCGGGAAGTCGGGGACGATGTCCTTCATTACCGCATGTTCCAGGGCCGGCCAGGCCTGCCACGACGGGTCGTGCGGATGCACGCGGGCGAACTTGCCGTCGCTGTCGAACTGAACGCCGACCAGCACCTCGCCGCGCCAGCCTTCGATCACGCCAAGCCCGCCGGCGTCGGCGACCGGCGCGACATCGGCGCGCGTTTCGCCCAAGCGCATGGCGGCGGCAATTTCGCGCAGCAAGCGCAGCGATTCGGAAACTTCGTCGAAGCGGACGGCAACCCGCGCGGCGACGTCACCGCGCTCGTCGATGGCGGGGCGCACCCCCAGTTCGGCATAGGGCGGCGGCGGCGTATATCCCTGCCGGTGCGCCCGGCCGTCGAGCAGAATGCCGCTGGCGCGGGCGCCCATCCCGGTCAGCGACAGTTCGCGCGCCAGGGCGGCGCCGACCACGCCGGTAGTCACGAAACGGTCCTGCAGGCCGGAGTGCTCGTCATACAACGCACGCAATTCCTTCACCTGCCGGCCGACGTTATCGCACTGCAAGACAATGGCATCGAGCGCAGGGCGATCGACATCCGCGGCGACGCCGCCGGGTACGATGCAATCCATCATGAAACGGTGGCCGAACACCTGATGATTCAGGCGCAGCCAGTCTTCCTTCAGGCGCAGGAACTGGGTCAGGCCAAACGCGAAGGCGGCGTCATTGCCTAGCGCGCCGAGATCGCCCAGATGATTGGCGATGCGCTCGCGCTCCAGCATCAGTGCCCGCAGCAGCAGCGCCCGCCGCGGTGCCGCGACCCGGCACGCCGCCTCGACCGCCGCGGCGAATGCCCAGGCGAAGGCACAGGTGGAGTCGCCGGAGACACGGCCAACCAGTCGCGCACCGCGGGCGATATCCGCGCCGATGAACAGTTTCTCGACGCCCTTGTGCTGGTAACCCAGCCGCTGCTCCAGGCGCAGCACGCGCTCGCCGACCACCGAAAAGCGGAAATGACCGGGCTCTATGATTCCGGCATGGATCGGGCCGACCGGAATTTCGTGCGCGCCCTCGCCGCCAACCTGGACGAAATCGTAGTCGCTGGGGAAATTCTGGAAACCGAGCCCCATGCCGACCTCGTGCACGGCATCGTGGCGCAATGGATACCAGTCCGCCGGCCAGGCGCCGTGGCGCAACCAGGGCCTCTGGTCGCCGCCTTCGGTGGCGATGCCGACCAGGTCGCGCGTGGCGCGCTGCATCCGGTTGGCTGCCGGGAAAATGCCCGACAGGTCGGGATAGGCCGGTTCATCGGCCGGCAGAGCGAGGCTCAGCCAGGCATGGCCGGTGTCGAGGCCGAACACGCAATGCAGGTGAAAGCCGCCGCCACGCCGGCGCGAGTCCGAACCCCACATCGCGGCCAGGCGACCGCCGGCCAGGTGCGCGGCCGCGGCGAAGTCCTTGAGTTCCTCGCCGCTCGACACGCGCCCGCGCCAGACCGGCGCGCCGGCACCGGGCTGCGGCATGAATTCGATGGTCGAATCGTCGCAGAGAATCATGGCTAGCCCAGCATGCGCGCGGCTTCATGGAACCAGCGCGTCAGGTAAGGCGGAATGTAGAGACCCAGCATCAGCACGATGCCGAGATGGAGGAACACCGGCGTGATGGCGGGAGCATGCGGCAGACGCTTGGCCTCGGTTTCGCCGAACACCATGGGCTGCACCTTGCCGAAGATGGCGGCGAAGGCCACGCCCAGCGCCAGCAGCAGCACCGGCGTCGCCCACGGGTGATGCTTCATGGCGTAGGTGAGAATCATGAACTCGCTGGCGAAGACGCCGAACGGCGGCATGCCGAGGATCGCCAGCGTGCCGAGCATCAGCCCCCAGCCGATCAGCGGGTTGATGCGGATCAGGCCGCGGATGTCTTCCATCAGCTGGGTTCCGGTCTTTTGCGTGGCATGGCCGACAGCGAAAAAGATGGCGGACTTGGTCAGCGAGTGCATGGTCATGTGCAGCAGGCCGGCGAAGTTGGCCACCGCACCGCCCATGCCGAAGGCGAAGGTGATCAGCCCCATGTGCTCGATCGACGAGTAGGCGAACATGCGCTTGACATCCTTCTGCCGCGACAGGAAGAAGGCGGCGACGAGCAGCGTGAACAGGCCGAAGCCCATCATCAGATTGCCGGCGAACTCGCCTGGAATGGCGCCGTCGGCCAGCACCTTGCAGCGCAGGATGGCGTACAGCGCGACGTTGAGGAGCAGGCCGGAAAGCACCGCCGACACCGGCGTCGGGCCTTCGGCATGGGCGTCGGGCAGCCAGTTGTGCAGCGGCGCCAGGCCCACCTTGGTGCCGTAGCCGACCAGCAGAAAGATGAAGGACAAGGCCATGATGGCCGGTTCGAGCTGACCCTTGACCTCGACCAGATGAGTCCACAGCAGCGCGTTGCCGGTCTGGCCCAGCACACGTTCGGCGGCGAAGTAAAGCAGGATGGTGCCGAACAGGGCCTGGGCAATACCGACGCCGCAAAGGATGAAATACTTCCACGCCGCTTCGAGGCTGGCCGGTGTGCGGTAGAGCGAAACGAGCAGGACGGTGGTCAGCGTCGCCGCCTCCATCGCCACCCAGAGAATGCCGAGGTTATTGGTGGTCAGCGCCACCAGCATGGTGAACATGAAGAGCTGGTACATGCTCTTGTAGAGACGCAGGCGCGCTGCCGTGAGCTTGCCGTGCTCGCGCTCGTTCCTCATGTAGGGGCCGGAAAAGATGCTGGTGGTGAGCCCGACGAAGGCGGTCAGCGCGACGAAGAAGACGTTTAGAGAGTCGATGAAGAAATGTTCGCCGAAGGCGAAGCGCGGGCCGTTGGCGACGATTTCGACGGTGAGGCCGGCGGCGGCGAGGAAGGTGCCGAAGCTGGCGATGATGTTGAGGTTGGGCGCCCATTCGCGCTCGCCGACCACCGTCAGCAGCGCGCCGCTGACGAGGGGGATAAACAGCATGATGACGAAGAAATCCATGGCCGTCAGCTGTCCTTGAGGCGTTCCATGTGGCGGATATCGAGACTGTCGAACTGGTCGCGAATCTGGAAGAAGAACACGCCGAGGATGATGACGCCGACCAGCACGTCAAGCGCAATGCCCAGTTCCACCACCATCGGCATGCCGTAGGTGGCGCTGGTGGCGGCGAGGAAGAGGCCGTTTTCCATGGCCAGGAAACCGACCACCTGGGTGATGGCCTTCTGCCGCGTGATCATCATCAGGAAGGCCAGCATCACGGTGGCCAGGGCGATGCCCAGGGTGCCGCGCGTGATGGTGTGCGACAACTGCGAGATCGGCAGGGCGACGTTGAAGGCGATGATGACCAGTCCGATGCCGACCAGCATGGTAGTCGGAATGTTGATCAGGGACTCGACCTCGCCCTTGACTTGCAGGCGGCGCACCAGACGGTGAAGAATCCACGGCAGCAGGATCGCCTTCAGCACCAGCGTCAGGGCGGCCGACCAGTACAGATGCGACTGCCCGGTGGTCACTGCCGCCACCACGGTCGACAGGCACAGCGTCAGCCCCTGCAGGGCGAACAGGTTGATCAGCTGCAGCACGCGCCGCTGCGCCAGCATGGCGAAACCCAGCAGCAGGATCACCGAGGCGAAAAGATTGATGAGCTGCGCCGAAAATGGAATTGCCACGTTCATACCCGGCTCTCCAGCAACAGGCGCACCAGGAGGCCGAGCACGGCCAACAGGAAAGCGGTGCCGAGAAACTCGGGAGCGCGGAAGATACGCATCTTGGCATTGATGGTCTCGATCACGGCCAGCAGGAAACCGCCGATGGCGAGCTTGAACAGCAGCAGCGGGATCGCCGCCACCAGCGCGGCAAAACTGTCGCCGGCGGCGATGCCCCAGGGAAAGAACAGCGCCAGGCCGAGGCAGGAATAGGCGTACATCTTGAGGCTCGCCGCCCATTCGATCAGCGCCAGATGGCGACCGGAGTATTCGAGGATCATCGCCTCGTGGATCATGGTGAGTTCGAGGTGGGTGGCCGGATTGTCGACCGGCACCCGCGCGTTCTCGGCGAGGGAGACGAAGGTGAAGGCGATACCGGCAAAGGCAAGGCTGGGGTAGATGACGAAATCGCGGCGGGCCATGGTCTCGACGATGGTGGCGACGGAGGTCGACTGGGCGGTCAGGGCGAGAGTGAAAATCACCATCAGCAGGGCCGGCTCGGCGAGGAAACCGACCAACATTTCGCGCCGGCCGCCGAGGCTGCCGAAGGAGGTGCCGACATCCATCGCCGCCAGCGAAATGAAGATGCGCGCCAGGCCGAAAACGCCGACCAGCGCCAGGGCGTCGGCAGCGGGAGCGAGCGGCAGATCGGTCGACAGGCTGGGAATGATGGCGCAGGCCAGCACCATGCAGCCGAAGATGACGAAGGGTGCGGCGCGGAACAGCGACGAAGCGCCATTGGCCAGCACCACATCCTTGTGGAACAGCTTGTGCAGCATGTAGTAAGGCAGCAGCAGGGGCGGCGCGCTGCGGCTCTGCAGCCAGGCACGGCACTGCCCCACCCAACCCGACAGCAGCGGCGCCAGCAGCAGCGCCAGCAGGATCGCGAAGGTCTGCCCCAGCAGTCCGGAAACGCTGATCACAGCCGCATCCTCAATCTCCTGCCCATCGGGCAGGGCTGAGCAGTCACCTCCCCCGCCTGGCGGGGGAGGTCGGGCGGGGGTGCCCAGATTTGCGCCGGCAAGGCGCGGCCGGCAGGGCGCGCTTTGCTTATCACGGCCGGGCCACCAGCAGGAGTACGAGCAGGGTCACGAAGCTGTACATCAGATAGACGGCGATGCGCCCTCCCTGCAGGATCGTGACGAGTGTGGACACGCGGCCGACCAGTTTTGCCAGCGGCAGATAGAGCCAGTACCAGAAATGATCCTCGACCTTGACGGTGTAATACGGCGCGGTGTCGCGGGCCGTCGGCAGATGCCGCTGCATGCGGAACATGGGTCCGAAAATGCGCCGGATCGGCTGGCTGAAGCCCTCCGCCGTATCCTGCGCCCGCGGTCCCTGGAAGTAGTAGCCGCAGTCCCAGGCCGTGGTGCGGCGGACGCGGCCATGATAGAGATGGCGCACCAGCCAGCGCCCGAGCAGCAGCGCGACGGCGATGGTGACCAGAAAGATCACCGGTTCGTAGCTGGCGCGCTCCGGCGAGATCGGCGCCAGCATCCACCAGCCCTGCTGCTCCAGCTTGTCGGCCAGGCCGGTGCCGAGGAGCTGGCGCGTCGCGGCATCGATGCGCGAAATCACCGTGGACGGCAGGATCCCCAGCAGCAGGGTAATCAGCGCCAGCCAGACCAGGCCGGACTTCTCCCACGGACCCGCATCCTTGGCGTCCTTCAGCCCCGGCTCGCGCATCTGGCCGAGAAAGATGATGCCGTAGAACTTGACCATGGCGAAGCCGGCCAGCGCGGCGACGAGAGCGACCAGCGCCGCCGCCACCGGCACCACCATGTTGAGCCACGGGTGCGGCAGACCGGGCGAGAAGAGGAAACTTTGCAGCAGCAGCCACTCCGAAACAAATCCGGACAGGGGCGGCAAGCCGGCGCTGGCGATCACTCCGGCGAGCGCCAGCCAGGCCACCCAGGGCATGCGATGAATCAGGCCGCCGAGCTTGCCGAGGCTGCGTTCCCTGGTCGCATGCAGCACCGATCCGGTACAGAGAAACAGCAGGCTCTTGAAGCCGGCATGGGCCAGGCAGTGGTACAGCACTGCGGTCATGGCCAGCGCCGCCAGCGCCTCCATGCGATAGGCATGAAAAATCTGCGTCAGGCCTATGCCGACGGCAATGAGCCCGATGTTTTCGATCGAGGAATAGGCCAGCAGCCGCTTCATGTCGTTTTGCACCGTGCTGTAGAGCACGCCGAACAGCGCCGTGACCAGTCCGACGGCGAGCGCGACCACACCCCACCACCAGATCGTCTCGTGCAGCAGGTCGAAGCTCACCCGCAGCAGGCCGTAGATGGCGGTTTTGAGCATCACGCCGCTCATCATCGCCGACACCGGCGAGGGTGCTGCCGGGTGCGCCTCCGGCAGCCAGACGTGAAGCGGCACCAGGCCGGCCTTGGCGCCGAAGCCGGCGAGCGCCAGCAGATAAGCCGCCGAGGCCCAGAACGGCGACAGGCCCTGGCTGCGCATGCCGGCGAAGCTGTAGTCACCGGCGCCGCCGGTCATCACGGCGAAGGAGAGCAGGATGGCGATGGCGCCGATATGGGCGATCAGCAGATAGAGAAAGCCGGCACGGCGGATTTCCTCGTGGCGATGATCGGTGGTGACGAGGAAGAAGGACGACAGGGCCATGGTCTCCCACGCCACCATGAAGGCGTAGGCGTCGTCGGCCAGCAGCACCAGCAGCATGCTGGCGAGGAAGACGTGGTATTCGAGGCACAGCACCCCGGGCGCGGTGCCTTCACCCTTCCTGAAATAGCCGGCGGCAAAGATGGAAATGCCGGCCGAGACGAAGCCCAGCAGCAGTGCGAACACCGCCGAAAGATTGTCCAGACGCATGTGGAAGGGCAGATCCGGCAGGCCGATGACCAGCACTGCGGTTTGCGCCGGCCCGCCGAGCGAGCCCAGCGCCACCAGGCCGACCAGCACGCCGACGAGGGCGCCGAGCGGAAACAGGGTCTTGCTGATGAAGCGCGTGTTGCGCGGCGCCACCAACCCCAGCAGACCGATTGCCAGCCAGGTGCAGGCGGCTGTCAGCAGGGTATCGATGGGGAGAAGGCTGGTCATGTCGGCGGCAATAATGATGGCGGATTCTATCAGCGGCGCGGCAAGCCGCGCCGCCTTGCCGCCGCTGGCGGCTCAGCCAAAACGCTGCTCCGGCACAGGCGCCGGTGCCGGGACCGGGCGCAGGCCATCGGCGGCGCCGAGCTTCCCCTCGCGCGAAAAGATTTTTTCCAGGGCTCGCTCGGTCGTGGCGAAAAAGCTCTTTTCACCGATCGCGGCGTACAGGCCGGTGGCCTGCATGACATCAACCACCTGCTTTTTCAAGCCGGCGAAGAGCACGACGATGCCGTTGTCGCGCAAGCGCTCGACGATGTGGTGGATCACTTCCTCGCCCGAGGCGTCAAGCTCGTTGATGCCGTCGCCGACGATCAGCAGGTAGGGTGCCTGGGGATTGTTGGCCACCGCCTCGAGGATGGCGTCCTCGAAAAAGGCGACGTTGGCGAAATAGAGCCGGCCGTCGAAGCGTACGGCGGTGACGACTTGCGACGGCGGCAGATTGTGTACCCGGGTATCGCGCAGCGTGCCGTCCGCAAGACGCCCGAGAATGACCACGCGCGGCGACATGGTGCGATAAAGGTAGAGGCCGATGGCCAGGCCGGCTCCGGTCATGATGCCGCTGTCGAGATGCGGCGCGAACCCCAGGGTGGCGACGAAGGTGGCCACGGCGGCGATGCCGTCATGCCGGCTGGCCTTCCAGGCATGCTTGACGGCATCGACATTGATGAGGCCGATCACGGCCATGATGATTACCGCCGCCAGCACCGCCTGCGGCAGATGGTAAAGCAGCGGCGTCAGGAACAGCAGCGTCAGCAGCACGAACAGGCCGGTGAACACCGAGGACATTCCGGTCACCGCCCCGGCGTTGATGTTCACCGCCGAGCGTGAGAAGGAACCCGAAACCGGGAACGCCTGAGTCAGGCAACCGGCGATGTTGGCCAGGCCCTGACCGATCAGTTCCTGGTTCGGATCGATCTTCTGCTTGGTCTTGGCGGCGATGGCCTTGGCGATGGAAATGGCTTCCATGAAGCCCACCAGCGAAATCACCATGGCGGCCGAAAGCAGGCTGCCCAGCATCTCCCATGAAACGGCCGGCAGACCTGCGGAGGGCAGGCCTTGCGGGACATTGCCGACCACTTCGCCGCCGCCCGTGAGCTTCATGTTGCCCTGAGCCGCCCGGGCGATACGCCAACGGTGGCCATCTGCCGTCTTCCCGGCCGGCACCCGGCCCTCGGCATAGAGTTCCGCCGCCTGGCCTTCGGCGGCAACGACGCGTTCAAAGGCAAAGTTGCGGATGACGCGGTTGCGGCGACGATTCTCGTCCTCACGGTCCTTGAGCTGAAGGCGGAGCAGGTCCACCTCATAGTTGAGGGTCACCGCCTCATGGGAAAGTCCGCCGCGATCCTTGCGCACGGCCTTCAGATCGTTGGCCCGGACAACGATCTGGTCGTTGATCTCCTTGATGCGCACCTCGGTGCGGACGAACTCGGTCAGCAGGGCCCGGGCTTCCGGCTCCGCCACCTGGTCGATGGTGGCCGTGGCGTTGCGCTCGAAGCCGATCAGCCACGATGCCGCGGTGGTCACCGCCACGGCGATGAGGACACCCGGCAGTTTCGGCGCCTTTTTGCGGATCAGCCACATGATGGCGATGGCCGTCGCGCCCATGGCCAGGGTCGGCAGATGCGTATCGCCCACCAGCTTGGCGACACCCCAGATGTCGTTGATGAAGTGTTCGGAGCGGCCCATCGGCACGCCGATCAGCTTGTTGACCTGAGACAGGCCGATGATCATGGCGGCGGCGTTGGTAAAACCGACGATGACCGGGTGGGAGAGGAAGTTCACGATGACGCCAAGCTTGAACACCCCGAGAAACAGCTGGACGACCCCGACCAGCAGGGCCAGCATGATGGCCAGCGCAACGTACTGCTCCGAGCCGGATGCGGCCAGCGGTGTCAGCGCCGAAGCGGTCAGCAGCGAGACCACCGCCACCGGGCCGGTGCCGAGCTGGTGCGACGACCCCCACAGCGCCGCCACCATCACCGGCAGGAAGGCG
This sequence comes from uncultured beta proteobacterium, assembly GCA_903848955.1. GTDB lineage: Bacteria > Pseudomonadota > Gammaproteobacteria > Burkholderiales > Rhodocyclaceae > Sulfuritalea. The sequence continues at coordinate 23,730 of CAINHS010000051.1, forward strand.
GCGTAGAGCCCGTAGTAGGCGGGCATGCCTGCCAGCTGGGCATAGGCCATCGACTGCGGTACCAGTACCAGGGCGACGGTCAGGCCGGCAAGGAAGTCGGCCCGGAGAGTGCGTGCCGAGAAGGGGAACCAGCGCAGAAAAGGGAAAAAGCGGCGTAGCATCGAATGGGCAGGCATCGTAGTAACGGTGGGGTTGCTCAGCCGCCATCCGGCGGCGGGCGCCGGCAGCGGTAAGATGCTCAATCATAGACGCCCGACCTGCCGCCGGACGGATACATTTTTTATATTTCAATCAGCCGCGCATATTGACCGTTCGCCATGGGACACAGACTCTCGAAAATTTACACCCGTACCGGCGACGCCGGCACTACCGGCCTCGGCGACGGTTCGCGCGTCGCCAAGGATGCCCGCCGCGTCGCCGCCATGGGCGACGTCGATGAGCTCAACTCGCTGATCGGCGTCATTCTCTGCGAGGAGCTGCCCACCGACGTGCGTGAACTGTTCACCGGCATCCAGCACGATCTGTTCGATCTCGGCGGCGAACTGTCGATCCCTGGCGCAACGCTGCTGAAAGCCACGCAACCGGCACGACTGGAAGCCGCGATCGACCGCTACAACGCAGATCTGGGACCGCTCAAGGAATTCATTCTGCCCGGCGGCAACCGGGCCGCCGCCCTGACCCATCTGGCACGTACCGTCTGCCGCCGCGCCGAACGCGTCACGGTTGCGCTTGCCGCCGGGGAAGCGGTGTCGGACGCCGCAAGGCAATACCTCAACCGCCTCTCCGATCTGCTCTTCGTCCTCGGGCGCTGGCTGAACCGGGCCGCCGGCGGCGGCGATGTCTTGTGGCAGAAGGGCAGGAACGCCTGAGAGCAAGGCGAAGGCGCAACAACCGGCGCCGCGGTGAAGCGTCTAGCGAATGCGCGAACGCCGGGCTTCCATGCACTCGAGGAGTTGCGCGCTGACGCCGCGCAGGCGCTGATTCAGCAGCATCAGCAATTCCATCATCAGTTTGACGCCGATGCGCGGCTCGTCGGCAATGATGCGCGAAAGACTTTCCCGGTCGAGCACCGCCACTTCGACCTTGTCCAGCGCAATGCAACTGGCAAAGCGCGGCTCGCCGTCTATCAGCGACATCTCGCCCAGGGTCTTGCCCGGACCGGCCGTGCCCATGATCTGCGGCAAGCCGCGCACGTCCTTCTTGACGATCTCGATGCTGCCGTCGAGCACCAGCATCATGAAATCGCCTTCGTCACCCTCGCGGATGATTTCCGTGCCCAGCGGCGCGCGGTAGCAGCGCATGTAGCGGGCGAGGCCTTCCAGCTCATCGGGTTCGAAGTCCTCGAACAACTGGATGACCTCGATGATCTCGCTGATGCGGCCGACGAACGGCATGGCATCACCGAGAAACTCGACGCTGGGGATTCTCTCTATCGAAATCATGGCTTTGGCATTATAGCGCCGCCCAGCAGGGCAAGCACCAGCAGCAGCCAGCCGAGCGTCGCGGCCAGCAGATGCGGATCGGCCAGCAGTTCCTGCGCCGGATCGCCGCCGCCGCCGCGGGCATGCAGCCGCCACAGGTAACGCAGCATGCCGTAGAGGACGAAGGGCACCGTCGCGATCAGGCCACGCGTGCCGTGCAAGGCCACGGTCTCGGCGCTGACCGTGTAGAGGGCGTAGGAAATCACCGTGCCGGCCGCCGCGACGCCGATGAACTGGTCGAGCATGGGCGCCGTGTAGTGTTCCAGCACGCGGCGGTGACCGGCGCTGTCGGCCTGCAGGGCGTTGAGTTCGGCACGGCGCTTGGCGAAGCCGAGGAACAGCGTCAGCATCAGGCCGCACAGCAGCAGCCACTGCGACGGCGCGATGCCGATGCCCAGCGTCCCGGCCAGGATGCGCAGCATGAAGCCTGCCGCGATGATGAAGACATCGAGAATGACGACGTGCTTGAGGCCCAGGCTGTAGCCGACGTTGAGCACCACATAGACCAGAAATATCCAGGGCGCCGAACCGGCAAACTTCCAGACGATGACGCCACCGAGAAGCAGGCATGCCGCGCCCAGCGCGACGGCCGCCGCAACGCTCACGGTTGCCGCTGCCAGCGGCCGGTGCTTCTTTTTCGGATGCAGCCGGTCCTGCTCGCGATCGATCAGATCGTTCATCACGTAAACGGCAGACGCCAGCAGGCAGAAGGCGGCAAAGGCAGCCAGCGCCTGTCCCAGTTTGGCCGGATCGCTCCAGGCATGGCCGAACAGCAGGCCGACAAAGACGAAGCCGTTCTTGAGCCACTGGTGGGGGCGCAGCAACCTGAAATACGCGCCCCACCCCCCGTCCCCCGCCCCGGGGGCGGCGGTGACGGGTGTTCGTCCGCTGGCGCGGACTCCCTTGTGTTGGCTTGCCCCGACTCGGGGCGGCCCTTCGTCGGGGCTCAACGGCGGCATGTCTCCCCCGGAAAATATCTATCGCACATGTAACACGCAGTTTGCGGCAACCACGCCGGAAGTGCATAGTACTTCTGCCTGACGCCGGCCAGCACCCCGTCGCGGTAGGCGGCGTAGTCGAAGCCCTCGCCCTTCACCCGCCAGAAGCGCGCGCCGCGCAGTTCGAAGCTGTCGCTGCTGACCTGGCGGAAATACTTGCGATAGTCGTCCAGGTTCGGCGCGGACTTCCTCAGGATCAGGATGTTGCGGCCCGCCAGCAAGCGGAAGTCGGTCACCAGGTCGTCGTGCCGGGCATGGCTCGACGCCGCGCCGAAAACCATGACGTAGCGGCGCAGGTTGTAGCCCAGAGTTACCGCATTCGAATAGCCGTCCATCGCCAGCACCCAGTCGCCGCTCCCGGCCGTGTAATACGGCGGCAACTCCTGCGCCAACCCGCGGGGCTCGAAGCTGAGCACGATGCCGTCATACAGGCGGGTTTTCTGCCAGGTTTCCAGCGGCAGGCGGGAGACAATCAGTACGACGGCGATGTGCAGCAGCGCAAAGCCGGCGAAGAACAGGCCGAGACGGCGCAGGCCGCCGGGATCCAGGCGCAGCGCCAGCCAGATCATGACAAACGGCACGAAGGAAAGCAGCCAGTGCAGGCCGATCTGCTTGACCGGCGAGAGCAGGGCAAACAGCAGAAACGGCACCCAGGCCAGGGTGCCCAGTGTTGCCGGCAGCGCAGATCCGGCACCCGGGTCGGCGGCCGCAGTCCGGCGCCGGCGCCATGCCAGCCACAGCACCGGCGGGCCGAGGACATAGAGCAGCGTGAGCGCATACAGCAGCGGCGTCTGCAGCGACCAGCCGGCATCGTCGTGACGGTTGACGAAGTTGAACATATAGTTCGGCCAGCAATGGCCGCTGTTCCACCACGCCATCAGGGCCAGCGCCGGCAGGGTGCAGGCATAGGCGACGGCGAGGCCGGCAAAGGCACCGGGCGTGCGCCGGCGCAGGACATCGACCAGATAGGCAAAACCGAGAATCGCCGCGAAATACTTGGAGAGCACCGCCCCGGCCAGCAGCACACCGGCCGCCAGATACCAGCGCGGCGCGTCGTCGCGGGAGGCGCGAATCCATGCCAGGCCGGAAAATACGCTGAAATAGACTAGCGGCGTGTCGGTGGTGATGAACACGTTCCAGACATTCACCGGCGCCAGCAGCACCAACAGGGCCGTCCACAGCCGGCGCTCCTGGCCGATGCCGGCAACCAGCCGCGGCAAGGCGAAGTAGGCCGCCAATGCCAGCACTGCCGGTTGCAGGATGGCCGGCAAGCGCAGCCACCATTCGACATCGCTGATGCGCAGCAAGGCCGCCAGCCACCAGCCGATCATCGGCGGGTGATCGTAGAAACCCCAGTCCGGCTTCCAGCCCCACCAGATGAAATAGGCCTCGTCGCCGGTAATCGGAAAGGCGGCCGCCAGCCAGAAACGGAATATCAGCGTCAGAACCAGCAGCGCGGCGAAAAGGCGGCCGGTCATGGCGCCGGCTTGTCAGTGATCGGCCAGGGCCAGACGGCGAGCCTTCACCGCAGCGGCGAGGATGTCCAGCGCGGCCAGGGTGTCCTCCCAGCCGATACAGGCATCGGTAACGGAAACGCCGTACTCGAGCGCTTGGCCGGGCGTCAGGTCCTGACGGCCCTCCTTCAGGTGCGACTCGATCATCACGCCGAAGATGCGGTCTTCGCCGGCCGCCATCTGCGCCGCGACATCCCGCGCCACGTCGATCTGGCGCTTGAACTGCTTGCTGCTGTTGGCATGCGAGAAATCGATCATGACGCGCGCGGCGAGGCCGGCTTTGCCGAGTTCGGCGCAGGCGGCTTCCACCGCCGCCGCCTCGTAGTTCGGCGCTTTGCCGCCGCGCAGGATGACATGGCAATCCTCGTTGCCGTTGGTGGAAACGATGGCCGAGTGGCCGGCCTTGGTCACCGAAAGAAAATGATGCGGGCTGGCCGCGGCCTTGATCGCATCCACGGCGATGCGGATGTTGCCGTCGGTGCCGTTCTTGAACCCGACCGGACAGGACAGGCCGGAAGCCAGTTCGCGGTGAACCTGCGATTCGGTGGTGCGCGCACCGATGGCGCCCCAGCTGATCAGGTCCGCCGTGTATTGCGGCGTGATGGTGTCGAGAAACTCCGTTGCCGCCGGCAGGCCGAGTTCGTTGACCTCCCACAACAGCTTGCGCGCCAGACGCAAGCCTTCGTTGATCCTGAAGCTGCCGTCCATCCGCGGATCGTTGATCAGCCCCTTCCAGCCGACCGTGGTACGCGGCTTTTCGAAATAAACCCGCATCAGGATCAGCAGGTCGCCGGCAAAGCGCTCCGCCGCCTGCTGCAGCAGGCGCGCGTATTCCATCGCCGCCTCATAGTCATGGATCGAGCAGGGGCCGACCACCGCCACCAGCCGGTCGTCGGCGCCGTGCAGTACGCGATGCACCGCCTGACGCGCCTCGTAGGTCGTCTCCGCCGCCGCATCGGTGGTGGGAAACTCCCGCGCAAGATGGGCGGGGGGCGAGAGTTCCTTGATCTCGCGAATGCGGACGTCGTCGGTGATGTGTTTCATGCTTCGACCTGAAGGCGGGTAAAGGCGTGATTCTACCGGTCGGGCGCGTGCCGGACTGCGACGTTGTGGTTTTCCCTGATTCCCATTCCGCGCGCCAGGGGGTAAAGTCCATCTCCGTTGCCAAAACAAGCCAGGGGGATCACATGTTCCAGGTTCGCATTCACGGCCGTGGCGGTCAGGGCGTCGTAACGGCCGCGGAAATGCTCTCGATTGCCGCGTTCGAAGAGGGTCGTCACGCGCAGGCCTTCCCCAGTTTCGGCTCCGAGCGCATGGGGGCGCCGGTGGTGGCCTTCTGTCGCATCGCCGACAGGGAGATCCGTTTGCGCGAACCGATCATGGAGCCGGATGCGCTGATCATCCAGGATCCGACCCTGCTGCATCAGGTGGACGTATTCGCCGGACTGAAGAAAGGCGGCTATATCCTGATCAACACCAACAAGAGCTTTGAAGAACTGGGCCTGAGCGAGTTCATTCGCGACTGGCCTCACGAACGCCTGTGCACGGTGGCGGCCACCGAACTGAGCAAGAAGCATGTCGGCCGGCCGATGCCGAACGTGCCCCTGCTGGGAGGCTTCGCCGCCGTGGCCGGCGTGATCAAGCTCGAGTCCGTGATCATGGCCATCAACAGCAGGTTCTCGGGCAAGGTGGCAGCCGGCAACATCGCCGGCGCGACCGAAGCCTACGACATCGTTCGCGCCGAGATGGAAGAAGCGCGCCGCGAGGAGGCTGCCCATGCTTAAGCAGTGTGAAGGTTCCCACGCCGTCGCCGAGGCGGTTGCCCTGTGCCGGCCGGAAGTGATCTGCGCCTACCCGATTTCGCCGCAGACGCACATCGTCGAGGGCCTCGGCGAAATGGTCAAGTCGGGAGATCTGACCGATTGCGAGTTCATCAACGTCGAATCCGAATTCGCCGCCATGAGCGTCGCCATCGGTTCTTCCGCCACCGGCGCGCGCACTTACACGGCCACCGCCTCGCAGGGCCTGCTGTTCATGGTCGAAGCCGTCTACAACGCGTCGGGCCTGGGCCTGCCGATAGTCATGACGGTGGCCAACCGCGCCATCGGGGCGCCGATCAACATCTGGAACGACCATTCGGATTCGCTCTCGCAGCGCGACTGCGGCTGGATACAACTGTTCGCCGAGAGCAACCAGGAGGCGCTCGACCTGCACATCCAGGCCTTCAAGCTGGCGGAAGAGCTGTCGCTGCCGGTGATGGTGTGCATGGACGGCTTCATCCTCACCCACGCCTACGAGCGCGTGGATATGCCGACCCAGGCCCAGGTCGACGCCTTCCTGCCGCCCTACGAGCCGCGTCAGGTGCTGGATCCCGCCGATCCGGTGTCGATCGGCGCCATGGTCGGCCCGGAAGCCTTCATGGAAGTGCGCTATCTCGCCCACGCCAAGCAGATGCAGGCACTGGAGCGCATTCCGCAACTGGCCGAAGAGTTCAAGCAGGTGTTCGGCCGCGAATGCGGCGGCCTGGTCCGCACCTACTGCACCGAGGATGCGGAAACCATCGTCATCGCCATGGGTTCGGTACTCGGCACGATCAAGGACACCGTGGATGAAATGCGCGCCGCCGGCCACAAGATAGGCGTACTCGGCATCACCAGCTTCCGTCCCTTCCCGCTGCTGGCGGTAGCCGCAGCACTGAAGAACTGCAAGCGCTTCGTGGTGTTGGAAAAGAGCCTTGCCGTCGGCATCGGCGGCATCGTCGCGACCAACGTGCGCATGGCCGTCACCGGCATGGGTCTGAAAGGCTATACGGTGGTGGCCGGACTTGGCGGCCGCGCGATCACCGTGAAGGCGCTCACCGGCTTGTTCGACAAAGCGGGCCGCGACGAACTCGAGTTGCTGACCTTTCTCGACCTCGACTGGAATGCGGTCAACAAGCAGTTGGAGCGCGAAAAACAGACCCGGCGCTCGGGACCGGCTGCGGAAGCCATGCTGCGCGACCTCGGTACGGTCGCTTCGAAAATCGCCTAGGAGCCGCCGCAATGCCACTGCAACCCGTCAAGTTCTACCAGACCGGCACCTTCACCGTCGGCAACCGCCTGCTCGCGCCGGAAGATCGCAGCGTGCAGGCCAACATGCAGCGTACCAACTCGCTCAATTCGGGGCATCGCGCCTGCCAGGGCTGCGGCGAGGCGCTCGGCGCCCGCTACGCGATCGACGCGGCGATGAACGCCAGCAACCGCCAGTTGATCGCCGCCAACGCCACCGGCTGCCTCGAAGTGTTCTCCACGCCCTACCCGGAAACCTCATGGCAGATTCCGTGGATACACTCGCTGTTCGGCAATGCGGCCGCGGTCGCCACCGGCATCGCCGCGGCAATCAAGGTGAAAAGGCAAAAGGGCCAAAGCGGCGATGTCCGCGTCGTCGCGCAGGGCGGTGACGGTGGCACCACCGACATCGGCTTCGGCTGCCTGTCGGGCATGTTCGAGCGCAACGACGACGTGCTCTACATCTGTTACGACAATGGCGGCTACATGAACACCGGGGTGCAGCGCAGTTCCGCCACGCCGCCGGCGGCACGCACCGCGACCACCATGCCGCTCGGCCCCGAGCCGGGAAATCCCTTCGGCCAGGGCAAGTTCGTCCCGGCCATCGCCATGGCTCACGAGATCCCCTACGTCGCCACGGCCACGGTGGCCGACCTGCGCGACCTGGAGCACAAGGTGACCAAGGCCATGGGTCTGCGCGGCGCGCGCTATATCCACATTCTGGTGCCCTGCCCGCTGGGTTGGGGCACGGCGTCGCACGACACCATCCGCATGGCTCGCCTGGCCAAGGAAACCGGCATCTTCCCGGTGTTCTCGGCTGAATATGGCGAAATCAAGTCGGCGTTGGCGATACGGCGACCGCTGCCGGTCGAGGAGTACCTGCGGCCGCAGAAGCGCTACGCCCACCTGTTCGGCAAGAGTCCCGCCGTGGCGACGATTGCGCGAATACAGGCGCAGGCAGACAAGAACATCCGCAAGTACGGCTTGCTCGAAAAGGAGGTTCGCTGAAATGGACAAGCCCTTTGCCATCACCCTCAATCCGGGCTCCTCGCTGGCCAATCACACCGGCTCCTGGCGCACTTCGCGTCCGCTCTATCTCGACCGCCTGCCACCCTGCAACGCCGCCTGTCCGGCCGGCGAGGACATCCAGGGCTGGCTGTTCCATGCCGAAAGCGGCGACTACGAGAAAGCCTGGCGTGTGCTGACCGAGAACAACCCGATGCCCGCAATCATGGGCCGCGTCTGTTACCACCCCTGCGAAGGCGGCTGCAACCGGCAACATCTCGACGAGTCCGTCGGCATCAACTCGGTCGAGCGCTTCCTCGGCGACGAGGCGATCAAGCGCGGCTGGAAGTTCGACAAGCCGGCGCATTCGACCGGGAAACGCGTGCTGGTGGTCGGCGCCGGGCCCTCGGGCTTGTCTGCCGCCTATCATCTGGCGCGGTTGGGACACGCCGTGGAAATTCACGAGGCCGGGCCGCTGGCCGGCGGCATGATGCGCTTCGGCATACCCAAATACCGCCTGCCGCGCGAAGTGCTCGATGCCGAAGTCGGACGCATTCTCGAAACCGGCGTCGTACTGCGGCTCGACACCAAGGTTGCCAACATCGCCGAGAGCATGAAGGCCGGCAAGTTCGACGCCGCTTTCCTCGCCGTCGGCGCGCATATCGGCAAGCGCGCCTACATTCCGGCCGGCGACGCGACCAAGATCATCGATGCGGTGTCGGTGCTGCGCAGCATGGAGGGCGAGGACAAGCCCCTGCTCGGCCGCCGTGTGGTGATCTACGGCGGCGGCAATACGGCCATCGATGTGGCGCGCACCGCCAAGCGGCTTGGCGCTTCCGAATCGATCATTGTCTATCGCCGCACCCGCGAAAAAATGCCCGCCCACGACTTCGAGGTCGAGGAGGCCCTGCAGGAGGGTGTGATGATGAAGTGGCTGTCCACCATCAAGCAGGCCGGCGAGGGCAACATCACCATTGAAAAAATGGAGCTCGACGAAAAGGGCTTCCCGCAATCCACCGGCGAATTCGAGACGCTCGAAGCCGACTCGGTGGTGCTGGCGCTGGGCCAGGACGTGGATCTGTCGCTGCTCGAAGGCGTGCCCGGCCTCGAAATCAATGACGGTGTGGTGCGCGTCGGCGACAACATGATGACCGGCGCCGCCGGCATTTTTGCCGGTGGCGACATGGTGCCTTCCGAACGTACCGTCACCGTCGGTGTCGGTCACGGCAAAAAGGCCGCGCGCCACATCGACGCCTGGCTGCGCGGCGAAACCCATGTGCCGCCCGCCAAGCACGAGATCGCCGGATTCGACCGGCTCAACACCTGGTATTACTCGGAAGCGCCGCACACCATCAGGCCGATGCTCAACATCATCCGCCGCCAGTCGACCTTCGATGAAGTGCTCGGCGGCCTTGACGAAACCAATGCCCAGTTCGAGGCACGACGCTGCCTCTCCTGCGGCAACTGCTTCGAATGCGACAACTGCTACGGCGTCTGTCCCGACAATGCCGTCATCAAGCTCGGCCCCGGCAAGCGCTTCGAGTTCAACTACGACTACTGCAAGGGCTGCGGCATGTGCGTCACCGAGTGTCCCTGCGGTGCCATCAAGATGGAGGCGGAGGAAATCTGACGCGAGCCGGCACCAGGCCGGCGATGTAGCGGCGGCTCGCTGCCGCTACACGACAGACACTCCCGCGGCGCGGCGCCTCCGGCGCACGACAACGCAGACGATGCGGGCGGTGGTCCGCGGCCGCGGCAAACGGCTTAGCGTTCTGCCGCCTTTCCGCTTGCAGCGCGCCGTCACAAGAACGCACACCATCCACGCTCCGGGCGTGGCCACGCCAGGTCGGACCCGGCAGCCTATGCCTTTAGTCATACATCATCTTTTCATCTTGACATTCATACCCTTGCGCAGATAATTCTCAATATCTGGAATCAATAAGGGGGCAGTTTTGTGAGCAAGATCGAGACCTGTAGCATCGTCCGTCCGGTTGCCGTTACGGCGCACAAGGGCACGCGCCGCAAGCTGTTTGCGGCAGCCATCGGCAGCATGTTCGCCGCGACAATGGCAGTGGCGGCGCCTGCGGACGACATCAAATCCCTGCTCGATCAGGGCAAGCCGGAGGAAGCCTACGCACTCGGGAAATCGGCGCAGCAAGAGCTCGGGGTTGCGGCTTTCGATTTGTATTTCGGTATCGCCGCGATTGACTCCGGGCATGTCGGCGAAGGCGTCCTGGCGCTGGAACGGCACGGCTACGCCCAACCGGAAAACCTGCGCGCCCGGTTGGAACTGGCGCGGGGCTATTTCCTCCTGAACGAGGATGAGCGGGCCCGCGAAGAGTTCCTGCAGGTCAAGGCGCAGAACATCCCGGCCGATGTCAGCGCGGCGGTCGACCATTACCTGGAAAGCATTGCCGATCGTGCCGACCGGCGTATGCCCCGGGCCCGCTTCTTTGTCGAGGCGGGCATCGGTACCGATTCCAATGTAAACGGCGGTGTCGGCAATTCCCTGGTCAGCGTGCCGGTATTCGGCACTATCAATTTGTCATCCCAGGCGACGCGCACCGGTTCCGGTTTCAGCCACCTTGCCGCGGGGGGGCTGTGGACGCAGCCGCTGTCGGCGCGGACGACACTGGTCGGCGGGCTGGACGCCGAATTGAAGGGTTATTGGCAGGACGACAAATACGATCAGACGACGATAGCTGCTCAGGCCGGGATCGTGCATCGCGACGACGCCTGGACTTACCGCGGCAGTCTGGTGTATTCGACGCTGTGGCTGGAGAGCGATCGCTACCGTTCCATCAGCGGGCTGGCCGTCGAGGCGAGCCGCACGCTTTCCGCCACTCAGTCGCTGAGCGCCAACGGCAGCGTCTTCCGTCTCGATTACGGCGGCGCCAGTTCCTTCCGCACCGGTGACCTGACCAGTCTGGGAGTCGGCTACCGGCAAGCTTTCAGCGGCGAATGGGCCCCGCTCCTCGCTGTTTCGGCGTCCTACGCGGAGGAAGACAACAAGCGCGGACGCGGCGAGTATTCGCGGGACATCTACGGCTTGCGCGCCGCCGTGACGGTCGCGCCCGCAGCGCAGTGGATGGTTACGGCGGGCATCTCCTATCAGGACCACCGCTACCGTGACGACGATCCCTTCTTCGCGCTGCGCCGCGCCGACACCTATCAGGCCATCGACCTGACGGCGATTCACGCCCTGAGCAAGCAACTCTCGCTGCGCGGAGAACTGTCCTACGCCGAGAATCGTTCGAATATTGCACTCAACGCCTATTCACGGACCGTCGCCGGCATCAAGCTGCGCTACGATTTCTGAGGAACACCGCCATGTCATTGAATCTGTTGAATCGCTGCATGTCCCGCAAGATGCTGGTGCTGCTGATGCTCGCGGTCGCCGCGGCACAGGCATGGGCTGCGGTACCCATCGGCCGGGTACTGGCCGTTACCGGTCAGTTGCAGGCGCAACGCGAAGGCAAGGCTGTGGAACTCCTGCCCGGCGCCGAAGTATTCGTCGGCGATGCCTTGACGACGGCATCAAACTCGCAGGCCCAGGTCCGCTTTGACGACCAGTCGATCGTCGCGCTGCGACCCGACACCCAGTTCCGGGTCGATGCCTATTCTTTCAAGGACCCGCGGCAGAACGAAGCGGGATTCTTCAGCCTGCTCAAGGGCGGATTCAGAACCATCACCGGACTGATAGGCAAGACCAACCGGGATGCCTACAAGGTGGCCACGCCCACCTCGACCATCGGCATCCGCGGCACGCATTATCTGGTGCGCCTGTGCGACAAGGATTGCAAGCAGGATGACGGCACAGCGGCGGCGGCCGGACTGTATGGCGGCGTCGTCGAGGGTCGCATCGCCGTCGGCAACGAGGCGGGCACCCATGAGTTGGGCGGCGGCGAATATTTCTACGTCGCCGATCTCAAGTCACTGCCCCTGCCGCTGGCGGCCCCACCCGCATTTCTGCGCGAAAAGCCCGCGTCGATAGGCAAGGCGCAGGGCGCCGCCGGAGGTGCCGATGCCTCGGCGCGCGTTGCGCCGGCGCCGCAGACTGATGCTGCGACCGGCGCGCCGGTCTCCGCCGTGGCGAGCAGCCTGCTGCCGGCCTTGCGCGTAGCCGATCTGAGCACGGCTTCGTCGTCACTCGCACACGTTGCGCCCGTTACCATCGACAACGGCGGCGGGAGTACTGGCGGTGGCGGCTTCGTCAATGTCGGCGGCAGCGGAACACTGCGCGGTCAGGTGATCTGGATGACCACGGCCGACCTCGACTTGCACCTGAAAACCCCCGGCGGCGCCGAAGTCTATTTCGCCAATTCTCAGGTGACGCTGCCCGGCGGCGCCATCGCCAAGCTTGATCATGACAATACCGGCGGCGTGATCGACGTCGCCCCGGATCAGAGGGTCGAGAACATCGTGGTAAACGGCACGGCCATTCAGGTCGGAACCTATACCTACTTTGTGTACAATTTTTCCGGCAACAATGGCGGCGCCCCGACCACGGCGCTGGTGAAAGTCTCGGGTGCGGACGGCACAACCACGCAATACTCGACCACTCTGGCGGATCACGCCACCTCGCCCGACTATGTGGTCAGCTACAGCGGATCCGCCGGCAGCACGGCCGGCGCTTCGGCCTACAGTGCGGCCTGGGCACACGCCGCCACTTCGCCATCGACCTATACCAACTCTAATGCCAGCGGGAATTTTTCCGGCACCGGCCTCACCGCTACTTCGCTGCAGGCATTGGGCGGCGGCACCACGGCAATCGGAGGCGTCAGCCGCAATGGTTCTGCGCTGGTGGATGCCGGCTCCAGTCTTGAGGCCGGCAACGTGACCTGGGGTCGCTGGTCGAGCGGACTGGCCAACTACCCGTCTTCGAATACGCCGGCCGGCGGCATTCATCTGGCGATCGGTGACGCCACTCCCGCCTCGGCGATTCCCGTCACCGGCACGGTGCCCTACAGCCGGGTAGGAGGAACCCTGCCCACCGATAGCGGCGGCAATGTCGGGACATGGAACGGCGGCAGCCTGGTGCTGAACTTCAGCGACCGCAGCGTTACCACCGGTACCCCTCTGTCATGGAGCGTCGCCAACCATAATTATTCCGCCACCTTCAGTGCTGTTGCCATCGGCAGCGGCAACACCGTTCTGACCAGCGCCGGTACCTGCACGGGTGGCGGATGCGGCACGGGATCTCCGATCAACTACCTCAATCTGAACGGCACGCTTGCCGGATCGAGCGCCCAGGGAGCCATCCTGAGCATAACGTCGCAGACCAGCGCGGCAACATTCCCGACCACCTCGTCGGTCCAGGTCTTCAAGCGATAGGCCGGCAGTACCGGCACGGCAACCGCCCTCGCGCAGAGGGCGGTGCCACCCGGGCACTCGTGCGTCAGACGCAGCCGGTGGGCTTGGGCATTCCGGCGTAGCGGGCCGCCTGCTTGGCCGGACCGTAGGGGAACAGGTCGAACAGGTATTTCTTGTCGCCGAATCGATCTCCCAGCGCAGCGCCGATAAGTTTCGACATGACGCGAAGATTGGGCGCAGTGCCGTTGTCCGCGTAGTACTCGCGAATCCAGCGCACCACCTGCCAGTGCTCGTCGGCGAGTGCAAGCTGGTCACGCTCGGCGAGGCATTTCGCCACGTCCTCGCTCCAGTCGTCGAGCGTGGCCAGATAGCCCTCGGCGTCGGTTTCAATCTCGCGGCCATTGACGTTGATCATGTTTTGTTTCTCCGTAGAAGAGGTTGGAAGGAAGTAATACCTGACTATTTTTGTCGGATTATAAAGACGCTCGCCTGCCGGCCCATAGAGTCTTTTGCATCGGCCATCGCAAGCATTTATCGCCAGGTAGCAACTATCGGCCGCGCCCCGGTGTTGGCCGCGCGGTTCAAGCCACGGCAACACGTCGCTGTGGACGCAAGGCCCGCAAATCCGGATAATTCGTCCGGTTGCAATTGCTGATGACCTGCGCAAGGGTGCATCCCGGCGCGGGTCAATTTTTTCCACTGTCCGAGAGAGCACAATGGCCGCCGTCATGCCCGCCCCCGCCGCCAGCCGGCTTCTACTTTCCGGCAACGAAGCCGTTGCCCGTGGCGTCTGGGAGTCCGGCGCGCGCGTCGCCGCCGCCTATCCAGGAACCCCCGCTACCGAGATCATCGAGTCGCTCGCGCGTTACCCGGATCTGCACACCGAGTGGTCGGTGAATGAAAAGGTTTCCATGGAGGTCGCCCTCGGCGCTTCCATGACCGGCGCCCGCGCCTTCTGCGCCATGAAGCATGTCGGTCTCAACGTCGCCAGCGACTGCCTGATGACCATGACCATCACCGGCGCCTATGGCGGCCTGGTGATCGCCGTCGCCGACGACGTCGGCATGTCGTCGTCGCAGAACGAGCAGGACTCGCGCTTCTGGGGCCGCTTCGCGCACATACCGGTGCTCGAGCCGGCGGACTCGCAGGAAGCCTATGAGATGACGCAATACGCCTTTGCGCTCTCCGAACAGCACCAGACGCCGGTGCTGCTGCGCCTCACAACGCGCATCTGCCACGTCAAGGGGCTGGTCAGCGTAGGCGAACGCGAAGCCCACGAACCGGCCGGCTTCGTCAAGAACCCGGAACGCTGGGTGATGGTTCCGGCCTTCGCCAAGATGCGCATTCCCGGACTGTTTCAGCGCGACGAGACGCTGCGTGCCGTTTCCGAAGCCTCGCCGCTCAACGTAATCGAGCCGGGCAGCGACCGTCGTGTCGGCTTCGTCGCCTCGGGCCCCGCCTACATGCACGTCAAGGAAGCCTTCCCCGATGCCCCGGTGCTGAAGCTGGGATTCTCCTATCCCTGGCCACCGGAAAAAGTCCGCGCCCTGGCGGCAATGTGCGACCTGATGGTGGTGGTCGAGGAAACCGAATTGTTGCTCGAAACGGAAATCAAGGCGGCCGGCATTGCCTGCCACGGCAAGGACGTGCTGCCGAGAATCGGCGAACTGTCGCCGCAAGTGCTGGGCCCCGCCGTCGATCGTCTGCTCGGCAAGGCAGCGGTGGCGCCGGAAGCCGCCGCCACCCCGATGAAGGTATTCCCGCGACCGCCCACGCTGTGCGCTTCCTGCCCGCACATGGGCATCTACTACACGCTGTCGCAGTTGAAGAACATCATCGTCACCGGCGACATCGGCTGCTACACGCTCGGCGCCGGCCATCCCTGGAATGCGCTGGACAGCACCATCTGCATGGGCGCGACGATGGGCGTCGCACTCGGCATCGACAAGGGCCGCGGCGAGGCCGACAGGAACAAGCGCATCCTGGCCGTGATCGGCGATTCCACCTTCATGCACATGGGCATGCAGGGTCTGCTCAACATCACCTACAACAAGGGCAACATCACCGTCCTGCTGCTCGACAACAACACCACCGGCATGACCGGCGGCCAGGCCACGCCGGCCTCCGGCCGCGACATCCACGGCCAGGAAGCGCCGCGTATTGACCTGGCCAAGGTGGTCGAGGCGCTCGGCGTGGCCAACGAGCACATCAAGATAGTCGATCCCTACGAACTGCCGACGCTGTTCAAGACCATCCGCGAAGAGGTCAAGCACGAGGGTCCCTCGGTGATCATCGCCCGCCGGCCCTGCGTGCTGACCGACGGCTTCAAGCCCTTCCGCCCCTACCTGGTCGACACGGACAAGTGCACCGGTTGCAGCAACTGCCTCGAGGTCGGCTGTCCGGCGATCCATGTCACGCGCCGCGAAAAGGTGATCAAGAACTCGGGCAAGGAAGTCGAACTGGCTTTCGTCAATATCGACAATCAGGCCTGCACCGGCTGCGGCCTCTGCGTCCAGCCCTGCGCACCCGATGCCATCCAGCATGTGGCACGGCACGACATCCCGATCCACATCGTCAAGACATGAGCGCACTCCGCAGGGCCGCCCCAAGGATGGCGCATTCATCACATGAAGCCGCGCAGCGGCGCACCGCAGTCGCCCCCTTCCAAGGGAATGGGGTCGGGGGGAGAGTCGTACCATGAACCAGGACCAGATCACCAATATTCTCGTCTGCGGCATCGGCGGCCAGGGTGTCATGACCGCCACCGAGATTCTTGCCGAAGCCGCCATCGCCGAAGGGCACGATGTCAAGAAGACCGAAGTCGCCGGCATGGCGCAGCGCGGCGGGGTGGTCACCTCGCATCTGCGCTTCGGCCGCAAGGTACTCTCGCCGCAGATCGCACCGGGCACCGTTCAGGTCCTGCTCGGCTTCGAGGGCGCCGAGGCCCTGCGCTGGTCGCACTATCTGCGGTCCGACGGTCTGGCGCTGGTGAACAACGCCCGGCTGGTGCCGCCGGTGGTCGACCTCGGCCTGTTCGACTACCCCGACGATCCGCCGGGGCAGATGCGCGCCGCGGGCCATCGCGTGGTGTCCTTCGATGCCATGTCGATTGCCAACCAGTTGGGCGAAGTCAGGCTCGGCAACACGGTCATGCTCGGCGCCATTGCCGACTACCTGCCGTTTGCACCGGACATCCTGCTGGCCTGCATCGTCAAGCGTTTCGCGCGCAAGGGCGATCAGGTGGTCGACGCCAATCGCCGCGCGTTTGCGGCAGGACGCGAGGCCGTCGCCAGGCAACTCGGTGCGAACGAGCCGGCACCGGCCTGACCGCCGGGCCGATGAAGCGCTATCGACAACGCCTGATAGCCGGATGATCACCACGGCCGGCAGCGCGTGAGGCAACTCGCCGTGCCCGCCGCGGCCAGGCTTCTCAACTTTTACGGCTGGCGGAGAAAGACACCATGACTGCAAAAATTATTGACGGCAACGCGCTGTCCACAGAAATCCGCGGCGAGCTGGCCGCACGCGCCGCAGCGCTCAAGGACAAAGGCATAACGCCCTGCCTCGCCGTGATTCTGGTCGGCGAAGACCCGGCGTCGGCCGTCTATGTGCGCAACAAGGTCGCCGCCTGCGAAAAGGCCGGCATGCTTTCCCTGCGCGACGTTTATGCCGTCGACATCGATCCGGCAACGGTTTTCGCGCGCATCGCCGCGCTCAATGCCGACCCTTCGGTGCACGGCATACTGGTGCAGTTGCCGCTGCCGAAACACTTCGATGCCGAGGCAGTACTTGAATCCATCTCGCCGGCAAAGGACGTAGACGGCTTCCACGCCGAAAATGTCGGCGCCCTGATGCAGGGCAATCCGCGCTTCATTCCCTGCACCCCTTACGGCGTCATGAAGATGCTGGAAAGTGCCAACGTGCCGCTGAAGGGCGCCGAGGTGGTCATCGTCGGCCGCAGCAACATCGTCGGCAAGCCCATGGCCATGCTGCTGCTGGCCAAGAGCTGCACCGTCACCATCTGCCATTCGCAGTCGAAGGATCTCGCCTTCCACACCCGCCGCGCCGACATCCTGGTCGCCGCCGTCGGCCGTGCCCGGATGATTACCGGCGACATGATCAAGCCCGGCGCCACAGTGATCGACGTCGGCATCAACCGCACCGCCGAAGGCAAGCTGTGCGGCGACGTCGATTTTGAAAGTGCCAAGGAAGTCGCCGGTGCCATCACTCCGGTGCCCGGCGGCGTCGGTCCGATGACCATCACCATGCTTCTGGCCAACACCCTCGAGGCGGCAGAACGCGTTGCCGCCGGGGTCGCCCGATGAACGCATACGAACCGAAGCGGCCCCGCGCCTGATGGACGTTTCTTCGATCCGGGACTACTTCACCGGCCTGCAGCAGCGCATCGTCGGCGAACTTGAAGCCATCGAAGGTTCGCCCTTCCTGCGCGATGTCTGGGACCGGCCGCAGGGTGGCGGCGGCATCTCCCGCCTGATTGAAGACGGCAAGGTGTTCGAACGCGGCGGCGTCAATTTCTCGCACGTCACCGGCGATCAGATGCCCGCCTCGGCCACTGCGCATCGCCCCGAACTGGCGGGTCGCCGCTGGCAGGCCATGGGCGTGTCGCTGGTACTGCATCCGCGCAACCCGTATTGCCCGACCTCGCACATGAACGTGCGCTTCTTCGTTGCCGAGAAGGACGGCGAGGAACCGGCCTGGTGGTTCGGCGGCGGCATGGACCTGACCCCCTACTACGGCTTCGAGCAGGACGCGGTGCATTTTCATCAGACCTGCTCCGATGCGCTGCAGCCCTTCGGCACAGATGTCCATCAGCAGTTCAAGGACTGGTGCGACCGTTACTTTTTCCTCAAGCACCGCAACGAAGCCCGCGGCATCGGCGGCATCTTCTTCGACGATCTCAACCAGGGAGGCTTCGAGCGTTGCCTGGCGCTGACGCAAAGCGTCGGCGACCATTTCACCGCCGCCTACCTGCCGCTCATCGAGCGCCGCCGCGACACCCCCTATGGCGAGCGCGAACGCGACTTCCAGGCCTACCGGCGCGGACGCTACGTCGAGTTCAACCTGGTGTGGGATCGCGGCACGCTGTTCGGCCTGCAATCGGGCGGCCGCACCGAATCCATCCTGATGTCGCTGCCACCCATCGTCAAGTGGCGCTACGACTGGCATCCTGAAGAAGGCAGCGAGGAAGCCCGCCTCTACAGCGATTTCCTGCCGCCGCGCGACTGGATCGGGAAAACTCCCTAAAGCACCGCCGCCGCGCGATAGTGGCGTGCCGCCAGCGCCGGATCTTCGAGCTGGTCGAGCAGTTGTGCCAGTTCGACATGCGCGGCGCGTGAAGGCGCGATGGCCAGCGACGCTTCCAGATAGCTGCGCGCCTTGCCCCAGAGTTGCTGCTGACGGCACAGCCGGCCCAGAGTAAGCAGCAGGGCGTCGTCGCGCGGCATGCCTGCCAGCCACTTTTCGGCCTGCGCAATGCGGCCCAGAACATCGCCGGCGGGCTCTCCGCCGACGCCGCATTCCCCGTAGGTCAGCACCAGCGAAGCATCCCAGTACTCATCCAGCGCGTCTTCGATCACGCGCTGGGCTTCACGGCAATCGCCTGCTGCGGCCAGTGCGCGCGCCGTCTCCAGCGCCAGCGACGCCTGGCCGCGATCGACGTCATCCAGTTCGCGCCAATAACGCATCAGCCCCGCCGGATCTTCGCGCAAGGCACGCAGGGCTTCACGCACCGCGCGACTGCGGATCGGCGCTGCCTGTTCAGCGGTCAGCGCCTGATGTTTTTCCAGCTGACGGACAAGGCGCGCCACTTCGCGCCAGTTGCCCAGGCCCTGTTCGGCGCGCAGGCTGAGACGCAAGGCGGCGATATGCCGCCCCTGATGTGCAGCGAGTTGTTGCAGGGCGCCGCGGGCGTCGTCGAAGCGGCGTTCTTGGACAGCAAATTCGGCTTCGGTCATCAAGCGTGCCGCCTGCAAGCCGGCGCCATCGTGCTCGCGTACTCGCGCCGCCCATTCCGCCGTGCGCTCCGCGTCTCGCAGGGCGTGTGCCGCACGCCAGCCGGCGAGTGCCAGCATGCCGGACGCGGCGTGATCCGGACGGGCGTTTTCGGCACAGCGCATGGCGTGCCCGTAACGCCCTTCCTGCAACAGCCGCCAGGTATCGCGCAGCGCCAGCGCGGCTTTTTCCTGCTGTCGGCGGCGGCGGAACTCGGCCACCGCGCGCGGCAGAGCGAGGGTATGGCTGACGGCCCGCGCCATCAGGTAAATCACCAGGAAAGCGGCGCTGCCTGCCAGCAGAAACAGGTTGAGCGACACTTCTGCCCGCCACGGCGGCAGCACCAGCAATACGTAGCCGTCGTTGTAGTAGGCGACGAGAGCGAACCCCACCGCCAGCCCGGCGAGAAGCAGCAGCCAGAACAGGGCACGCATGGCTGTCCCCGCTTACCTGGCAGCGCCGCCGGCGCTGCGCTCGCGGAGGAATCTGAGATTGCGCAGGGCCGTCAAGGTTTCCGCCAGGCCCGGCAGATCAAAGCTGACATCGGTGGCCGCCAGCGACGTCAGGGTCGCCTGTGCCGCCTGCACTGCCTTGGCGCGGGTGTCGAAGTAGCGATCGAGCTGCTCGCGCGACTGGCGTATCTCTTCGCGAAAAGTCTTGCCGTCACGCTGCAGCAGTGCCAGGCGCGCGTTGAGCAGACGCAGCTTGAGGTTCTCGCGCAGGAAGAAACTCTGGTTGGGTGAAAGCAGCGCCGGATCGCTCTGGTCGATGCGCTCGATGCGCACCAGTTGCTTCATTTCGCGCCACAGCTCGGCGCCCAGTTCGCGCCAGTAATCGGCGCTCGCCGGCTTCGACGGCACCGGCGGCCTGGCGGCATCGGCTTTCGGCCGCTGCTCGTAGGCCAGCGGCAGAGCGTCGGCCGCGGCCACCACGCTTTCGATCTTCGCCGAGAGGCCGGTGACATTGGCGCCCGGCGTTGCCCTGAGACGTTCGATGTCGCGCGCAAGGAGCTTCCTGGCCGGCACAAACTGCGGCTGCACGGAGCGTGCGAGGCGGGCGTCAGCGGCTTGCAGCGCACTTAACGCAGCCTCCACATTGCCGGCGAACTGAAGCTGCTGCATGGCGATCACCACGGCTTGCTCGACTTCGGCCAGCACGCGCTCATCGCGGCTACTGGAGAGTTCCTGATACATGGCCTCCAGCGCCACCGCCTGGCTCTGTGTTTCGGCCAGCCTGGCTTCCAGCACGCCGACCTTGGCCTGCAGGGCCGCCAGCGCTTCCTGGCTTTGCCGGGCCAGGGTGCGACCTTCCCTGGCCAGCGAGTCGCCGTCGGCAAGGCGCCGCGCGAGCTCCTGCTGCAGACCGGTGACCTGCATGCGCATGTCGACCCATTGCGCCGCAACCAGCACCATGGCGACCGCTACGATGCGCAGCGCCGGCCGGCGCCAGAGATTCCGCCACCCGTTGGCGGCCGGAGTCGAATCAGTTTGAGGAGGAGTTTCCATGGGAGCCAAAGTATTGCATGAGTCCGGCCAGCAAACCGTCATCGCCGGGGCCGGTAGGTATCACCCGGGTCAAGCCCAGCGCCTGCGCCTGGGCTGCGATGCGGGCGTGAGGAACAAAGGCCGGCGTTTTTTTCAGCCACGCCTGGCCGAGGCGGCCGACCATGTCGTGGAAATTGCGCAGGCCTTCGCTGCTGGTCAGGGTCACGGCGTCGAGCCTCCCCTCCTCCCATAACTTGAGCAGGGGAGCCGGGTCGAGTTGCGGCTTGGCGCGACGGTAGCAGGTGACATAGTCGACGGCGGCGCCGCGTGCCTTGAGCGTTTCACCCAGCAGTTCGCGCCCGCCGTCACCGCGGAAAATGATCACGCGACGGCCGGCTACGTCGATCAGTTCGGGGAGTTCGAGCAGTGCTTCCGAATCAAAGCGCAGCGGCGGCGAGATGACCTCATGGATGCCGTGGCCGGCCAACGCCCTTTCGCTGCTCTTGCCCAAAGCGGCCACGCGCAGCGCGGCGGGCCAGGAGCGGCGCGGCAGAATCACGGCCAGCGCCCTTTCTATCGCATTCGGGCTGACGAAAACGGCAAGGTCGTAAGTGTCGAGACGGATCGCGACATCGAGCAGCGGCGAAATATCCGCAAGGTCGGAAATCTCCAGCACCGGGTAGAACACCGGCATGGCCCCCTGCCCGGCCAGCGCCGTGGCCAGATGCGCGGCCTGACCCGCCGGGCGCGTCACCACGACATGGCGGCCGGCCAAAGACACCGTCAGCTTCCGAGCGCTGCCAGGATTTCGGCGGCGCCCTGGCGGCGCAGTTCGGCAGCCAACTGCAGACCAAGCGCTTCCGGATCGGCAGCCGCGCCGACGAGTTCGGCATGCGCCATGCGCGTGCCGTCGGGCGATGCAACGAAGCCGCGCAGATAGACACTGCCGTCACGCATTTCGGCAAAGGCTCCCAACGGGACTTCGCAACTGCCCGCCAACGCCCGCGACACCGCGCGCTCGGCACGCACGCAGGCGGCGGTAAGCGGGTCATTCAAGGGCGCCACCCAGGCCGCCACTTCCGGCCTCGAGGTTAGCGCTTCGATTCCCAGCGCGCCCTGCCCGGCTGCGGGCAGGGAGTCCTCGGCCGGCAGCACGGCGCGGATACGGTCAGCCAGACCCAGGCGCGTCAGGCCTGCAGCCGCAAGGATGATGGCATCAAACTGGCCCTCGTCGAGCTTGCGCAAACGGGTATCGAGATTGCCACGCAGGGGAGTCACGGCAAGATAGGGATAGCGTGCATGCAACTGGGCTTCGCGACGCAGACTGGAGGTGCCGACCACCGCGCCCGGCGGCATGTCGGCGAGGCTGGCGTACTTGCTCGAGACCAGCGCATCGAGCGGCACTTCACGCGGACCGATGGCGACCAGGGAAAACTCCGGTTCCATCTGCATCGGCACGTCTTTCATGGAATGCACGGCAAAATCCGCGGCGCCCTCGAGCAGAGCCGCCTCCAGTTCCTTGACGAACAGCCCCTTGCCGCCGACCTTGGACAGCGGCCGGTCGAGAATCTGGTCGCCGCGCGTGGTCATGCCGAGCAACTCGACGCGACACGCCGGATACAGTTGCTGCAACAGGCTGCGCACGTGCTCGGCCTGCCACAGGGCCAGCCTGGATTCGCGCGTGGCGATGACGATGCGTTGCGGGGGAAATTGAGGGGAAGGTACTGGGCTCACTGGACGACCGATCGAGGGAAAAAGGAAGATTGGCTTGCACTGCCCGCTGGCCGCTTGCGGCGATCCTGCAGCAGCATGATTTTGCTGGCGATTCTAGCAGTCCGGCGGGCTTTCCGCGCAGCCGGCCAAGGCAAAAAGGATAGCGCTTCCGGCCGCGGCCGGCGACACAAAAACAATGGCCGCCCGCAGGCGGCCATGGATCCGGCTGCGGAACAAATCACCCGGCATTGTGACGCGGCGCCAGCGACGCGCTCTCGATCCAGCGCTTGATGCGATTGGCATCGCCGATGCGGGTCATCTTGCCCGCCGAATCGAGCAGCACGATGATGGTCGGCTTGTTGTTGAGCCAGGCCTGCATCACCAGGCACTTGCCGGCCTCGCTGATGTAGCCGGTCTTGGACAGGCCGATCTCCCACGCCGGATTCCTCACCAGCGTATTGGTGTTGTGGAACTGCTGGGTCCGGCCGGCGATACTGAACTCGCCATCGGATGTCGTGGAAAACTCACGGATCAGAGGGTACTGATGCGCGGCATCGACCATCTTCGCCAGATCCCGCGGACTCGATACATTGGCCGCCGTCAAGCCTGTCGGATCCTGAAAACGCGTGTCGATCAGACCCAGCGTCTGCGCCTTCTGGTTCATGGCGGCGACGAACGCCTCGCGGCCTCCTGCATAGTGGCGTGACAAGGCTGCGGCCGCACGATTTTCGGAAGACATCAGGGCCAGGCGCAGCATTTCCTCGCGCGCCAGACGGGTGCCGACCTTGAGGCGCGAACGGGTACCCTTGAGCATATCCACATCTTCCTCGCCGACGGTCAGGGTCTCGGTCAGGTCGGGCCTGGCGTCGAGCACTACCATCGCCGTCATCAGCTTGGTGATCGATGCTATCGGCAAGACGGCGCCGGGGTTCTTTTCAAACAGGATGGCACCGGTGGCCTGATCCTGCACCAGAACAGCCGATGACTGCAACGCAAGATGCCGGGCGTCATCCAGTGACACGCCGCGCTGTGCGGATTTGGCGTGAACCCCGTGCCGGCTCTTGATCTGCCTCGTTATGCGAGTCTGCTTTTTTGCAGCAACCGCTTTCTTGTTGGTGGCGGCCTCGACCTCAACCGGCGCCACAGCCGCGCCGATCACTGCGGTAACCAACAACATCAGTAGCGTTCTGTTCATGGAGATGCCCCTCCTGCGATTATTTCATTCTAGCAGAGGATGTCCCCTCCGCAATTAACGGTATCGGCATTTATCTTTCAAAATAAAGGAGTTGGCACTTGCATCTAAACAATGACATTAGGTCAATTCGAGAAACCGGCGCACCTCGTCCCGGCGCGCCAGAGTATCTGCGTAGCCAAGGTCTATCAGGGCCCGGGTATAGGGCCGCTCGAACAACAGATAACTGGTCAGTGCGCCGCCGTTGCGATTCATGGCGCCGATGCCGCGCAGCATCACCCGCACCGGCCACGGCAGGGCCATGGCATGACTTGCGGCAAGGTGATCCAGGCGCTGCGACGGCGCAATGGTCAGCACTTCAATCGGGCGCAGGCTCACACCTTTCTCGCGCCGGACATCCTGCGGAATCAGCGACAGCGTGTTGTTGATGCGGCTCATCCGTTCCAGATCGACCGACATGCTGTCGAGAAAGATGCTGGACAGCGCATGGCCGGCGATTTGCGCCAGCGAGGGATAGACCGCGGCACGCGGCCTCTCGTTCTCGTCGGCCATGCGCCCGGCGCCGATCACCAGTATCTTGTCGGCGCCGAGGTGGATCGCCGGCGAGACCGGCGCCACCTGCCGCATCGAACCATCGCCAAACCATTCCCGGTTGATGCGTACTGCCGGAAAAATGAAGGGGATGGCACTGGAAGCCATCAGATGATCGAGGGATAGCTCGGTTGCCGCCCCGACCCGTTGGCTGCGCCGCCAGGGCTCGATGTCGGGACGTCCCTGAAAAAAACTGACACTCTGCCCCGTCGAGTAACCCGAACAGGTGATGCTGACGGAATGCAGAGCCTGACTGTCAATGGCTTTGGCGATGCGACTGAAGTCGAGACTGTCGCGCAGCAAGCCGCGCAGCGGCGCGTTGTCCAGCAGCGAGCGCGGCGAATGCCTGGTCAGCCAGCCGACCGCCAGGGTCGATATCCAGCGCGCGCTGGAGACGCCCATGCTGACCGGGTCGGCGCGATAAACCTGGTGGGCACGGAAGTTTTCCCAGATTTTGACCAGATTGTCCACGCCGGCACCGAAATCCTCGGCCGACACCGCCATCGACGCGGCGTTGAGGGCGCCGGCCGATGTCCCGCACAGAATCGGAAACGGGTTGCGGCGCGGTTCCGGCAGGAGTTCGCGGATCGCCTTCAGCACGCCGACCTGATAGCCGGCGCGGGCCCCGCCGCCCGTGAGAATCAGTGCGGTGCGGGACCCCGTCATGGGCAATTCAACTGCCGCCCTTGGCCTGCTGCTGCACCTCCACCGACAGCAAAGCGGTTACGTTGACAATGCGCCTGACGGTTGCGGTCGGGGTCAGGATATGCGCCGGACGCGCCGCACCGAGCAGCAGCGGACCTACCGTCAGTCCGTCGCCGGCCGTGGTCTTGATCAGGTTGAAGGCGATATTGGCGGCGTCCAGCGTCGGCATGATCAGCAGGTTGGCCTGGCCCTTCAGGCTCGAGTCGGGAAACACCTGCCGCCGCACATCTTCGGAGAGTGCGGCATCGCCGTGCATCTCGCCATCGACTTCGAGTTGCGGCGCGATTCTGCGCAGAATTTGCAGCGCACGGCGCATCTTGATCGCGGTCGGCGTGTCCTCGGTACCGAAACTTGAATGCGACAGCAGTGCCGCCTTGGGCGTCAGGCCGAAGCGCGAAACCTCATCGGCGGCGAGCAGCGTCATCTCCGCCAACTGCTCGGCGGTCGGGTCGTAATTGACATAGGTATCGCCGATGAACAGGGTACGGCTGGGCAGGATCAGCATGTTCATGGCGTAGAAGTGCTCAATCCCGGGCTTCCTGCCAATCACCCGGTCGATGTAACGCAGATGCAGGGAATGCTTGCCGTAGGTGCCGCAGACAAGCGCATCGGCATAATTGTTCCGTACCAGCATGGCGCCGATCAGGGTCGTGCGCCTTCTCACCTCGAGCTTGGCGTACTCGACACTGACGCCCTTGCGCGACATCAGGCCGTGATAGTCCTTCCAGAGTTCCTTGTAACGCGGATCGGCATCCGGGCTGATCAGTTCGAAATGCTCACCGGCGCGGATCCTCAATCCATAGCGGGTAATGCTATTTTCCACCACTTCGGGACGACCGATCAGTATGGGCTTGGCCAGGCCTTCGTCGCAGACCGCTTGCACGGCGCGCAGGACGCGTTCGTCCTCGCCTTCGCAGAACACCACGCGCGCCGGATTCTTCTTGGCGGCCATGAACACCGGACGCATCAGCAAACCAGTTGAATAAACGAAGTCATTCAACTGGTGCACATAGGCCTCCATGTCGGCAATGGGCCGCGTGGCAACGCCCGAATCCATCGCCGCCTGAGCGACTGCCGGGGCAACCATGAGGATAAGGCGGGGATCGAACGGTTTTGGAATCAGGTATTCGGGGCCGAAGGACAGATCCTCCGTGCCGTAGGCCGCCGTCACTACCTCCGACTGCTCGGCGTGGGCCAGCTCCGCAATCGCCCTCACAGCCGCCAGTTTCATGGCCTCGTTGATGGTGGTTGCGCCGACGTCAAGCGCACCTCTGAACATGTAAGGAAAACACAGGACGTTGTTGACCTGGTTCGGGTAGTCCGAACGGCCGGTACCGATGATGGCGTCCGGGCGCACGGCCTTGGCGTCTTCCGGACGGATTTCCGGATCGGGATTGGCCATGGCCAGGATCAGGGGATCACGCGCCATGGTCTTGACCATATCGGGCTTGAGTACCCCACCCGTGGACAAGCCCATGAAGATGTCGGCGCCATGCATTGCATCGCCCAGCGTACGCGCGTCGGTCTTCTGCGCATAGCGCGCCTTCGAAGGATCAAGCCCCTCGCGGCCGGTGTGAATCACGCCCTTGCTGTCAACCGCAAAAACATTCTTCGGATCGAGACCGAGACTGACCAGCAGATCGAGGCAGGCGATCGCCGCCGCCCCTGCCCCGGAACAGACCAGCTTGACCTTGGCAATGTCCTTGTTCACGACGCGCATGCCGTTCAGCACGGCGGCACTGGCAATGATGGCCGTGCCATGCTGGTCGTCGTGGAAGACCGGGATCTTCATCCGCTCGCGCAGCTTGGACTCGATGTAGAAGCACTCTGGCGCCTTGATGTCTTCCAGATTGATGCCGCCAAAGGTGGGCTCCAGCGAAGCGATGATGTCGACCAGTTTGTCCGGGTCGTTCTCATCGATCTCGATGTCGAATACGTCGACGCCGGCGAACTTCTTGAACAACACCCCCTTGCCTTCCATTACCGGCTTGCCGGCCAGCGGCCCGATGTTGCCCAGTCCCAATACCGCCGTGCCGTTGCTGACCACTGCCACCAGATTGGCGCGCGATGTGTACAAGGCCGCCGTCGCCGGATCGCGCACGATCTCGTCACAGGCAGCCGCCACGCCGGGCGAATAGGCCAGCGAGAGATCGGTCTGACTGGTCAGCGCCTTGGTCGGAGTGACGGCGATCTTGCCGGGTTTGGGATTGCGGTGATACTCCAGCGCCGCAGCGCGAATGACTTCGTCCATTAGAGTCTTCTCCATTTTGTTCGAACTGCAATTGTATCGCTGCGTCGCCCGCAGGACTCGCCTCGGAACGACAACATCGGTGCGACATCGACGACACGGGCATGGGCATGGGGGAATTTCTGCAGTGCAATTGCCGCCGGCGATCTGACGCTGATTGTAGGACAATCATGGGCGGGGTCTGAGCAGACGGTGGTTCCTCAAACGCAGGACGCATATGCCGCACTGGCTGACTCTCAAGCGCGAGTGCTTGAACCGGCGCCCGTCAATCGGCGTCGCTGCGGATTGCCAGGCCGGCGTCGGGCACGGCAGCCTTTGTTGGAGACATGAATGAACATCGCCGCACGGATGGCCCAGATCGCGCCATTTCACGTCATGGAGTTGATGGCGCGAGCGCAAGCGCTCGAAGCCGAAGGCAGGTCGATCGTCCATCTCGAGGTCGGCGAACCCGACTTCGCGACGGCCGACCCGATTCTTGAAGCAGCCCGGCGCTTCCTCGGCGGCGGCCACGTGCATTACACGGCGGCTCTTGGCCTGCACCAGTTGCGCGAAGCAATCAGCGGCTTCTATCACACCCGCTACGGACTCGACATCTCACCGGCAAGAATCGTGGTCACGGCCGGTGCGTCGGGTGCCTTGCTGCTGGCGCTCGGCGTGCTGGTCAATCCCGGCGACGAATGGCTGCTGCCCGATCCCGGCTATCCCTGCAACAGGCATATCGTGCGCCTGCTCGAAGGCAAGCCGGTTTCGCTCGCAGTGGGAGCTGGAGCCAACTACCAACCCACGGCGCGACAGGTTGAGCTTGCCTGGGCGGAAAGGACGCGAGGGCTGCTGGTGGCCTCTCCGGCCAACCCCACCGGAACTGTGCTCGACCCCGACAGCATGACGGCACTGGCCACGCTTGTCGCGGCCCGCGGCGGCGCGCTGCTGGTCGACGAGATCTATCACGGGCTGACCTACGGCATCGATGCCGGAACCGCGCTGGCGATCAGCGACGAAGTATTTGTCATCAACAGCTTCTCCAAGTACTTCGGCATGACCGGTTGGCGCCTGGGCTGGCTGGTAGCACCACAACGTCATGTGCGGGAGATCGAGAAGCTGGCGCAGAACCTTTACATAGCGCCGTCGACCGTGGCCCAGCACGCCGCCCTGGCGGCTTTTCAGGCCGACAGCCTGACGATCCTCGAAGGCCGGCGCCATGAATTTTCCCTGCGACGGGATGCTCTGTTGCCAGGCCTGCGCGAGCTCGGTTTCAAGATCGCCGCCGAACCGCAGGGCGCCTTCTACGTGTATGCCGACAGCAGCGGACTGGCCGCAGACAGTTTCAGCCTGGCCGGGCAAATCCTCAACGGAGCTGGCGTGGCGGCAACGCCCGGACTGGACTTCGGCAGCAATGCGCCGCAAGACCACATGCGATTCGCCTACACCGTCGGCAGAGACCGGATTGAGGAAGGCCTCGGCCGCATGGCGGCATTCCTCAATTCCAGATAGGCCGCAACGCGGCGTCAGCCCGCAGAGCCGGGGGTTTGCCCGCCATGGCTTTGCATTCCCGGGACACCCCTTCGGGGGCAGGCTGTGCCGGTCTCAGACAATCCGCTCCGGGGATACCGTCTCCGCGTCCCGCGGAGACATAAAAAGAAAGCGCGTGCCGAATTAACAGCACGCGCTTGCTATCCACTGGGCGCCGCGATCAGTCCCGCAGGACTAAACGCAGGCCGATGCTACCGTCAGGGACGGGAACCGGTGGGAAACGGCCAGGCCGCAGCAGGATTCAGCGACGACTTGATGCCGGGAGCAGCCGCCGTTGAAGGCGCCGCAGCAGCAGCGGGCTTCGCGGCAGGCTTTGCAGCAGCCTTCTTCGGTGCAGCCTTCTTCGCAGCAGGCTTGGCAGCAGGCTTCGCAGCAGGCTTTTTGGCAGCAGGCTTCTTCGCAGCAGGCTTCTTGGCAGCAGCCTTCTTCGGTGCAGCCTTTTTCGCAGCAGGCTTCTTCGCAGCAGCCTTCTTCGGTGCAGCCTTTTTCGCAGCAGGCTTCTTCGCAGCAGGCTTCTTCGCAGCAGCCTTCTTCGGTGCAGCCTTTTTCGCAGCCGGCTTCTTGGCAACAGCCTTCTTCGCGGCGGGTTTGGCAGCAGCCTTCTTCGGCGCAGCTTTCTTCGCAGCGGGCTTGGCAGCCGGCTTCTTGGCAACAGCCTTCTTCGCGGCGGGTTTGGCAGCAGCCTTCTTCGGCGCAGCTTTCTTCGCAGCGGGCTTGGCAGCCGCCTTCTTTACAGCCGGCTTTTTGGCAGCTGGCTTCTTCGGGGCCGCAGACTTCTTAGCGGCGGGCTTAGCCGCAGCCTTCTTTGCGGCCGGCTTCTTGGCTTTCTTCTCATCAGCCATGTTGAACCTCCTTAACAAATTAACAGGAAAGAACCACCACTACTTTTTTACTGCAACCCGTCTGGGCTAGCACGGATTATCCAACGCTCCGATGCAATCGAAAGCGACGAATTCCTCACGTTTATCCGCCTATCACTTGGTTTTGAAACCGCAGACGACAAACGCACAACAAACCATATATCATATTCCGGCAATCACAAACCGGCGCATTGCCTGATCAACACTCGCTCGGACGCTTGAGCGCGGGCAGCATGCCGCGCCGCGCACCGGCCTGATGCGGCTAATCGATGAAGCGGAAGAAATGCGCGGTGAGGAACGATGCGGGCGACTCTGGCACGGATCATTTGCAGACGGTCGGGCGGACCAGTTGAGGTCGGAGGAATCGGCGCCCAAGGCATCCTGCATTCAGATCTCCCGTCTTTATCGTTATGAAGCCGGAGGTGGTCGGGACGCTGCGACAGTACATCATCCCTTTTGCAACGACGACCTACTATATCTAGTGGGTCATTGTCGATCTCGCACTAATTGTAGTGGTTGCTTTTTTTAACCGCAAGAGTTTTCTGCTGTCAAGCAAAAAAAAAGCGTTGCCGCTTTGCCACAGTCATCGGCCTGCGTCTTGCACCCGAAGCCAATCAAAGCAGGGACCGGGATCAGTCTTGCGTCCCGGTGCGACATCGCTGTGACCCACCACCGCGGCAATCGGATAACGCCGGCGAAGTTCCGTGAGCAGGCTGTTGAGGCCCTGATACTGGGCCTCTTCGAATGGACGCCGGTCACAGCCTTCGAGTTCAATGCCGATGGAGAAGTTGTTGCAGTTCTCGCGGCCCAGCCAATTCGATGCGCCGGCATGCCAGGCCCGCTTGGAACACGGCACGAACTGGATCAGTTCGCCGTCACGCCGCAGAAGAAAATGCGCCGAGACCTGCAGGCCCCGTATCTGGCTGAAGTACGGGTGCGCCGCGGGATCAAGGCAATTGGTAAACAGCTGGATGATTCCCGGTCCGCCGAATTCGTCGGGGGGCAGGCTGATGGCATGGATGACGATCAGGCGCACCTGTTCGTCCTCGGGCCGCTCATCGCAATTTGGTGACGGCACACGACGCGCGGCGGACAACCAACCCGCGTCGTCCTCCCCGGCCTGCCCCTGCTTCACTCGTTCATTCCCAGTCGCGCCATTCGATAGCGCAGGGAACGGAAAGTGACGCCGAGCAGCCGGGCGGCAGCGGTTCGATTGTTGTTCGACTGTTTGAGGGCATCCAGAACCGCCTGCCGCTCGACCTGGTCGAGATGGTCCTGCAGGGACCCGCCGGCCGTTGCGGCGACAACTCCAGGCAGCGGCGAAGGCGCCAGATTGAGATCAACCACGTCGATGCGGTCGCCTGCCATCAGCGCCAGGGCACGCTCCAGCACGTTCTCGAGTTCGCGCACGTTGCCCGGAAAAGGGTAGTCCTGCAGCGCCTCAAGAGCGGCAGCAGCCAGCGGTGGCGGGGTCACATCAGCGGCCCGCGCCAAGCGTTCCAGGATGTGCTGCGCCAGCATCGGGATGTCATCACGGCACTCGCGCAAGGCCGGCATCCTCAGCTCGATGACATTCAGCCGGTAGAACAAATCCTGACGGAACCGTCCCTGCTCGACCAGCGTCTTGAGGTCCTGATGCGTGGCGCAGATGATGCGTACGTCTGCAATTTCCTCGCTGGCGGCGCCGAGCTTGCGCACACGCTTTTCCTGGATCGCCCGCAACAGTTTGACCTGCATCGGCAGGGGCAGGTCCGCAACCTCGTCCAGAAACAGGGTGCCGCCGTCGGCCATCTGGAAAAAACCTTCGCGATCGTCATTGGCGCCGGTAAATGCTCCCTTGCGGTAGCCGAAGAACTCGCTCTCCATCAGACTTTCCGGAATTGCGCCGCAGTTGACCGGCACAAAGGCGCGGTCGCGGCGGGCGCCCAGAGAGTGGATCAACCGCGCCGCGAGTTCCTTGCCGCTGCCCGACTCGCCGGTAATATGCACCGGGGCCTGGCTGCGCGCCACGCGATCGATCAGTGCGCGCACCTGCCCTATTGCCGGCGAGTCGCCGAGCAAGCCCGAGCCGCCGGCTGCGTCGCCCGCCGGATCGGAACCGGGCAACTCCAGCGCGGACTTGACCATACCCCGCAACTGGTCAAGCGACACAGGTTTGGCGATGTAATCAAAAGCTCCGGCCTTGAGCGCCGACACTGCATTTTCGGCACTGCCATAGGCGGTTATTACCGCCACCGGCAGATCGACCACGGTATCGGCGATATGGCGCACCAGTTCCAGGCCCTCGCCGTCGGGCAGGCGCATGTCGGTGAGACACAGCTGGTAGCGCTGACCGGCGAGCATGCGCCGCGCCTCGGCGATGGAGCCGACGCAATCCGCCAGCAAACCCATGCGCGCCAGGGTGAGATCCAGCAACTCGCGGATGTCCGCTTCATCGTCGACCACCAGGACGCGCTTGGCTTCGCCGCGGTTGCGGGCACGGCTTTCATTCTTCAGCGGCATACCAGACCCTCTGCGGCTACACGGAAATGGGCGCCCGGTGCGTCGTCCAGCAGTTCGAGGCGGGCGCCACTAGCCTCGCACAGTTCCCGCGCAATGTAGAGTCCGAGCCCGGTACCCGCGCCGTGTGTCGTAAAAAATGGCTCGAACACCTGATTGCGCTGCGCTTCATCGACACCCGGGCCATCGTCGATGACATGCAGTTCGACGCGGTTCGCGGTAGCCCCCGCCCTCGCCTCCAGACGCACGGCGCCGTCTGCCGCGCTGGCATGGCGCAAGGCATTCCCCAGCAGGTTCCACAACACGCGATAGAGGTGGCCGCGGTCGAAACGCAGTTCGACATCGCCCTCGCCGACATATACCCGCCTGCGCGCCGATTCGTCGTGCAACACCAGCTCTTCCAGGAAGCCGGAGAGAAAGGCTTGCCAGCGCAGTGTTTCCGGTTGCGCACGGTCGCGGCGGCCGAGTTCCAGCACATCGGTGACTAGCCGATTTAGGCGGAGGGTGTTGTCATGAATGATGCGGGCGAGCCGCTGCCGCAGCGGATCGGTATCTTCCTCGGCCAGCAGTTCCGCGGCGTGGCTGATGGCGGCCAATGGATTGCGGATTTCATGCGCCATGTTGGCGGTGAGCCGTCCCAGCGCGGCGAGCTTTATCTGCTGTGCCTGGGACTGCACCCGTTCCATGTCCTCCAGGTAGATCAGCGCATGCCCCCCGGATTCGGCGGCGGGCAGATAGCGAACGCGCAACAGGCGGCCGCTTTTCTGCGGCAGCATCTCCACCATTTCGATGGACTGCGTGCTCCACGCCGCGCGGCGATCAGCCAGTCCGGCGGAAAGCGCCGCCAGTTCGGCGCCGTCGGCGGCCCGCACATCGAGCAATACTTCGGCGCGCGGGTTGAGCAGCCGTACCCGCCCGTCGCCATCGACCACCAGTACGCCGTCATCCATATCGCGGATGATCCGCTCGCTGATCCGCAACTGGTCATTGAGTTCCCGCCCCCGCTGCCTGGCCAGCGTTTCGTTGGAGACCACCCGCTGCGCCAGCAGCCGGGCCACTATCGCCGTGCCGAAAAAGGCGATGCTGATGATCCCGGTACGGACGAAGTCGGCGGGGTCGGCTTCCCGGGTCAGGGCACGCCAGCTTTCTTCCAGCAGCATCGCCACCGAGGCCAGCGCTGCGTAAAACAATGTCATCCGCCCCTGCCCGACCAGAGCGGCACCGGCAACTACCACCAGCAGCAGGATGGCAATTCCACTCTTCTGTCCGCCGCTGGCGAACATCATCAGGGTCAGGGCTGCAATGTCGGCAGCCACCTGCACGGAAAGCTGCAGGCTGAAGCGGCGCGGCCTGCGCAGCAACGCAACAAGAAACGCCACCGCCAACAGGACATAGACTGCGGCGACACGGTCAAACAGTCCGGGGTCCTGCGTGCCGAGGCTCACCGTATCGCCGAAAACCAGCGCCGCTACCAGAAACATCAGAGCGATCGACAAGCGGTAAATCGAGAAGAAGCGCAGCGAGCGCCAGAAGGATTCGATTGCGTCGGCTTCCTGCGGCGCCATCGTCTGCACGCTCAAGAACGGACTCCCAGCCTGCGGTGATCTTCGCTGCAGTAGTCCCGCCCGCCTTCGCTCAAGGACTCGTCGCGGGGGAAATTCACCCCGCAATGCGCGCATCGCGCCATCGCTGCCGGCGCGTGCTCTGCGGCAGGCGGCCGGCTGCGTCGCTTTGATGCCCGCACCAGAGCATAGACTGCGGCGAGCACGACAATGAAGAGGAAAAATTTCGCCACGACTGTCAACCTCCCGCAGCAGGTTGGTCGGGGCGAGAGGATTCGAACCTCCGACTCCTGCGTCCCGAACGCAGTACTCTACCAGGCTGAGCTACGCCCCGACGGCAAGTTGGTGGCAAGGAGAATCGTTGCGGGAACGGGCCCGGAAATTCAGCCCGAGAGATACTCCTTGCATACATCGCGGCAGTCAAAAACTTCTTTGCACCGCAAAGTCGGCCAATTGTAGCAGCGTTTCCCTGAACTTTGAATTCGCCAGTGGCGCCAGAGCCGCCTTGGCCATCTCCGCTTCGTCGACGCCATGCCGGCGCGCGGCATCAAGAGCCCCGCTGGACCGCACCGCCGCAAGAACTTCGGCGAAGCTGCCACTGTCGGCGTTTTCGATCGCGGCGCGCACCAAAGCCGCCTGCTGCGGGCTGCCGTGCTGAATGACGTGGATCAGCGGCAGGGTCGGCTTGCCTTCGGCCAGGTCGTCGCCGAGATGCTTGCCGGTTTCGGCCTCCTGCCCCGAGTAATCGAGCACATCGTCAATCAACTGGAATGCCGTGCCGATGTGCGTGCCGTAGGCCGCCATCGCTTCCTCGATCTCCGGGCTCGCCGCGCCGAGGATGGCACCGAGCCGCCCCGCGGCTTCAAACAGTTTGGCAGTCTTGTAGCGGATCACCCGCAGATAGTCCGCCACCTCGACGTCGGCGTTGCGACAGTTCATCAACTGCAGGACTTCTCCCTCGGCGATTATGTTGGTCGCATCCGCCAGCACCTGCATCACGCGCATGCTGCCGACCCCGACCATGATCTGGAAAGCCCGCGAATACAGGAAATCGCCGACCAGTACGCTGGCCGGGTTGCCGAACACCGCGTTGGCGGTATCGCGTCCGCGACGCAAGGACGACTCATCGACGACATCGTCGTGCAGCAACGTGGCGGTATGAATGAACTCGACCACGGCAGCCAACTCGTGATGGCGGGTTCCCGAATAACCACAGGCACCGGCGGAAAGCAGCACCAGCGCCGGGCGCATGCGCTTGCCTCCGGCCGAGATGATGTATTCGGCGACCTGGCGAACCAGCACCACTTCGGAATGCAGTCGCTGCCGGACGACGGCGTCAACCGCGCGCATGTCGGCGTCAATGGGGGCATACAGACTGGCGAAATCCACGGCAACCATAGCCTTGTATAAGCAAAGCCGCGATGCTATCAGAGGACGGTATGTTGCCGCCGCCCGCGCCAGGCATTTATTGCGGCCGGCCCTCCTCCGCAATCTGCCCTCTGGTTCTGAGCAGTGCCTTGAGCTGCGGCCATTGCCGGCGACTGACCGGCAATCGTTCCGCAGTTCCGTCCAGAATCACCTGCCAGTGCGCCTCTGCATCGCCTGCGTCGGCGGCGCGCTCCACTCCCGTCACGGCGCCGCGGGCAACGAGGCAGTTGCGGTGAATGCGCAGGAAGCACTCGCTGAATTCGGCCTCAAGCTGCACCAGCGATTCCTCGAGAAGATACTCGCGCTCTGCGGTGCGCGCGGTGACATATTTTTGTTCCGCCTTGAGATACAGGATTTCCGCCACCGGCACCAGCAGGATGCGGCCGCGCTCCAGGCAGGACAGGTTTTGCCGGATAGTCAGCGCCGATTTTTCGAGACGGACCGCTTCATCGGCGCGCCGCCTGGCTTTGCGCAAGGCATCTGCCAGACGCGCAGCGCGCACCGGCTTGACCAGATAGTCGAGTGCCGCCAATTCAAAAGCCTGCACCGCATATTGATCAAAGGCGGTGACAAATATGACGACTGGAGCGCCCGGCAGTCGTGCCAGATGGCGGGCCAGTTCGACACCGTCCATGCCCGGCATTCGAATGTCGATCAACGCAACGTCAAGCACGGTGGCTTGCGCCCGTTCCAGCGCCGCAAAACCGTCAGCCGCCTCGGCCGCAACAATGCTGGGGACTTCGGCGGCGATGTCGCCGAGCACGTCGCGCAGGCGGGCGCGCGCCGGAGCCTCGTCATCGACCAGCAGGATGCGCAGCACATCGCTCATCTTTCCGTCACCGGGCGATAGGGAAACTCGATGGAAACATGAAAGCGGCCGGCGCAAATCTGCGTGGTCAAGGTTGCCTCGAGATCGAAAAACAGCATCAGGCGCTCGCGGATATTTGTCAGAGCCATCTGATTGCCGTGGCTATGCCTGTCGGCGGCGGCCATCGGGTTGGAAAGTTCCACCCGCAGCCGGGAATCCTTGCGCTCGAAACGGATGGTGATTTCACCGGGCTCGGTCGCCGGTTCGATGCCGTGATAGACGGCGTTTTCCAGCAGGGGTTGCAGCATCAGGGGCGGCACCAGCGGATCCGGCGGGCAGGCCGCCATGTCCCACACCACGCGTACGCGCTCGCCCAGTCGCAGACGTTCGAGATTGATGTACTGCCGCGCCACCAGAATTTCCTCCGACAGCGGAACCAGATCCGCATTCTCGCGCATCAGCACGCGAAACAGGTCTGCCAGTTCCTCCAGTGCCGTCTCTGCCCGATGCGGATCGGAACGCATCACGCCCAGCACGGCGTTCAGGGCATTGAACAGGAAATGCGGCCGGATGCGCGCCGTCAGTGCCAGCAAACGCGCCTCCGCCAGAGCGGGTGAGCGCGCCCGTGCGCTCATCCCGAACCATGCCAGCAACAAGGCGACAGCAATCACCACCCATAGTGAAATTCGACTGAATCCCGCCGCGTCCGGCTCTATCAGATGCATCGCCGCAAAAAAACTGCGCACGGCCGCCGTTACCAGCAGTGTCAGGAGGACCACCAGCACGGCACCCAGCCAGCGCGGCAGGCGCGCCAGCCAGGTGCTGGCCAGACTCAGAAAGGCCAGGCTGACCAGCGTCACCGGCTCTATGACAGCAGCAAGTTCAACGAATTCGGCGAAGAACAATCGCCACTGGTGATTGGCCGCCAGCGTGCCAAGCAAGGCACCCAAATTCACGATGACCAACACCCGCAACCAGACATCAGGTTTGCGCAAGTCCGGCGGGCCGGCGAGCGGCGGGTTTTCCTTTATACTTCGCACTTGATTCAATTGCCCGTCACCTTTGATTTTCCAGTGTTTTTTATTGTACACATTGCCTGCTGACATGGCAGCCCGATTATGACAGAACCGCAACATCCGGCCTCTCCGGAAATCCAGACAGCGTGGTCCGGCCGCTTTTCCGAGCCTGTTTCCGATCTCGTCAAGCGTTACACCGCTTCGGTGTTTTTTGACCGGCGCATGTGGCGTCAGGACATCCGCGCTTCGCTGGCGCATGCGCGAATGCTGGCGCGCCAGGGAATAATCGCCGCCGCAGATCTGGCGGCCATCGAGCAGGGTATGGCCAGCATCACCAGCGAGATCGAAGCCGGCAGCTTCAACTGGAATCTTGACGACGAGGATGTGCATCTCAACATCGAGAAGCGTCTCACGGCTCTGGTTGGCGATGCCGGCAAGCGCCTGCACACGGGCCGCTCGCGCAACGACCAGGTGGCCACCGACATCCGGCTCTGGCTGCGCGATGCCATAGACGACATCGACGGCCTGCTGCGCAACTTCCAGAAGGCCCTGCTTGACGCTGCTGACGCCCACGTCAATACGCCGCTGCCCGGCTTCACGCATTTGCAGGTGGCACAACCGGTGACCTTCGGCCACCACCTGTTGGCCTATTTCGAGATGCTGCGCCGCGACCGCGAGCGCTTTGCCGACTGCCGCCGCCGCGTCAACCGGCTGCCGCTGGGCGCGGCTGCCCTGGCCGGCACCACCTTCCCGATCGACCGCGAGGCGGTGGCGCGCGAACTCGGCTTCGATGACATCTGCGAGAACTCGCTGGACGCCGTTTCCGATCGCGATTTCGCCATCGAATTCTGCGCCGCTGCGTCATTGGTGATGACCCATGTCTCGCGCTTCGCCGAAGAACTGATTCTGTGGATGAGTCCGCGCATGGGCTTCATCGATCTCGCCGACCGCTTTTGCACCGGCTCGTCGATCATGCCGCAGAAGAAAAATCCGGATGTGCCGGAACTGGCGCGGGGCAAGACCGGACGCGTGTTCGGTCACCTGATGGGCCTGCTCACCCTCATGAAGGGCCAGCCGCTGGCCTACAACAAGGACAACCAGGAAGACAAGGAACCCCTGTTCGACACAGCCGACACGCTGATCGACACACTGCGCATTTTCGCCGATCTGGTGCCGGGGATCCGGGTCAAGCCGGAAGCCATGACCGCCGCATTGCGTCAGGGTTACGCCACCGCCACCGATCTCGCCGATTACCTGGTGAAGAAGGGGCTGCCTTTCCGCGACGCGCATGAAGCGGTCGCCCGCGCCGTGCGCGCCTGCGAGGCACGGTCTTGTGACTTGCCGGATCTGACGCTCGAGGAGTTGCGCTCCTTCTCGCCGCTGGTGGACGCTGACGCTTTCGCGGCATTGACCGTGGCCGGTTCGCTGGCCGCCCGCGACCACCTCGGCGGCACCGCGCCGTCTCAGGTAAGCGCCGCAATTGCACGTTCCCGCGCACGACTCTGACCGCATGTCGATGCCAATTCCGGAGCGGATCGGCAAGTACCATATTCGAAAGAAGCTCGGCGAGGGCGCCACCGCCAGCGTCTACCTTGGCTTCGATCCTTTTGCCGAACGGGAAGTTGCGGTCAAGGTCATCTTCCCCGAGGTGCTGCGCGACAAGCAACGCGGCCGGCTTTATCGTCATCTGCTGATGACCGAGGCTTCGCTGGCGGGAAAACTCATGCATCCGCACATCGTGCAGATTTTCGATGCGGTCCTGGCTGAAGACCAAAGCTACATTGTGATGGAGTACGTGCCGGGCGGCACGCTGGAACCCTTTTGCACCCCGAGCACGCTGTTGCCTGTAGACCGCCTGGTAGAGATGATTTTCAAATGCACCCGGGCCCTCGACTACGCCTTTCGCGCCGGCATTATCCATCGCGATATCAAGCCGGCCAACATCCTTCTGGCAAACGCCGCCGACAGCATCGAGCGGGACAGCGGCGACATCAAGATCTCCGACTTCGGCGCCGCCATCCTGAGCAGCGGCGACCAGTCACGCACCCAGGTCTCGGGCGTCGGCTCGCCGGCC
This sequence comes from uncultured beta proteobacterium, assembly GCA_903848955.1. Taxonomy (GTDB): domain Bacteria; phylum Pseudomonadota; class Gammaproteobacteria; order Burkholderiales; family Rhodocyclaceae; genus Sulfuritalea. The sequence goes on from CAINHS010000051.1 coordinate 62,810, forward strand.
TACATGTCGCCGCAACAAGTGCGCGACATTACGCTCAATCACCAGACCGACATCTATTCTCTGGGTGTGGTGATGTACCAGTTGCTCACCGGGCGCTTGCCGTTCCACTCCACTTCCAACTACGGCATGATTTATCAGATCTGCAATGGCGATCCGCCGCCGCCTTCGACCTTGCGTGCCGACATGCCGCCCGGTCTCGACGCGGTGGTCGCCCGCGCCATGGAAAAGGAAATCGAGGAGCGCTATCAGACGTGGGAGGAGTTTTCCCACGATCTCGCCCAGTCCTTCCGCAACAGACAGATTTCGACGCAGCGCATGGCATTCCCGGACAGCGAGAAATTCGAGGCCCTGCGCTCCCTGCGTTTCTTCGCCGGGTTTTCCGATGTCGAACTTTGGGAAGTGGTGCGCTTCTCGCGCTGGAAGGAGGTGGCGGCAAGCACCGCGATCATGAGCGATGGCGAGCGCGGCGATTTTTTTGCTTTCCTGCTTGACGGCGAACTGGCGGTTTCAAAGGACGGCCATTGCCTCGGGGTTCTGGCGGCAGGTGAATGTTTTGGTGAAATGGCGATCATCCGGCGCGGCGGACACGTCCGTGGTGCCGACGTGATCGCGCTGACTGCAACCCGCGTTGTGGCCATTTCGGCGCAAGCGCTGCAGCATGCGTCGGAGGTCTGCCGGATGCACTTTTATCAGGGCTTTCTCGACGTCATTGCCGGTCGTCTGGCGGATGCCAATACCCGGCTGGCATCGCTTTGACAGGCGGGTTCGGCGACGGCCTGGATGCAATTGCGGCGGCGATTGCCGGGCGCACAGCAACCCCCTTCACCACGTCTTCGGTCAGACCCGTCAGCGGCGGATCGATTCATCGGGCCTGGCACATTGCCGACGGCGCCCGCAGCTATTTCGTCAAGACCAATGGCATTGCCGCGGCGCCGATGTTCGCTGCGGAGGCGCAAGGACTGCAGGCACTGGCGGCAACCGGGGGCGTGCGGACGCCGGCTGTGGTCGCGCTGGGCCGGACCGCAACGCAGGCCTTTCTTGTCCTCGAGCATCTTGATCTGACGACACTTGAAGCGGACGCCGGCGCCCGCCTCGGCGCCGCGCTGGCACTGCTGCATCGCGTCAGCGGCGAGTCTTTCGGCTGGCCCGACGACAACTTCATCGGCGCCACACCGCAGTGCAATGCACCGCACCGGAGCTGGCCGCACTTCTTCGGCGAACGCCGGCTGCGGCCGCAGTTGCAACTCGCGCTGAGCAAGGGCATGGACAAGGCACTGGTGGCCAAGGGCTATGGCATCATCGAGCGCTGCGGCGGCCTCTTCACCGACTACCAACCTGTTGCCAGTCTGCTCCACGGCGACCTGTGGTCGGGCAATGCCGCACAGTGCCGCGACGGCGTGCCGGCGATCTTCGATCCGGCCTGCTACTACGGCGACCGCGAAACGGATATCGCCATGGCCGAACTGTTCGGTGGCTTTCCGACCGGCTTTCACGCCGCCTATCGCGCGGCGTGGCCGCTCGACTCAGGCTATGAAACGCGCAAACCGCTCTACAACCTGTACCACATCCTCAATCACTTCAACCTGTTCGGCCAAGCCTATCTGGGCCAGGCACAACGCATGATTGACAGGTTGCGAAAGGATCTGGGACGCTGATTCACGCCTTGCCGAGAACCGGTTCCAGTTGCTTCTGCAACTCGCCCGACTGATACATCTCGGTCATGATGTCGCTGCCGCCGACGAACTCGCCGCCGATATAGAGTTGCGGCACGGTCGGCCAGTTGGCGTAATCCTTGACGCCCTGACGCACATCCGGATCGGCCAGGACATCTACCGTGACGAGCTTGCTCACGCCGCACGCCTGCAGAATCTGGATCGCACGTGCTGAAAAGCCGCACTGCGGCGCCTGCTGCGTACCTTTCATGTACAGCACCACAGGGTTGCCGGTAACGGTATCGTGAATTTTCTGCTTGATGTCCATGGCATTTCCCGGTAAATGGTCGAGTAAAATAGTCAGGCTATTTTAGCGATGCCGGCACCTTGCGGTCAAGTCAGTCATCCGCCACTGTCATCCCTTGCCGGCGACGGCAGCGATGCCGCCCGAAGTCGAGCGGGAAACGGTCTTCTCGAGGCGGATCAAACGGAACCAGCCCGCAGCCAGCGCCGCTTCGTTGGCCGTCACCCTGATGCCGCCAACCGCATCCAGCACATCTTCGAAGACCACATCGAGGCGCGTCGCGACATGACGCGTCAGGGGATTGAGCAGGCGCTTCCATCCCGCTTCGCCGCGGCGCAGGAATTTGTCGAACACCAGCAAGGCGCCGCCGGGCTTCAACACGCGCACCGCCTCGGCCAGGCACAGGGCCGGAGCCGGCACCACCGCAAGAATCAGGTGCAGCACGGCGGCGTCGAAGCTGGCATCGTGAAACGGCAGGTGCTGGACGTCGCCGCGCAAAGGCGTGAAATTCAAGCCGGCGGCGCGGGGTCGGGCGCGCCTGAGCATGGCGGCCGTGAGATCGAGCCCGACATAGCGGTGCTGCCGCGGCAGATGCGGCAGATCGAGCCCGGTGCCCACCCCCAGCAGCAGCACGTCACGTGGCGGGCCACCGCTCAGCGCCGCCAGGCTGCGCTTGCGTGCGCCGACCGTTGCGGCCGTCAGAAAGGCGTCGTAGAACGGGGCGACCAGCGTATAGCTGTGCTTCAGACTCAATGCAGCACACGCGGCATGGACAGCACAAAAGCGGCGATGGTCGCCTCGAACTGCACGCCATCCTCGGCCGTCATCTGGTAGCTGCCCTTCATGGTGCCGACGGGTGTCGCAAGCTGACAGCCGCTGGTGTATTCAAAACTCTGTCCCGGCGCCAGCAGGGGCTGGTGGCCCACCACCCCCAGTCCCCGCACTTCCTGCACATGAGCTTCGGCGTCGGTGATGATCCAGTGCCGAGATATCAGTTGTGCCGGCACGTTGCCGGTGTTGCTGATGGTAACGGTGTAGGCGAAGACATGGCGATTGATCGCCGGATCGGATTGTTCCGCAACATAGTGCGTTGCCACGACAACCGCCATTTCGTATTTCTTCGCCTCAGCCATGGGCCGGCATTCAACACCAATTCGTGCAGCGGAGCAAGAACATGCATATACGGCGCGGCCGATCAGGCGCAACCGCCGGCTTGTGGCGGGGGCAGTAGCCATGACGTTTTGCTAGGCCCCTTGCCGGCGCCATCGGCATCTGACGAAGCACGCCGCACCGGGCAGCCTGATGCCGGAGAGATCGATGATCGTTCTTGACCATTGCAGCGGATTCCGCGACACTCCGGCTATGCGAGTCAATTAGCGACCAGATACTTTGTCAGAACCCGTTTCATGACACCTTCCGAATCACGCACAGAGGCACCGCGGTTCTACGAACGATTGCGCAACGCGGGCATCGAGGCCGGCGACAATGAGCAGCGGCGACTGAACAAATCGCTGCTGATGCTCGCGACGGGCCTGGTAAGCGTGGCGATCATGGTCTGGGTGGCGATCTACTCGATCCTCGGGCCGCAATTCTCGGCAACACTGCCCTTCGCCTTCCAGATCTTGCTGGCGGGCAACATGGTCTGCTACATCAAGTGGAAGAACTTCGATTTTTTCCGCATCAGCCAACTGGGCCTGTTCCTGTTCCTGCCCTTCGTGGCGCAGTGGAGCGGCGGCAACATCATCTCGACCAGCGGCGTTTTGCTCTGGGCGCTGCTTGCCCCGGTCGGCGCCATCCTGTGCATCGGCGTCAGCGAATCGGTCGGATGGTTTATTGCCTGGGTGGTACTGACCGCGCTGTCCGGTGCCGCCGACTTTTATTTGGCCGACTCCATCATCGCGCAGAAGGCTAGCGTCCCCGTACGCACCACCATAACCTTTTTCGCGCTCAACTTCATCTCGGTATCGACCATCATTTACATGCTGTTGCGGATGTCGATAGCAGAAAAACTCAAGATGCAGGAAAGTCTTGAAGAAGCCCACCGGCAGGTCAAGTTCGAGCAGGAGCGCTCGGAAAAGCTGCTGCTGAACATCCTTCCCGGCCCCGTGGCGGAGCGGCTCAAAAACTCGAACAAGACAATCGCCGATGGTTTTGCCGATGTTACGGTGATGTTCGCCGACATCGTCAACTTCACCCAGGTCGCGGCCAACATGTCCCCGTCACAGGTGTTCAGCATGTTGAACCGCATCTTCTCGGCCTTCGACGAACTTGCAGAAGAGTACGGCCTGGAAAAAATAAAGACCATAGGCGATGCCTACATGGTCGCCGGCGGACTGAACGAAGACCTTGTCGACTATTCCGCCGCCATTGCCGACATGGCTGTGTCCATGCGCGATCTGCTGCGGCGCGACTTCGCGGTCAACGCAGCACACCTCGAAGTTCGCATAGGCATAGGCACCGGCCCGATCGTCGCCGGCGTGCTGGGGAAAAAGAAATTCATCTACGACCTCTGGGGCGACACCGTGAACATCGCCAGCCGCATTACCTCGGAAGGCGTACCCGGCATGATCCAGTGCGACACGACGACCTACCATCGCCTGTCGGCCGGCTTCGATTTCCACGAGCCGCAGACCATCTACCTCAAGGGCAAGGGCAATATGACGGTGTATCGCCTGATCGGGCGCAAGAACAGCAGCGAAAGCGAAACAACTTAGCTTCCCGGCGCCAGCCGGAAGCAAACCCTGCCGGCGCGATTCTCGGCCAGCTCCAGCCGGTATCCCGTCGCTTGCGCGTAGCGCGCCGCCTGGTAGAGCCCGATGCCGAAGCCGCTCTCGGAGGGTACGGGCCCGACAAACAGGCTCGACGCCGTGGCTTCATCGATAGCCGAGCCGTTATCGACAGCCGACAGTTCGAAGCCGGCATCATTGCCCATCAGTTCCAGTTGCAGGAGGAGGCCTGGTTCGCTCAGGCGCTTTTCGGCGGCATTGCGGATCAGGTTGTCGGCGACACCGGAAAATACTTCTGCGGGGACTTCTCCGGCAAGGGATGCATGCGCCTTGAAAGTGACCCAGCTCAGCGGCGCCATTCGCTGAGCGAAATCACGCCACCACTCCTCAGCGTCGACCAGGCGGGCAGGCGACAGGTTTTGTGGCGCACTGAGTCTGGCCAGAGTCTCGGCGAGCCGCTCGGTTATCGCCGGCAACTGTCGCCGCAACAGCGACTGATACTCCCGCGACGACTCGGCACCGGGGTCAATGCCCGCCGAACAAAGCGCATTCAGTGACTGCAGCAGGTTCTTCATGTCATGGGTGAGGCGTGCCCCGGTTTCATGCACCGCCTGCATGTATGAGGATTGCTTCAGGTCACGCGCACGCTGCTTGTCGGCGTAAAACTGCGCCAGCAATTGTGCCAGCAGGTTGCAGTGCCAGGTCATCGCCGGCGACAGGGCGAGGCGCGTGTAGAGCACGACAACCATGCCGCGCTGCCTGGACTCCCAGCGACAGCCGCTGGTCGTGCCGAAACACCCCCGGCTGTTGCCGGCGGTCCATTCCGCGCCCCTCACCCAGGGCAACCGCTGTCCGATTTCAGCGAAGGCCAGTTCAAGGAATACCTGTGGATCTTCTTCGCGCAAAGCCAGATCGGAAAGAACCTGCAGCCAGAGCTCAACCGGCAGGCCGATTGACAACACGTAGCGCGAAAACAGGCCGCCGATCCCCGAGAAGCCCGAATGCGGATTCCATGCCAGGCCCAGCAGCAGCAGCACCACGCCTATCAGCAACATGGCCTGCAGCAAAGCCTCGATATACCCGCTGCCCAGCAACAGCATGGTCGCCAGGGTGCCCAGCATCAACACCGCCAGCAACAGGAACACGAACAGGCTATAGATGAAATCGACGACTTCACGACTGCTGTCGGGTTCCTGTCCCTGGGGCAACAAGGCCATCACCAACAGAAGCAGTGGCAGTCCGGCATAGCCAAGCCAGCGGACCGGCTCCGGCGGCTTCGCCAGCGGTACCGCCAGCGGGGCGGCCATCAGCAACAGCGCCACGATCAGAAAGGCCAGCGCCAGAAGGTAGAAAACCCGCGGCGATCGCGCGCTAAACAGAAGCACCTTGCCGCCGACAATACCCGCCAGCATCATGATCCACAGCGCAATCATCCAGCCCGTCAGAAAAGCGCCTGCGACTGCAACTACACCCGCCAAGGCCAGCAGGGAAGTCACCGACAAGCGCTGCTGGGCATGTACGAACGGTTGCCAGAGCATGAACAGACCGAGATGCACGACAAACAAGGTTCTGCCAATGAAAGTGTCCGGCCCCTGCCAGAGAACCAGATACAAGACCAACAGCAGCGCAAGCAAGAATCCGCGCCGCAGGTTGATCAACCGCGAAGGCGTCACTGAAGAAACCGAGAAAATGGCCACTGGGAGAGGTTTGAAAATCGGGCAAGAGGCAGGGAGGATAAGCCGATTGTAGCCAGGCAGGCGGCCACGCAATCTGCCAGATAACTGACGAACCTGTCCAATATTCGACATATACTATCTAAAGTGGGATAAAATATATACTTAACCAATTGAATAAAATACACTAAATAAAGTGGCATATATCATGCTTTTATTTCAACACCAAACCATAATCCCACAGGGGAGATATTCATGAGACGCAGTCAATCCGGTTTTACCTTGATCGAAATCGCCATCGTGCTGGTCATCATCGGCCTGCTCCTGGGCGGCGTGCTCAAGGGTCAGGAACTGATCAATCAGGCGAAGATCAAGAATCTCGCGAACGACATCAACGGAGTGACCGTCGCCATTTACGGCTACCAGGATCGCTACAAGCGCTTGCCCGGCGATGATCCGGGAATGACGCGCTGGACGGTTGCCGGCACGGCGCTCACAGCCACCGAATCGGGGGATGGCAATAATGTAATCGGAACGGCCGGGGCGGGTTACGAATCGACTACCAACACCACCGAAAACAGAATGTTCTGGTTGGCTTTGCGACTCGCCGGCTTCATCGGCGGCAGTACGGCGACCATCGCGGATGGTTCTACTCAGCCACTCAACGCAGCGGGCGGCATTCTGGGAGTTCAAACCAGTGCCCTTGGACTTACCGGGACGGTTGTCTGTGCAGGCAGTTTGCCGGCCAAAATTGCACAAGCCCTGGACGCCCAACTGGATGACGGCAATCTGCTGACCGGAACCGTGCGCGCCCAGCTTGAAGGGGCCACGCCACCGACCGCTGTCGGAGCGGCTGCATTGGCAGCAGGTACTGCAAATTACGCAGACAACGGCAGCAATCTATACACGCTCTGCAAGAATATCTGACAGCCTGCAGACATGCTTGAAAGCCCGCTTCGGCGGGCTTTTTTGCGCCCGCGTTTTGTGGCACAAACGCCCTTGTCACGGCGGCGCGGCCGCTTAGAGCAGAACCAGATTGTCCCGGTGGATCAACTCGGCGCTATCGACATAGCCGAGCAGGGCTTCGATGTCCTGCGTGCCGTGACCGGCAATACGGCGGGCTTCCGAACTGGAATAGTTGATCAGGCCGCGGGCGATTTCGCTGCCGTCGGGGGCGCAACAGGCCACCGCCGCACCGCGCGCGAAATCTCCTGCCACACGCAGCACGCCGACAGCAAGCAGGCTGCGGCCGCCGGCCAGCGCCTGGACTGCCCCGGCATCGAGCGTCAGGGTACCGGCGAGTTGCAGATGATCGGCCAGCCACTGCTTGCGCGCCGCGAGCGGCGACTCGACGGCGTAAAGCAGGGTGCCGATGACGTCGCCGCGAGCGGCGGCCAAGAGCGAGTCCGGCTCGCGACCGCTGACGATCAGGGTGTGCGCACCGCTTCTGGCGGCGCGCTGGGCGGCGCGAACCTTGGTGATCATGCCGCCCTTGGCTATGCCCGAACCGGCGCCGCCGGCCATGGCTTCGAAGCGGCGATCATCGGCGCGTCCTTCCTCGATCAGGGTGGCCGCCGGATCAAGGCGCGGATCGGCGCTGTAGAGGCCGGTCTGGTCGGTAAGAATGATCAGCGCCTCGGCCTCCACCAGATTGGCCACCAGCGCCCCCAGCGTATCGTTGTCGCCGAACTTGATCTCGTCGGTGACCACCGTGTCGTTCTCGTTGATGATCGGCACCACGCCCAGATCGAGCAAGGTCTGCAGGGTCGAGCGGGCATTGAGGTAACGCGTGCGGTCAGCCAGGTCCTCGTGGGTCAGCAGAATCTGCGCGGCCTTCAGACCGTGGCTGAGGAATGTGGTCTCGTAGGCCTGCGCCAGGCCCATCTGACCCACCGCCGCTGCCGCCTGCAGGTCGTGCATGGCGTGTGGCCGCGCGGTCCAGCCCAGACGTTGCATGCCGGCTGCAATCGCCCCCGAGCTGACCAGCAATACCTGTCGCCCGTCGGCGTGCAGCGCCGCGATCTGGCGTGCGCATTCGGCGATGAAATCATGATCCAGGCCCTGGCCGTTGTTGGTGACCAGTGCGCTGCCGACCTTGACGACCAGTCGCCGGGCTTCAGCTATCCGCTTTCTCATGGCTTCGCTTTTCTTCAAGGTGCTTCATCACGGCAAACGTGACCTCGCGGCAGCCTTCGCCCGAAATGGCGGAAATGACGAAATGCTTTTTCGGCTTGTAGCTCTTCAGCAGGGCGGCGACGCGCGCCTCGCGTTCGTCTTCCGGCACCAGATCGATCTTGTTGATCAGCAGCCAGCGCGGCTTCTTGTACAAGGCCTCGTCGTACTTCTTCAATTCCTTGAGGATGGCCTTGGCGTCCTTGGCCGGATCGGCGTCCGGATCAAAGGGCGAAATGTCGACAAGATGCAACAGCAGGCCGGTGCGCTGCAAATGCTTGAGGAAGCGGTGACCGAGGCCGGCTCCCTCAGCGGCACCCTCGATCAGGCCCGGAATGTCGGCGATGACGAAGCTGCGGTTGTCGTCGACCCGCACCACGCCCAGATTCGGATGCAGGGTGGTGAAGGGATAGTCGGCAACCTTGGGCTTCGCCGCCGAAACCGAGCGGATGAAAGTAGACTTGCCGGCATTGGGCAGGCCGAGCAGGCCGACGTCGGCCAGTACCTTGAGTTCCAGTTTCAGTTCGCGTTTCTCACCCTCCTGCCCCGGCGTGTTCTGGCGCGGCGCTCGATTGGTGCTGGACTTGAAATGCGAGTTGCCCAGGCCGCCGATGCCGCCCTTGGCGATCAGCCAGCGCTTGCCGTCGGTGTCGAGGTCGGCAATCAATTCGCCTGTTTCGCTGTCGGTGATCACGGTGCCCACCGGCATGCGCAGTTCCATGTCTTCCCCGCCCTTGCCGTAACGGTCCGAGCCATGTCCGTTCTCGCCCTTCTGGCCGCGAAAGACGCGGGTATAGCGGAAGTCGATCAGTGTATTGAGATTGCGGTCGGCGCTGGCCCAGATGCTTGCACCCTTGCCGCCGTCGCCGCCGTCCGGCCCGCCGAGGGGGATGTATTTCTCGCGGCGAAACGAAACCGCGCCGTTGCCGCCATCGCCGGCAAGGACTTCTATGCGCGCTTCGTCGAAGAATTTCATGGATTTCCCGGGGCCAAAAAAGCGAAAGCCCTATCTCGACGATAGGGCTTTCGTCGCGAAACGACGGAGCCTAGGCGGCTGCCGCCGGAACGATGCTGACGACGCGGCGCTTGGCCGGGCCCTTGACGGCGAACAGCACCCGGCCTTCAATCTTGGCGAACAGAGTGTGGTCCTTGCCCATGCCGACGTTGTCGCCGGGATGGAACTCGGTGCCGCGCTGCCGCACGATGATGCTGCCGGCGGAAATCAGCTCGCCGCCATAGCTCTTGACGCCGAGGCGCTTCGATTCCGAGTCGCGGCCGTTGCGGGAACTGCCGCCTGCTTTTTTGTGTGCCATGTGTTAGCTCCTGATGGCTGGTCTCGATCAGGCGGCGATGCCGCTGATCTCGATTTCGGTGAAGTTCTGACGATGGCCCTGATGCTTCTGGTAGTGCTTGCGACGGCGCATCTTGAAAATGGTGACCTTAGGATGACGACCCTGAGCAATCACTTTCGCAGTTACCGTGGCACCGGCGAGCATGGGGGAACCGATCTTGACCGATTCGCCCTCGCCGACCATGAGAACCTGGTCGATAGTGATCTCAGTGCCTACATCAGCCGGTATCTGTTCTATTTTGAGTTTTTCGCCGGCAGCAACGCGATACTGCTTGCCTCCGGTTTTTATGACCGCATACATGATGAGAGACTCCAAGTGGGATGACGCAAAGAACCGCGCAGTATACAGAGTGCCCTGCATTCGGTCAAATTCTTTAATTCATAATGCCTTAATGTCCCGCTGTGGCGGGTCCGCGTGCCGCCGGAATGTAGCCGATGCCCTGCGAGATGGCATCGGCGGTTGCCTTGACCAGGGCGGCCCAGTCGGGACTGTGTCGCTCGGCCGGGGCGGAAACCGAAAGGCCGGCGACCAGATCACCGCCATCGTCGCGCACCGGCGCGGCAATGCAGCGCAGACCCAACTCTATTTCCTCGTTGTCGAAGGCGACGCCGTGGCGCCGCGCACGATCCACTTCCCGTTCCAGCGTGGCGAGCGTGGTCAGCGAGGTCGGGGTGTAGCCGGGCAATCCGGTGCGCTTGACGTACTCACGCAATTTCTGCGGGCCGTCTTCGGCCAGATACAGCTTGCCCACCGCGGTGACATGCAAGGGGGCACGGGCGCCGACCAGATGCACCACGCGCACTGAGGAACGGCCGCTGGAAGTGCGCTCGACATAGACGATCTCGTCACCCTGGCGCACGCCGAGATTCACGCTCTCGCCGATTTGCTGGTGCAACCGCTGCATCAGAGGCATCGCCGCTTCGCGAATGCTGATGCGGGACTTGACCACATTGCCGAGTTCCAGCAGGCGGATGCCCAGCCGGTAGGTGCCAGGATCGGCCCGCTCGACAAAACCGGAACTCGTCATCGCGGCCAGAATGCGATGCGCCGTCGACGGATGCAAGGCCGTCTCCAGCGCCAGCTGTTTGAGGCTGACCGGGTCAGGATGATAGGAAAGGACATCGAGCAGTTTCATCATGCGCTCGATGACCTGAATGCCGCTGCGGGCTTCCGGAGCGGCATCCGTGCGGGCTGATGGCAAGGCAATCTCTTCGCGGCAAGGGGACTTCGGATACTATAGCAAAAGCCTTCGCCGGCCTTGGGCGGGCACAAAGAACAAGATACGGAGTGAGGTCATGGCAAAGCTGCGCATCGGTTTTTTTGTGACCTGCCTGGTGGACCTGATGCGTCCGCGCATCGGCTTTGCCGCACTGAAACTCCTCGAAACCGCGGGTTGCGAGGTCATCGTGCCGGAAACCCAGACCTGCTGCGGCCAACCGGCGTGGAATTCCGGCGATGTGCCCGGCGCGGTGGCGCTGGCAAAAAAAACCATCGCCGAGTTCGAGGGCTTCGATTACGTCGTAGCGCCATCCGGATCCTGCGCGGAACATATTCGCATCGAGTACCCCCGCCTGTTTGCTGCAGAGCCCGACTGGCGCGACCGTGCAACCGCGCTGGCCGGCCGTACCCATGAGCTGACCGACTTCCTGGTGACGGTACTGAAAGTGGACAGCGTGCCCGGCGACTACCAGGGCACGGTGACTTATCACGATTCGTGCAGCGGGCTGCGCGGTCTGGGCATCAAGCAACAGCCGCGCGTCCTGCTGGCGAAGCTGAAGGGGCTCAGCCTCAAGGAAATGGATGGCTGCGAAGAATGTTGCGGCTTTGGCGGAACGTTCTCGATCAAGTTCGGCGAGGTGTCGGCCGCGATTGCCGGGCGCAAGTGCGACAACGTGCTTGCCAGCGGCGCACAAGCCGTGGTCGGCGGCGATCTCGGCTGCCTGCTGAACATCGAAGGCAAGCTGCGGCGCATGGGTGACGAGAACACCAAAGTGCTCCATGTCGCGGAAGTGCTGGCCGGAGGCGCGTAATGGAAATCAAGTCCATGCGTTTCAAGGCCAACGCCTCGGGCGCGTTGGTCAACACAGTCCTGCAGGGCAACCTGAAGACGTCCAAGGGCAAGTTCGTCACCCGGCGCGCCGAAACCATCAAGGAACTCGACGACTTCGAAGGGACGCGCGACGCGGCCACGGCGATCCGCAACCGCGTCATCGACAATCTCGACCTGTGGCTGGAACGCTTCGAGCAGAAAGCGCTGGACACCGGCGCACAGGTGCTCTGGGCCAGGGACGGGGCCGAGGTCTGCCGCCTGGTGACGGAGATCGCCCTGCAGCACGGCGTGACCAAGGTCGCCAAGTCGAAGTCGATGCTCTCCGAGGAGGCCGGCCTCAACCAGGCGCTGGAAGCGGCAGGCATCCAGCCGGTGGAAACCGACCTCGGCGAATACATCCTGCAGATCGACAACAACGAACCGCCCAGCCACATCATCGCGCCGGCGGTGCACAAGAGCCTGGACCAGGTCGCCGACCTGTTTCACAAGGTGCACGGCACGCCGCGCAAAACTGAAATTCCGGCGCTGACGAGGGAAGCCCGCGAGGTGCTGCGCAGCCATTTCCTGTCGGCCGACATGGGCTTGTCCGGCGGCAACTTTCTAATCGCCGAAACCGGATCGGTGGCGCTGGTCACCAACGAGGGCAACGGCCGCATGGTGACCACCCTGCCCAAGGTGCATGTGGTGATCACCGGTATCGAGAAGGTGATTCCGACCCTGGAGGACTTGTCGACCCTGATGCGCCTGCTGCCGCGCTCGGCCACCGGTCAGCCGATCTCGAATTACGTTTCGGTTCTCACCGGGGTCAAGAAGCCCGCAGAGCACGACGGCCCCGAGCATCTCTATTTCATCCTGGTCGACAACGGCCGCGCCGACGCGGTGGGCAGCGACTTCCACGCCATGCTGCGTTGCATCCGCTGCGGCGCCTGCATGAACCATTGCCCGGTGTATCAGACCATCGGCGGCCACGCCTACGGCTGGGTCTATCCGGGACCGATGGGCTCGATACTGACACCGCTGTATGCGGGACTCGAAAAGTCCATCGATCTGCCGCACGCCGCCACCCTGTGCAACCAGTGCGGCGTGGTCTGCCCGGTGAAGATTCCGCTGCCAGACCTGTTGCGCAAACTGCGCGAGAAGCAGACCGAGCGCGGCCTGCGGCCGCTGACCGAGCGCATCGGCTTGCGATTGTGGGCCTGGGCGGCGCTGCGCCCAAAAATCTACGCGCTGGGGGCGGGCTTCGGCGCACGTTATCTGAAGTGGCTGGCCGGCGGCACCGATCGCATCCGCCTGCTGCCGGCTGCCCCAGAATGGACGCTGGGCCGCGACTTCCCGGCGCCGCAGGGCAAAACCTTCCGCGAGTTGTATGCCGCGCGGCAAAAACCGGCGAAGGAAACGACATGAGTTCCCGCGAAGACATCCTCGGCCGCGTGCGTGCCAATCTCCATCGTGGCGCCACCAATGCCGCCGCCGCCCGTGAGGATATCCTGGCCGCCCTGTCAAACCGCAGTCACGGCCCGAAACCGGCCATCGACGGCAGTCCGCAAGCCCTGCTGGAGCGCTTCCGGCTCAAGTCGGAACAGCAGTCGACCACGGCAGACATCGTCGCCGGGGAGTCCGACGTCCCCGCTGCGATCGCCCGTTATCTCACCACCATGAGCCTGCCCAAATCGGCCGTCGCCTGGCCGTCGCTGGCGGCGCTGGACTGGGCGGCTGCGGGTCTCAAGGTTGATGGCCGCGGCGCCCGCGATGCCGATCCGGTAGGCATCACCGGCTGCTTCTGCGCCATCGCCGAAACCGGCACGCTGATGCTCTGCTCCTCCGCCGATACACCCGCCACCGTCAGTCTTCTGCCCGAAACGCACATCGCCATCGTCAATGCTTCACGCATATTGCCCTGCATGGAAGACGCGTGGGCGTTGGCGAGGAAGGAACTGGGCGTGCTGCCCCGAGCAGTGAACTTCATCTCCGGCCCCTCGCGCACCGGCGACATCGAGCAGACCGTGGTACTCGGCGCCCACGGGCCTTACCGGGTGCATCTGGTGATCGTCGCGGACTGAAATGCGCCGCCTGCTGGCAAGCGTCGCACTGATCTTCGCCCTGTCGCCGGCGCTCTGCGTCGCTGCGGAAACTCCGGCGCAGATCGACGACGAAATCCTGCCGCCCGTGTTTGTCGAAACCCTGCTCGAACTGCCCGACGATGCCGCACAGGCCGCCAGGTCAGGCAAGCGCCTGCTGCTGTATTTCGGTCAGGCGGGTTGCCCTTACTGCAAGGAACTGCTGCAGACCAACTTCACGCAGAAGGCCATCGCCGACAAGGCGGCCCGATATTTTCTGCCGATCGCCTTGAATATCTTCGGCGACCGCGAAATCACCTGGTTCGATGGCAAGGTCCGCAGCGAGAAGGAATTCGCCCGGTATCTCAAGGTGCAGTTCACGCCCACGCTGCTGCTGCTCGACGAAAAGGGCGGCATCATTGCCCGCATCAACGGCTACTACCCGCCGCATCGATTTTCCGCTGCGCTCGACTACTCGGCGCAGCGGCTGGAGGGCACGCTGTCGTTTGCCGAGCACATGAAGCGTGTGCCGCAAACAGGCGCCAGCGCCACACTCAACGAGCAGACCTTCTTCGTCAAGCCGCCCTTCGACCTGGCCCGCAAGCCGGGCGGCAAGCCCCTGGCCGTGCTGTTCGAGACGCGCCATTGCGCGCCCTGCGACGAATTGCACAAGGAAGGCTTCAAACGCGACAAGACGCGGTTGGCGATGACGCGCTTCGACGTCGCGCGCTTTTCGCTGTCAGGCCGCGAAGCCCTCATCACACCGGACGGGCGCAGCACGAACGCCGCAGCCTGGGGCCGGCAGCTCGGCATCAGCTACACGCCGAGCGTGGTTTTCTTCGATGACCGGGGCCGGGAAGTGTTCCGGCTGGAAGCCTACCTGCGCCCCTTCCATTTCGCTTCGGCCTTCGAGTATGTCGGCAGCGGCGCCTACCGCAAGGAGCCGGAGTTTCAACGCTTTCTGCAGAACAAGGCCGGGCGCATGAAGGAGTCCGGCGAGAAGCTGGAACTCTGGAAGTAGCGCAAGCCTTGCGCCTCCTGCCATTCAGCCCTTCCTGGCGCGCCAGCGTTTCTCCATCTCGATGATGGCCATCGCCGCCAGTGCGATGGCGGCGATCTCGCCCCAGGCGCGGGCGCTGACCGGAGCGGTGGCGAATGCCGCATTGAGCGGCGCCCAGTAGGTGATCGCCAGCTGCAGCGCGCACTGCAGGCCGGTGCCCCACCACACCCACGGGTTGGAAAATGCGGCGACCGCAGTGACCGGCAGTCGCAGCGAGCGGCAGCTGAAAAGATAGACGATCTCGATGGCGACGAACATGTTCATGGCGATGGTGCGTGCCTCCGCCATCGGCTGGCCGCGCTCCAGCGCCAGCAGGAACATGCCGAAGGATGCGGCCAGCATCAGGACCCCGACCAGCACCACGCGCCCGATCAGCACCGCATCGAGTACCGGCGCCCGCGGCGGCCGCGGCGGCCGCTGCATGATGCCGCGTTCCGCCGGCTCGAAGGCCAGCGGCAGGCCGAGCAGAACGGCAGTGGTCATGTTGATCCAGAGAATCTGCAGCGGCGTGATCGGCAGTGTGACGCCGGCGACGATGGCGGCAAGGATGACCAGGCCTTCGCCGAAGTTGGTCGGCAGGGTCCAGGTGATGAATTTCACCAGGTTGTCATAAATGCCGCGCCCCTCTTCGACCGCCGCTTCGATGGTGGCAAAGTTGTCGTCGGTGAGCACCATGGCCGCCGCTTCCTTGGCGACGTCGGTGCCGCCCATGCCCATGGCGATGCCGATGTCGGCCTGCTTCAGCGCCGGGGCATCGTTCACGCCATCGCCGGTCATGGCCACCACCTCGCCCTCGGCCTGCAGCGCGCGCACCAGGCGCAGCTTCTGTTCCGGTTCAACGCGGGCGAAAACATTGATGCCGGCTGCGGCGGCCTTGAGCGCTGCATCGTCGAGCAGGGCCAGATCACGGCCGGTCAGCACCCGGGCTGTGCGGCCATCCTCGACGATGCCGATCTGCCCGGCGATCGCCCGCGCCGTCTCGGCATGATCGCCGGTGATCATGGTCACCCGGATGCCGGCGGCATGGCAGGCGCGTACCGCACTGACGGCGCGCAGCCGCGGCGGATCGATCATGCCGGCCAGGCCGAGAAACACCAGGCCGGTACCGATCGTGGCTTCGTCCAGCACCTCACCGGCCGCCGGATGCCCGCGCGCCAGAGCCAGCACCCTCAGGCCGCGCGCCGCCATGAGACGGGCTGATTCTTCCAGCGCCGCGCAGTCGAGCCGGGCTTCGCTGCCGTCAGCCGCCAGCATGCTGCGGCAGGCAGGCAGCAGCCTTTCTATGGCGCCCTTGACGTAGGTCACCGGCACGCCTTCAACGATGTGCAGGGTGGCCATGGTCTGTCGTGCCGAATCGAAGGGCAGTTCGTCGCGACGCGGAAAGAGATTGCGCAGCGTCGTTTCATCCAGCCCCCCCTTGCGCGCCACCACCAGCAGCGCCGCCTCGGTCGGGTCACCGGTAATCTGCCATTGCCGGTTCTCGTGATACAGCGCGGCATCGTTGCACAGCACGCCCGCCAGCAGGGCTTCGCGCAATGCGCCGGCGACTTCCGTCGCTGCCCCGGCCTGGTACAGGCTTCCTTCCGGCGCATAGCCCTGGCCGCTGACACTGAAGGCTTCGCCACCGACCCGCAGTTCGGTCACCGTCATGGCGTTTTCGGTCAGCGTACCGGTCTTGTCGGAACAGATCACCGTGGTGCTGCCCAAGGCTTCCACCGCCGGCAGTTGGCGGATGATGGCGCGGCGCCTGGCCATGCGGCTGACACCGATCGCCAGCGTGATGCTCATGGCCGCCGGCAGCCCCTCGGGAATCGCGCCGACAGCCAGCGCCACGGCGGCCATCAGCATCTCCGTCATGGATTCGCCACGCATCACGCCGACGACGAAGGTCAGCGCGGCGAGACCGAGAATCACCCATAGCAGCAGACCGGCGAACTCGCCCATCTTCTTCGTCAACGGCGTGGCGATCTCGGGAGCGTTGGCGATCAGGGTCGATATCCGCCCGGTTTCGGTGGCGTCTGCGGTGGCGATCACCAGACCGCGGCCCTGACCGGCCACCACGGTAGTGCCGGCATAGGCCATGTTGCGGCGGTCGGCGAGCGGGGTATCGGCGGGCAGTTCGTTGAAATGCTTGTCGATGGGGGCGGCCTCGCCGGTGAGCTGAGCCTCGATGGTGCGCAACTGCTTGCCGGAGAGGATGCGAAGATCGGCCGGCACCTTGTCTCCGGCGGCAAGTCCGACGACATCACCGGGCACCAGATGCACCGCATCCATGCGCCGCTGCCTGCCGCCGCGCAATACCGTGACATCGGTCGCCAGGGCGCGTGCCAACGCCGCCAGCGCCGCCTCGGCCTTGCCTTCCTGCAGGTAGCCGATGGCCGCGTTGACCAGCACCACGCCGAAGATGACCGAGCTGTCGACCCATTCGCCGAGGCCGGCGGTGACGGTGCCGGCACCGATCAGCACCAGCACCAGCGGTTGCGTCAACTGACCGAGAAAACGCCTCAGCGCACTGCGCCCGGCCTTTTCACGGAGGCGGTTGGGTCCATGGCGCAACAGCCGCGCAGCGGCTTCGTCTTCCGCCAGGCCCAGTTCCGCGTCGGCGCCGTGGCGGTCAAGGGCATCGGCCGCCGACAAGGCGTGCCAATGAACGACGGGAACAGGTTCGGGAATCATGAAGTTGGCGCGGCCCGGCCGATTCTGAAATGGCAGAGTCGGGCGCCGGGAATTGCACCACGCCGCAGACGAACGCTACCGCCTGTGCCCGGATCCGGCGCCCACCTCTTCAGAGGAAATCCCAGCGATAGCCTGCGTAGTAATAGGTGCCGTTCGACCGGCCAGGGCTGGTTCCTGCGGTTTTGACCTCACGCTCGTAGTTGGCCTCGGCCTCGAAACTGATGTTGTTCCTGAACCGATATACGCCCCGCAGTATCGGATTGACGCGGGTCAGATGCTCGCCGTCGCTGCGATTCTGGGTGTAGTAACGCAGCGAGGTGTGAATCTGCCAGTCGTCGTTGGGGCGGGCGACGTGTGTGGCCGAATACGACTGGGCGGAATAGGTTGTTGCTGCCGTCGTGTGCTTGGCATCGATCTGACTGCCGCTAAGCACCAGCATATCCTGTGAGAAGAGGATTTCGTTGCCGATGCCGCGCACGGTGTAGACCAGCGTATTGCCCGTGCCGGCCACCGCTGCGACTGCCGTGGGAAGGCTGGAGGAGGCCTCGGTCGTGCGCAGGTTGCTGACCTGGAAATCACCGCCCACCTGCCACTTCGGGGTTAGCGGATGCATCAGTCCGACGGATAGCATGTTGGCCATGGGAGTAATGTGGACGATGTCGTCGCGGATCGCACGATCAGCCAGACCGGCGGTCAGCGAACTTACCGTGGAGCCAAACTGGGTATCGACGGCCGACGTCAACAACAGCACCGGGGTACGCCGGCGGTCGACGGTCAGGTAGAGGTTGGTGCCGGCCTCGGTCGTCCAGTTGGCCTGCAGCATGGCGATGTTGAGCGCGTTGAACGACACGTCGTAATCGAGCAGGGCGTAGAGATTCTTCCTGGCATCGAAAAAGCGGGCTTCGACGCCCACGGCGCGGCGGTCCAGCTTGCCCTCGGCGCGTTGCTCGATGGCGAAGACGCTGCCGCCCCAACTGTCGGGCATGGATTGCATGTCGATGCTGGCGCCGTAGAAATTCTTCTTGTAGGGACTATTGAATTCGACGACGTCGCCGGCGACCGCGTTCAGTTTCCATGTCGGGTTGAGGTTGTAACCAACCAGTCCGCCGTCGAAACGGCCAAGAATGCCGCCTCCGTTCCCGGTCTGCCGTCCAAGTCGGGCGAGGTAGCCGTAGTCGCGGTTCGACTGCTCGAAATAGGCGGCATTGAGGCGGTTGTAGTTGGGCTTCGTCGGATTCTGGTAGTAGATCGTATCGACATCGCGCACCACGACCCGGTTGTCGGTCGATTCGGTGCGGCGCCGCATGGAGAGATCAAAATTTGAAATCAGCGTGTTTTGCACCGTCCGGTTGATCGTCTGGCCATTGATCAGTTCCTCGAACTGCTGTCCGGCGTTGAGCACGGTCACCCGCACAGGATCAATGATGGTGCTCGAACGGCCATGGGACCGGTATTGCGAAAAGCCACCGGAGACCATCCAGCCGGTGTCCTCCTGGCGCCGTGCCGGTCGCGCTGAGGCTTCAGCCGCGGGGACGGCGCCAAGCTTGGCGATGCGCTCGCGGACTCGTGCGGCGCCATCGCCTTGCGGATACTGCTTCAGGTAAAGCTCGTATTCGGCCTTGGCCTTGGCCGCCTCGCCACTGCGCTCGCGGGCCAGGCCGATCAGTTCCTGCGCCTCCTGGGTCGCAGCATTGGGCGGCAGGCCGAGAAGCGAATTGAGCGTCTCCACTGCCACGCCGGTGTCGCCACGGCCCAGCGCGTCCTTGGCTCTTGCGAGCTGATCGCCGGCCCGATGTTCGACATCGTCGGAAGCCCCCAGTCTCGGCAGCGACGGCAGTTTGCCGGCAGGTGCGGAAATGATGATGCTGCGATTGTCACGTCCCTGCCGCACCCGGTAGGTGGTCGACTCGGGGAAATTCACCAGTAGCGAAGAATCCGGTTCCGGATAATGCACCGAGACCCCGGACGCGAGTTCGCCGCGCGGCACGGTCTTGGTTTCGGGAACAGTTGAAGTCGTGGGCGTTACAACCGAGGCATCCTCTCTCAGCAATTGCAGATAGACGTTCAGGGCGTGTCCGCCGGCCGGCGGCGAGTGCCTCAGATACTGTACCGGCGTAACGAAACGGATCGAGATTTCGGCATCCTCGCCGACGCGTTGCACATCGATCCGGTCGATGACCTGGGCCTGGGCAAAGACGGGCGACGTCATTCCGGCGAGGACCAGGGCAACCCGGGCTGCCACGGTCTTGTTCCACGATTCAATCCGGCTTGCCTTGCAAACGTAACTCATTTGTTTATTGCCCCCATAGCTGTTTCAGTTTATCAAATCCGGCTGGTACCCCAGACTACTTGTTGAACGTCCGCGTGTTGTGGCAGCCACTGGCGTCGCACGAGGCCGTGGTCGTCGGATGCTTGCGCGGTTTGCCACTGGCAAAAACACCGTTGTGGCAGGTGGCGCAGGTACCGGGCGCAACGATGCTGTGATTCATTGTTGCCGAACCCCAGGAGGTGGTCGACCGGTGGCATCCGTCGCACGAAGTAAGTGTCGGCATATGGTTCCCTGGCTTGCCGGAGGCCGTGGTGCCGTTGTGACAGGTCGCACAGGTGCCCGGGGCGACGCTGCTGTGATTCATCGTCGCCGGTATCCATCCTGTGGTGCGGTGGCAACTGTCGCAAGACGACGAGGTGACGACGTGACCCGACTTCTTGCCGGAGGCCGTGGTGCCGTTGTGGCAGGTCGCACAGGTGCCCGGAGCGACGCTGCTGTGATTCATCGTCGCCGGGATCCATCCTGTGGTGCGGTGGCAGGAGTCGCAAGACGACGAGGTGACGACGTGACCCGACTTCTTGCC
>CAINHS010000052.1 GCA_903848955.1 uncultured beta proteobacterium
CATCTGCGTCGGCGCACGCACTTCGGCTTGGGCTTTCAGGGCGCGTTGCTGACGGGGTTCCAGGCGCGCCGAGCGGATGCCGCGCTTTGTCAGCCCCTGCAAGTAATCGCGTGCTGCAGCTTCAGTGGCGAAGCCGGCAAGAACGACTTCATGGCGGCCGCCCTCCAGCGCCACCGCCTTGTGTCCTTCGATGCCGAGGCGGGTCAGCTCCGCGACTTTCTTCTCGGCCGCCGCCATGCCGACCAGATCGCCGATGACCGCAACATAGACCACCGGCTCCGCCAGCGGCAGGATCTTCGCTTGTCCGGCAGCCGCTTCCACGGCGGCCTTCAGCGCTCCGGCCTCGGCCATGCTCAGTCCGTTGATCAGACGGCAGCCCGGCTCTTCCTTCTCTATCGCCGCTGCGCCGGTCACGATGCGCAGCTTCTCGGCCTGCAACTGCTGCCCGAGCCGCTGCGTTTCGCGGCCCTCGTCGGACGTGCCGAAATAGCCTTGCGCCCAGGCAAAGAAAAGCAGATTGGCAAAAACCAGCAGGAAGAAAAACAGCCGCATGGTCATCCTCCCCTATTCCGAACGCACTGTGCGCCGCACTTCGCCGGCATCGCAAATAGCCGCATCGATAACGCCGCGAACCACATCGCGTCGCGTGATGTGCCCCGGCCTGAACCCGGCGCTCAATGCGCGGTAGGCAAGCTCTGCGGCTGCGCGATTATCCTGACTATAGTTGCAGACGTAAAGATCGAGCGTTACCGAGTTCTGCTCCGGCCAGGTGTGAACGGCCAGATGCGATTCGGCCAGCACCAGGGCGCCGGTGGCGCCGGCGCCGGCAAATTGATGGAAAGCTTCGGCGACGACGCTGAGTCCGGCTGCGGCACAACTGTGGCGGCAGAGTGCAGCCAGCTCCTGCGCGTCGAGCAGCAAGCCACGGTCGCCTTCGCAGGCGTGAAATTCGGCAAGAATGTGCAGGCCGTTCATCCTGAGTGTCAGGGCTTATAGCGAGGATGCACAGGATACGCCGAGCCGGGCAAGTGTGCGCTCGGCGGCCAGCACGCCGCGATAGTTCGCTTCCTCGAACAGCGACAGGCCGGAAACATCGGCATGGGCGAAGCGGATGGCGCCCCTGCCTGATTCGAGCCCGCTGCGCGCGCCGCCCCAGAGGCGGCCGGGCAGCGGCCGGATCATGGCGTGGGCATGACGGTGAATGTCGATCTGCGTCGTCAGCTCGCGAATTTCCGGATGCGGCCGCGACAGGTCGTTCAGCACTTCCCCGGCCCATGCGTTCCGGCTTTGCAACAGCTTGCCCGGGCGGGAGGACGATTCCTCGTGCAGCGCGCGATACCAGGTGATCGTGGTCGGCCCCGCTGCGTAACGCAGTTGCTGATGGGTGGCCACTACATAGCCGAGACCCGGGCTGTCATGCAGCACATTGTCCCAGGCCAGCGGATGGCCGGCGCGCGTCTGCGGTGCAGATGAAAGCGCGAGATTCGCCACCACCCATGGGGCATATTCAGCGCCCCGGATGGCCGCCAGCCATTCCGGTCGCGGCGCGGCGAAGACGTGCGGCACCAGAAACAGCGGCGCGGCCCAGATCAGTTCGCGGGCGATGATGCGCACGCTGCGGTTTTCCGCAGCAAGGTAGACGTCGCAGTTGATCTCTTTGCCGCGCTCTTCCACGCTGAACACCAGTGCGCCGGTCCGTACCCGGTCTGTGCTCGTCCGCGCCAGACCGCGTGCCAGCCAGGCATTGCCATCCGGTGCGGTTAGCACCTGTCCTTCGCCGTCGCGGCAGGCAAAGTAGTGCAGGCCGGCCCATGCCGAAGTCTGCGCCGCCGAGGTGCCATAGTCGTCGCGGCAGGCGTAGTCGGCGAGCCAGTAAAGACCCGGGGCGGTGTAGCCTTCCCGCAGCAGCCAGTCGCGCAGCGTCATCCGGTCCAGCGCCAGCAATTCCGGATCGCGGCTGGACAGCCCCAGCGGCAGGGCGAAGGCCCGTCGCCCGGCATCGCGTCGCCGCCGCAACCCGGCGACATGCTCCTGGAAACGCGAGTACTGCGCGCGCTCGGCTTTCGATACCCCCAGCGTCGGCCACAAACCCTCCTGCCAGTAGCCGTTGATGTAGAGACGTTCCTGCGGTGCATGGCAAAGAAATTTTTCGTCATACAGCGGCACAGCGGCATCCGGGTCGCCCTGCAGGACGCCGAGTTCGGCCAGCAACTGGCGCGTCGCTCGCGCTTCGCGAGGGGGCAGCGGCAGATAGTGGGCGCCCAGCGGGTGTGCCGAGACCGGGTTTTTTCCGGCGCGGGAATTGCCGCCGGCCTCGGCTTCCAGTTCCAGCAGCAGGAAATCATCGCAGCCCGACCGGGCCAGCTTCCACGCCGCCGAAAGCCCGCCGATGCCGCCGCCGACAATCACCACGGTGCTGCGGTGCGTTTCAGCGGGGGCGGGGAAGTCATGCTTGCGCAAACGATGGCCGAGCGTGTCGTTGGCACCCGTGAGCACACCCGGCGGCAGCGGCGGTGCCGCTCTCGATCCGCATGCTGCCAGCACGCCGCCGGCCGAAACCCCCGCAATGAAGTCGCGCCGCCGCATGGCTCAGTGGTGGACGCCCCGGCGCTGTTGCCGCAGCCAGGTTTTGCGCAGTTCTTCGACCACCCACATCAGCGCCGCGCCGGCCAGCGCCAGCACCCAGACATTGGCGCCGAGAGGTGCCGTGCCGAACAGCCAGTTGCCGGCTGCGCTATAGACGATGAACAGGATCACGCCGAGTTCCGCCACCAGCCCGAGGAAAATGTAGGGGTTGGCGAAAAATCCGGCAGCGAGCGAGGACTTGAACGGGTGGCGGCACAGCACCACATTCATCATCTGCATGACCACGATCGTCGCCAGGCAGGCTGTGGTCGCCTGCAGGTAGATGGGATCGCTGCCGGCCAGACTGCTGCCGTAATGCCATCCCGCCGCATCGAGTACGTAAAAAAACACCGCCATCGCCGCCGCCGCCTCAAGCACGCCGAGGAACAGGTAGGCGCGCAGCAGCAGGCCCCATGACAGCAGTCGTTCGTGGCGCGCCCGCGGCGGCCGCTGCATGACGTCGGGATCGGGCTTCTCGGCGCCAAGTGCCAATGCCGGCAGCATGTCGGTGCCGAGGTCGACGGCGAGGATCTGGATGATGGTCAGGGGCAGCGGAATGCGCAACAGGACGAAGGCGAGATAGGGCACCAGTTCCGGAATGTTCGAACTCAGGATGTAGGTGAGGAATTTGCGGATGTTGTCGAACACCGCGCGCCCTTCCTCGATGGCGGCGACGATGCTGGCAAAATTGTCATCGAGCAGGATCAGGTCGGCGGCCTCCTTGGCCACATCGGTGCCGGCAATGCCCATGGCGATGCCGATGTCCGCGGTCTTCAGCGCCGGTGCGTCATTCACGCCGTCGCCGGTGACGGCAACGATCTCGCCTTTCTGCTGCAGGGCCTGCACGATCAACATCTTCTGCTCGGCGGCGACGCGGGCGAAGATGATCTCGGGGGCGTCCAGCGCCAGTTGCAGCTGCGCCTTCGAGATCGAGCGCAACTGGTCGCCGCCGATCACTACCGGCTGCTCGCCTTTCACCAGGCCGATCTGACGGGCGATGGCCAGCGCCGTGTGGGGGTGGTCGCCGGTGACCATGATGATGCGGATGCCGGCCGTGGCGCAGCGCGCGATGGCATCCGGCACTTCGACCCGCGGCGGATCTTCGAGGCCGACCAGGCCGGAGAGGATCAGGCCGCGCTCTTCACCGGGCATGCCGTCCTTGAGCGCGCCATGGGCAAAGGCCAGCACGCGCAGGCCGGCCTCGGCCATCTGCTGCTGCGCCGCCAGCAGGCGGGTCCTGGCCACGGGATCGAGGGGCGCGACGCCGGCATCGAACTGGACGAAGTCGCAGGCGGCCAGCACCGTTTCCGGCGCACCCTTGCAGTAGAGCATGCGGCCCTGCGGCGTTTCGACCAGCACCGACATGCGCTTGCGGTCGGTGTCGAAGGAGATCTCGTCGACACGTCTGCAGTCCGCAAGCGCGCCCGCCACCTGCCGGCCCATGTTCGCCAGTGCCACTTCCATCGGATCGCCAAGGAGTTTGCCGCCGACGGTCTTGAGGTTGTGGCACAGCGCGGCGTTAACGAAAAGCTCGCGGTTGTCCGCGGTCAGCCTTGGCTGTGCTGCCAGATCACTGAAGTCGAGGAAGCCGCCACCCAGCCACAGGCGCTGCACCGACATCAGGTTCTGCGTCAGTGTGCCGGTCTTGTCGCAGCAGATGGTCGTCGTCGACCCCAGCGCCTCGACCGCCGGCAGGTGGCGCACCAGCGCGTTGCGTTTCGCCATGCGCTGGGTCGCCATGGCCAGCGACAGCGTCACCGTCGGCAGCAGGCCTTCGGGGACGTTGGCGACGATGATGCCGATGGCAAACAGGGCGTTCTCCCACATCGGCAGGCCCATCGCCTGGCCGATGAAGAACAGCGCCACGCCCATGCCGGTGGCGAGCGCGGCGACGATGCGGGAAAGGCGCGCGATTTCGCGCTGCAGCGGCGACGAGACGGCGCCGGCGGTCTGCGTCAGATGGGCGATGCGGCCGAACTCGGTATGCATCCCCGTGGCATATACCACCGCCCGCGCCTGCCCCGATACCACGGTGGTTCCGGCCAGCACCACGTTCTTTGCATACAGCGCCGAATCCTCGCTGCTGGGCTCGATGCCGCGCGCCTTGGGCAGGGATTCGCCGGTCACCGTCGCGGTGTTCACGCGCAGCCCGAAGGCCTCGATCAGGCGGCAGTCGGCGGGAACAAAGTTGCCTTCTTCCAGCAGCACGATGTCGCCCGGCACCAGGCCGCTGGCGAGCATCTCCACCACCTTGCCGTCGCGCAGCGCCTGCACCTTCTGCGGCAGGAGCTGGCGCAGCGCGGCGACCGCCTGCTCGGCCTTGTATTCCTGCCAGAAGGAAAAGATGCCATTGACGAGGATGACGCCGACGATGGCGACGCCGAGGCGGCCCATGCCCTGGCCCGGCTGGAAGTGTTCGGCGAGGAATGCCAGCGCGGCGCCGAGCCACAGGATGATGGCGAAGAAGTGGGTGAATTCGCTGGCGAAGCCGAGCAGCAGATTCTCGCGCGCCACTTCCTCGACATGGTTCGGCCCGAATTCCGCCAGCCGGCGCGCCGCCTCGGCCTCTGCCAGTCCCGCCGCCCTTGTCTTCAGGCTGGCAAGCGACTGTTCGACGCCGAGGCCATGGATGCGCATGGGACTACTTCTTCATCGGCCGGGGCCGCTGCACTGAATCCGCGCCCGCAGTTCGGCGATCTCATCGAGCAGGTCGAGCGCCAGCGCCACGCCGGGCGGATTGATGTCCAGGTCGCGCGCCAGGCGCAGTGCCAGCCGCGTACGGCGCAGGGACTGGCCGCCGAAGCGCCATTCCTGGGGCGATGCGCCGACGGGTTCCAGCACGCCTTCAAGCACCCAGGTAAGCACATGCTCCTGCTCGGCACAGCAGGCCTGGCAGAGTTCCGCCAGCGTCAAATAGACCTGTTCTTCGACGACCGGACCCTGCGTGAAGGTGATGGTGGTTTGGCTCATGGCGCGCTTCCCTCGAGGTGTGTGCGGGGGTTGAAATCAAAGGCTTTGGCCATGGCCCGGTAGGCCTCCTTCGCTTCTTCCTTGTCGGCCGGGGGCAGGGCGATGGCCAGCACCACGTACAGGTCGCCCGGTGGTGTGCCGGGGATGCCGCGCTCCTTCAGGCGCAACTGGCGGCCCGCAGCCGAACCGGGAGGAATCGTCAGTTGCACCGGACCCTCGGGAGTCGGGGCGGTGATCGAAGCCCCCAGCGCCGCCTCCCAGGGCGCGAGCGGCAGAGTCAGATAGATGTCGCGGCCATCGCTGCGGAACTGCGCATCGGGCTTGAAGGCAATCTCCAGGTAGAGATCGCCCGCGGCGCCCTCGCCGAAGCCCGGCGCGCCCTGCCCTGCCAGGCGCAGGTGCTGCCCGGCACGAATGCCTTTGGGAATGTTTACATCCAGCGTGCGTTCCTGAGTCGTGACCCGACCCTGCGCGTCCAGCATCGGCATGCGCAGCGAAACGCTGCGCCGGGCACCGTGATAGGCGTCGGCCAGGTCGATCAGCACCTTGGCGTGATGGTCCTGGCCAGGCGCATGCATGTGTTGTCCGCTGTGGCCCGGACGGCCGAACAGGGACTCGAAGAAGTCGCTGAATTCGCTTCCCGGACCGTGACCGGAATCGCGGCCGCTGAACTCGAAGCCGGCATCCCAACCCGGCGGCGGCTGGAAGTCCTGTCCGGTTTTCCACTGGCTGCCCATCTGGTCGTAGGCCGCGCGTTTTTCCGGATCCTTCAATACTGCATAGGCTTCGCCGAGTTCCTTGAAGCGCGCCTCGGCGTCGGGGTCCTTGCTGACATCCGGATGGTATTTGCGCGCCAGCTTGCGGTAGGCGCGCTTGATGTCGTCCTGGGTGGCGTCGCGCGCAAGGCCGATGGTCTCGTAATAGTCCTTGAATTTCATGGCGCAGGATCCGCTCCTGTAGTCCGCAAGAATTTCTGGGTTTCGGCATCCATGGCAGATTCTGCCTCTTGCGGCGGACTAAGGAAAGCGCGGGCATGCCGGTTTTCATGCAGACGCCTGTCTGTCTGATACTCTCTGCAATCCAGCGCGTTTCACAGGAACGGGAAAATTCGATGAAAGCACTCCGCATCCTTGCTGTCGTCCTCAGTCTTGCAGTTGCCTTGATCGCGGCCGGCGTCGGCGTGCTTTACGCCCTGTTCGACGGCGAGAGCCTCAAGGGCGAACTGAGTCGCGCCGTACTTGAGCAGAAGCAGCGCAAGCTCGACATCGCCGGCAAGCTCGAACTCTCGGTATGGCCGGGGATCGGCATCCGGCTCGGCCGCCTGACGCTGTCGGAACGCGGGAGCAGGGACGAGTTTCTGGCGCTCGAATCGGCGCGCGTCGAAGTTGCCGTGATGCCGCTGCTGTCGAAGCAGGTGAAGGTGCAGCGCATCGAAGTCGAGGGCCTCAAGGCGACGCTGGTGAAGCAAAAGGACGGCACACTGAATGTCGCCGACCTGCTCGGCAGCGACGCCGGAAAACACGATGGCAAGGAACCGGCCAAGGGATCCGGCGCCGGCGCCGCGCCGCTGCAACTCGACATTGCCGGCATCCGGGTGGCGAATGCGCAGCTGACCTGGCGCGACGAAAAGAGCGGCAGCAGCACGGCGCTGTCCAATCTCGATTTCGCCACCGGCCGCATACAAGCCGACGGCGGCAACAAGACATTGACGATAGACGCCTTGTCGTTTGCGGCAAAGGGCAAGAGCGGGGCCGATGCCTTCGAGCTGAAGGTGGAGGCGCCCCGGCTTGCGCTGTCACCGGAGAAGTCCGGTGGCGAGTCCTTGAGTCTTGCCGCGACCCTCACCGGCAGCGGCCGCAATGCCACGCTCAAGCTTCTCCTGTCCGGCGTCGAAGGCAATGCCAGGGTGCTGAAAGTCGGCAAGCTCGCGCTCGACCTCGATGCCCGGTCGGGTGAAACGGCAATCAAGGCCCGTCTCGATTCAGCGGTGACGGCGAATGCGGAAGCGCAGACCGTTGCGTTGGAGAAAATCGCCGGCAGCATCGACCTCGCCCATCCGCAGATGCCGATGAAACAGCTCAAGCTGCCGCTCGCCGGCAATCTGCGTGCGGACCTTGCGCAGCAGACGCTGGCGCTGGAACTCTCCACCGGGTTTGACGAATCGAAGATCGCGGCCAGGCTGAATATCGCAAAGTTCGCGCCGCTGGCGTTGGGCTTCGATCTCGACATCGACCGGCTCAATGTGGACAAGTACCTGCCCCCCGCCCCCGCCAAAGCCACCGACAAGGCTGGCAAGGCCGGCGAGTCGGCAGACGGAGGCAAGCTGGATTTCGCGGCGCTCAAGGGCCTCGATGTACATGGCGCGATCCGCATCGGTTCGCTGCAGGTGTCGAAGCTGAAACTGGCGAAGCTGAATGCGAAGATCAACATCGCCGGCGGTCGCCTCGAAGTGGCGCCGCTGACGCTGAATCTCTATGAAGGTTCGGCCAGCGGCAGCCTGTCGCTCGACGCGGCCGGAAACGCCGTCACCCTGAGGCAGAATCTGGCCGGCATCAGCATCAACCCGCTGCTGCAGGATCTCGCCGGCAAGGATCTGGTGGCAGGACACGGCAGCGTGGTGCTTGACGTCGGCAGCCGCGGCGACAGCGTCGCGGCGATGAAGCAGGCGCTGGGCGGCACGGCATCGGTCAGCCTCAAGGACGGCGCCATCAAGGGCATCAACCTGGCGCAGAGCCTGCGCGAGCTCAAGGCCAAACTCGGCGCCGGAGGAGACGCGACACAGCAGGCCAGGACCGGCGACAAGACTGATTTCTCGGAACTCACTGCCTCGCTGAAGATCGCCAACGGGGTCGCGCACAATGACGACCTGGCCATGAAATCGCCCTTCCTGAGACTCTCCGGCGCCGGTGACATCGACATCGGCGCCGGCCGCATGAACTACCTGGCGAAGGCCAGTGTGGTTGCCAGCAGCACCGGTCAGGGCGGACAAGGCCTCGACCAGTTGAAGGGGCTCACCGTGCCGGTGCGCGTCACGGGACCTTTCGAAAACCTGGCCTACAAGATCGAGTTCGGCAGCCTGGTTTCGGATGCCGCCAAAGCCAGGGTCGAGGAGAAGAAGCAGGAGATCAAGGGCAAGATCGAAGACAAGGCCAGGGACAAGCTCAAGGGATTGTTCGGCAAATGAGCGGGGGCGGCATCTGATGCGTCTCGGCGTGGATCTCGGCGGCAGCAAGATTGAAATCGCCGCACTGGGCGACGATGGCCGGGAGTTGTTGCGCGAACGCGTACCGACGCCGCAGGGCGACTACGCGGCGACGGTGATGGCGGTTGCGGCTCTGGTCGAGGCGGCGGAGCGCGAAACAGGCAGCCGCGGCAGCGTGGGTGTCGGCATTCCCGGCGCGGAATCGCGCAGCGGCGGGCTGATCAAGAATGCCAACTCGACCTGCCTGATCGGCAAGCCGCTGCGGCACGACCTGCAGCAGCGTCTGCAGCGCGAAGTGCGCATCGCCAACGATGCCAACTGCTTTGCCTTGTCCGAAGCGGCCGATGGCGCCGCGGCAGGCATGGGCGCGGTGTTCGGCGTCATCCTCGGCACCGGTGTCGGCGGCGGCATCGTCATCGACGGCAAGGTGCTGGCGGGCATCAATGGCATCGCCGGCGAGTGGGGCCACAACCCGATGCCGGGTGAATACTCTGCAGAGGCGTGCTATTGCGGCCGCCGCGGCTGCGTCGAAGTCTACCTCTCGGGTCCCGGCCTCGCGGCGGACCATCATCGCGCCACCGGCATGACGCTGTCCGCCGAAGCCATCGCCGCCGCCGGCAACGCGGACTGCGAGGCCACTCTGCAGCGCTACGAAGCCCGCCTCGCTCGCGCACTGGCACAGGTCATCAACATCCTCGACCCGGAGGTGATCGTGCTCGGCGGCGGGCTTTCCAACATCGACCGTCTCTACCGGAACGTGCCGCGGCTGTGGAGCGAACACGTGTTCTCCGACCAGGTGGCGACCAGACTGCTCAAGCACAAGCACGGCGACTCTTCCGGCGTGCGCGGCGCGGCGTGGCTATGGCCCTGATCGCTGCGGTGATCGTTACCGGCGTCTTCGCCGGCCGGGTCGGCGTCCTGCCGGGCGGGAGCCGCGCCAGCGCAATCGCCAAGGAGCCGCTCGCCGGTCCTTGCGTGATCGGTGCCGCGGGCCTTGCCGGCGACGAGCATGCCGACCCGGGCGCCCATGGCGGCGGCGAGAAGGCGGTGCACCTGTTTCCCGCCGAGCACCACGCGCGACTGGCGGCGGCCTTTCCCGAAGCGCGCCACCTGGAGCCCGGCGGCCTTGGCGAGAACCTATCGACGCACGGGATCACGGAAGAACAGGCCTGCATCGGCGACATTTTTGCGCTCGGCACGGCACGTCTGCAGATCGCCCAGCCGCGCACGCCCTGCTGGAAGATCGACGCCCGCTGCGGGGTCGAAGGCGTGGCCGCCTTCGTCGCCGCGCACGGCCTCGCCGGCTGGTATTTCCGCGTTCTGGCGTCGGGCGAATGCGCTGCGGGCGATGCCCTGATCCATGTCGAACGGCCGCAGGGCGCAGTCAGCCTGGTGCACTTCAATCGCAGCCTGCGTGCGCAGCGTCCGGCGCTGTCGGTGCTGGAAATGCTCGCCGCCGCGCCCGGCCTGGCACCGGACTGGGTCGGCAAGATCCGCAGCCGCATGCAGTGGCTTCGCGAAAACGGGGGCGCCGCGTGAACCTCTGGCTGCGCGTCTTCCTGCCCTTCGCCGCGGGCTACTTTTTTTCCTACTTTCTGCGCAACGTCAATGCCGTCATCGCACCGGAACTGACGCGCGAACTGGGCGTTTCGGCGGCCGATCTGGGCCTGCTGACCAGCGCCTATCTGATCGCCTTCAGCGCCGCGCAGCTGCCGCTCGGCCTGGCGCTGGACCGCTACGGCGCGCGCCGCGTCGAAGCCTTCCTGCTGCTGATCGCCGCCGCCGGCTGCGCCTGGTTCGCCACCGGCACTACGCTGACCGAACTGGCGATGGCGAGGGCGCTCATCGGGCTCGGCGTCTCATCGTGCCTGATGGCCTCCTTCAAGTCTTCCAGCCAGTGGTTCGGCGTCGAACGCCAGGCCTCGCTCAATGCCGCCATCATGGCCGCGGGCGGCCTCGGCGCATTGACGGCTTCGACGCCGCTGTCCTGGGCGGTTCCCGTTTTCGGCTGGCGTGCGGTGTTTTACGCGCTGGCGGTTGCCGGCCTGGCGGTTGCCGCCGGGGTCTTCAGCACACCGGACAAGACGGGCAGCGGCCCGGCCGAACCGCTGCGCAGCCAGATTGCCGGCCTGGTCGAGATATTGACCAGCCGCGTTTTCTGGCGTTACGCGCCGCAAACAGCCCTGATCGTCGGCGGCTTCATGGCGCTGCAGGGACTATGGGCGATACCCTGGCTGATGAACTTCTCCGGTCTCGAGCGCAGTGCGGCCGCTGCCCATCTGCTGCTGATGGGCAGCGGCATGCTGACCGGTTTTCTCGCACTGGCTTTCGGCGTCGCGCCGCTGGCAAGACGAGGCATATCGGCCCAAAGACTGCTTCAAGTCGGCATGGGACTGGGGCTGCTCGCCATCCTGCTGATCGTGCTTGGCGCTAAGCCCAGCGAACCGCTGTGGTTCATTTTCGGACTGGTCTTCTCGGTCGGCAATCTGGCCTACGCACTGCTGCAAAGGCACTACGCCGCAACGCTGGCCGGCCGCGTAAACACGGCATTGAATCTGATGCTCTTCGCAGGCGCCTTTGGCATCCAATGGGGGTTTGGCGCGGTGGTGGATGCCTTGCAGGCCAGCGGATACGCACCGCGCATCGCCTACCAGATGACTTTTGGCGGTCTGCTGGCGGCTCAAACGGCAAGCTGGCTGTGGTTTCTTAAACGCCGCTAGAACTCCTGCGGATCAACGTCCAGATGCCAGCGCAGGCCGGCCGGCATTTTCAGCGCATAAATCTGTTCCATCCACGTTGCAAGAAATGTCTGCAGGGCCGGACGGCTTGAGGATTCGACCAGCAACTGGCCGCGTTCCAGCGTCATCAGGCGCTGCATGCGCATCGGCACCGCGTCGTAGAGCGTGACACCGTCGGCCAGCGCCTCGCCGGCACTGCGCGCCTCGATCAGAAAAGCCAGAGACTGCTCGATGTTCCTGGCTTCGGCGCGCAGCATGGCTTGAAAGCTGAAGGGCGGGAAGCCGGCGATACGGCGCTCGTCGAGCTGCGCGCGGGCGAAGCGCACATAGTCGTGATCGACCAGCGCCCGGTATAGCGGATGATCGGGATATTCGGTCTGGATCAGCACCTCGCCGGGCAGCTCGGCACGGCCGCTGCGGCCGCCGACCTGCATGAGCTGGGCGAAGAGCCGCTCCGGGGCGCGGAAGTCGGCGGCGAACAACGCGGCATCGGCGCCGACCGCGCCGACCAGCGTCAGCAGCGGGAAGTCGTGGCCCTTGGCCATCATCTGGGTGCCGACCAGGATGTCGGCGCCACCGGCATGGATGGTCGCCAGCAGCGCCTGCCACTTTTTCGGCGTGCTCGCCGAATCGCGGTCGATGCGCAGCACGCGGGCCTCGGGAAAACGCTCGACGAGCATGGTTTCGAGGCGTTGCGTGCCGCGCCCGAAGGGCAGCAGGTCGACGTTGCCGCAATCGGGGCAGGCGCGCGGGATGGCCGCCTCGAAGCCGCAATGGTGGCAGCGCAGGCGCCGGTCGGCGAGATGCACAACGAGATTGGCGGCGCAGCGCAGGCAATGCGAAATCCAGCCGCAGGGCGGGCAGGCCAGCACCGGCGCATAGCCGCGGCGATTGAGGAAGACCAGGCTCTGCTCACCGCGTTCCAGCCGCTGTTGCAGGCCGGCGAGCAGGTCTGCCGACAGGCCTTCCTGCAATTTCTCACGCCGGGTGTCCACGATGCGCACTACCGGCATGGCCTCGGCTACGGCGCGCTCGGGCAGCTCCAGCATTTCGTAACGTCCCGTGCTGGCGTGATGGAAGCTTTCCAGCGAAGGTGTCGCCGAGCCCAGAACGATGGGAATGTTCAGTTGATGGGCGCGCCAGACCGCGACATCGCGCGCCGAATAGCGCAGTCCTTCCTGTTGCTTGAAGGAGGCGTCGTGCTCCTCATCGACGACGATCAGTTGCAGCCGCGGCAGCGGAATGAACACCGCGAGCCGGGTACCGAGCACGATGTCGGCGCGCCCGGCGAGGGCATCGAGAAAGCCCCGCGCGCGCGCCGCATCAGCCATGCCGCTGTTGGCGCAGACGATGTGAGCGCCGGGGAAGCGCGCCGCGACACGGCCTTCCAGCTGCGGCGTCAGCGCGATTTCCGGCACCAGCATCAGCGCCTGGCCGCCGCGGGCCAGCACCGCATCGATGGCGCGCAGATAGACCTCGGTCTTGCCGCTGCCGGTTACACCGTGCAGCAGCATCGTGTGAAAACCTGCCGTGCCGGATATGGCGTCCACCGCTGCCTGCTGCGTCGTCATCAACTCCGGCAAGTCAGGCGCGGCGACCGGCCCGGCAGCTGCCGCCGTCTTCCCGGCGCGCGGCAGCTTGCCGCGTCGCAGCAGCGGCGGCAGGGCGAACGAGGTGACTTCACCCAGCGGGGCTTGATAGTAACGCGAGCAGAATTCACACAAGGCCAGCCACTCGGCGGGTAGCGCAGGCATGTCGCGCAGGATCGTGGTAACCGCTTTCAGCTTGTCGTGTTCGCTCGCCGTCGCCAGCGAAACTATCACTCCGCTGCGTGAAGCCTTGCCGAAAGGAACGATCACCCGCCGCCCGATATCGCTTTGGTCAGAGTCGGCGGCGAGATAATCAAAAAGTCTCGGTACCGGCACATCCAGGGCTACGCGAACGATGTTCATGCCGGCTCAGACGCTTGCCGGCCAATGCTCGAAAAAGTATTGACATAGACCCTCAAGCGATTGCTGCAGAAGGGAAAAATGCTTACCCACAAAATCTGTGGATAACTTTGTGAGTAAGCCTCGTCCGCAGCGCCTAAGTAGCCGCCCGGCAAGGCCATTTCAATGGATGTGCAATATTTGAACAAAATAACATTGTTTAAAAACAATAGGTTATTGCTGTACGGAAGGGACGCGCGGAGATTTTGCGGAAACTACGGTGTCTTACGGAATTCTGTGAATAAGTCAACAGCAGAAGGCGATTTCTTGTCCCCGCGGCGAGCCTTGCCGGGCGGCCTTTTTCAGGGGCGTACGGGTCCTGAACCGCACCGCCGCAGGCTTGAACCAATCAGCCCGGCGCGGAACCGCGCCGGCTGTGGCTGTGCACGGTGTCAACCAGAATCTTGACGTTCTCGGGCGGGGTAAATTGGGAAATGCCATGACCGAGATTGAAGATGTGGCCGCCGCAATTATTTCCATCGGCGGCGCCGAAACTGTCAAGCACACGCCGCGCTTCCGCCGCAATTTTTTCCGGGGAGGCAAACAAGGCCATCGGATCCAGGTTGCCTTGCAAGGCAACACGATGGCCGACACGCCGCCGCGCTTCGCCCAGATCCGTGGTCCAGTCGAGGCCCACGGCATCGCAGCCGATATCCGCAATCGCCTCCAGCCATTGGCCGCCGCCCTTGGTGAACACGATGCAGGGGATGCGCTCGCCATCATGGGTGCGCTTCAGTCCGGCCATGATGCTTTGCATGTAGCCCAGCGAGAATTCGCGATAGGCCGCGTGCGACAGCACTCCGCCCCAGGAATCGAAAATCATCACGGCCTGGGCGCCCGACTCGATCTGGGCGTTGAGGTAATCGGTGACAGCCATCGCCGTCACCTTCAGGATGTGATGCAAGAGGTCGGGGCGGTCGTAAAGCATGGTCTTGATGGTGCGGTAGTCGCTCGCCGAACCCGAACCGCCTTCCACCATGTAGCTGGCCAGCGTCCACGGGCTGCCGGAAAAGCCGATCAGCGGCACCGAGCCGTCCAGCGCACGACGGATTTCGGCCACGGCATCCATCACATAGCGCAGGTGCACATTGGGATCGGGAACGGTCAGGTCGCGAATCGCCCATTCCTCGCGCAAGGGACGTTCGAACTTCGGCCCCTCGCCTTCGGCAAAATACAAGCCGAGGCCCATGGCGTCGGGCACGGTGAGGATGTCGGAAAACAGGATCGCGGCATCGAGCTCGAAACGCGCCAGCGGTTGCAGGGTGACTTCGCAGGCAAGTTGCGGGTTCTTGCACAACTGCAGGAAACTGCCGGCGCGGCGGCGCGTTTCGTTGTACTCGGGCAGGTAGCGCCCGGCCTGGCGCATGAGCCAGACGGGGGTGTAGTCGACGGGCTGACGCAGCAGTGCGCGCAGGAAGGTATCGTTCTTGGGGCGGGCCGAGGATGACATGAAGGGCAGTCCAGCGAGGCAAAGACCGGATTTTACCGGCACTTCGTGCCGCACATATGACTGTCTTCCGCTGCCCGGCTCCGGACCGCCGATCAGCGGCGCCAGAAGGCCGGCGTGAACAACACGAAGACCGAGAGCACCTCGAGTCGCCCGAGCAGCATGGCGAAGGTGCACACCCAGGTCTGGAAGTCCGTCAGCACGCCATAGTTCTGTGCCGGGCCGACGACATTGAGGCCGGGGCCGGCGTTGTTGATGCAGGCCACGATGGCGGTTATCGAGGAGGTGAAATCGAGGCCGCTGGCAACCAGGAAAAAGCTCAGTTCGCCGACGGCCAGAATGTACAGAAAAATGAAGCCGAGGACTGCGCCGGCAATCTGTTGCGGGATGGCGGCGCCGCCCACGCGCAGCGGTGCCACCAGATTGGGATGCACCAGGCGTTTGAGTTCGATCAGGCCCTGCTGCGCCAGGATCAGCGTGCGGATCATCTTGATGCCGCCGCCGGTGGAGCCGGAGCTCACCGCGACGCAGGACAGGAACAGCATCCACAGCGGAACGAAGATCGGCCACTTGTCGTAGTCCTGGCTGGCAAAGCCGCAATCGGTGGCGATCGAAACCAGGTTGAAGGCGACGTGGCGCAGCGCGGTGAGGAATCCGGGGTAGGTGCCGAGCACGGTGAGATACACGGAGCAGACCAGGGTGCTGGCGGCGACCAGGGCGACGAAGGCCTTGGCTTCGGCATCCATCCAGTAGGCACGCAGCGAACGTCCGCGCCAGGCGACAAAGTGGGTGGCGAAGTTCATCCCGGCGACCATCATGAAGAAGATCAGCACCGCCTCGATGGCCGGCGAATCAAAATGTCCCACGCTGTCGTCATAGGTCGAAAATCCGCCCAGGCCCATTGCCGCGAAAGCGTGGCATATCGCGTCCAGCCAGTTCATGCCGACCACCCTGAGCGAAAGGATGCAGGCCACCGTGATGACGAAATACAC
Source organism: uncultured beta proteobacterium (assembly GCA_903848955.1). Classification (GTDB taxonomy): domain Bacteria; phylum Pseudomonadota; class Gammaproteobacteria; order Burkholderiales; family Rhodocyclaceae; genus Sulfuritalea. The sequence continues at coordinate 15,963 of CAINHS010000052.1, forward strand.
CAGCCACAAGGCCTTGGCCGTATCGGCGATGCGCGCGGTGAGCTTGGAATCCTTCATCACCCCGGTAGTCTCGGCCTTGTAGAGCTGCATGCCGCCTACGCCGAGCAAGGGCAGGATCGCCACCGCCAGGACGATGATGCCCATGCCGCCTACCCAGTTCAGCTCATGGCGCCAGATGTTGATCGACGGCGGCAGCTTGTCGAGTCCGGAAAGTACCGTGGCGCCGGTCGTGGTGAGTCCCGACATGGTCTCGAAAAAAGCATCGGTGAAGGACAGACCGTCGATCACCAGCAGCAGCGGCAGGGTGGCGATGGCGGCCATCAGCACCCAGGCCAGCGTCACCAGCAGAAAGCCGTCGCGCGGCTTCAGTTCGCGCTTGTGCCGGCGCGTGCTGAACCAGAGCAGGAAACCGGCGGAAAACGACATGGTCATCGCATCGACGAAATCGATCAGGGTGCCGTCGTCGTAGATCATCGAGCTGGCAATGGGCATCAGGTAGGTGACGCTGAAAAACATCAGCATCCCGCCGAGAACGTGACTGACCGGGAGCAGGCGGTAAAACATCAGAAGAAGCCGGCGCTGACCTGAAACAGTTTTTCGACCTGCGCCACCAGCTGCTTGCGGATGCAAAACACAACCACGTGATCGCCCGCCTCGATCACCGTGTCGTGATGGGGTATCACCACCTCGTCGAAAAGCTGGTCGACCAGGAAGCCTTCGAGTCGCACGACACTGGTCTGCCTGCCGCGGCGGACGATGGCGCCGATGCGTGCGCCCTTGATCACCGGCAGCTCGTCGATGCGGCGGCCGACCACCTTCGACGTCGCGCGGTCGCCATGCACCACCAGCTCCAGAGCCTCGGCCGCACCGCGGCGCAGGCTGTGCACCCGCTCCACATCGCCGCGCCGGACGTAGGCCAGCAGCGAACCGATGGAGATTTGCGCCGGCGACAGGCCGATGTCGATCGGCCCGCCCTGCACCATGTCGGCGTAGGCGCGGCGGTTGATCAGCGCCAGCACGCGCTTGCAGCCCAGCCTTTTGGCCAGCGAAGCGGCCATGATGTTGTTCTCGTCGTCGTTGGTCAGGGCGAGAAACATGTCCATCTCGTCGATGTTCTCCTGCGCCAGCACTTTCTCGTCGGTGGCTTCGGCGCACAGCACCAGGGTTCCCGCCAGGCGCACGGCAATGGTCTCGGCGCGGCGCGGGTCGCGCTCGATGATCTTGACCTCATGGTCGGCTTCCAGCGCGGCGGCAACGCGTGCGCCGATATTGCCGCCACCGGCGATCATGACCCGCTTCACCGGTTCCTGCATGCGTCGCAGCTCGCGCAGGACGGGGCGGATGAAGCGTGTCGCCGCCAGCAGGAAAACCTCGTCGCCGGCCTCGATCACCGTATCGCCGCGCGGGTCGACCGGCCGCAAGTCGCGGAAGATGGCGGCGATACGCGCTTCGACGGCCGACCCCAGATGGTCTTTCATGGTGTTGATGGTCTTGCCCACCAGCAGGCCGCCCTCGTAGGCCCGCACGCAGACCAGCGTAACGCTGCCGCCGGCAAACTCGAGAACCTGCAGCGCCTCGGGAAACTCGATCAGATGCGCAATGTAGTCGGTGACCTCCTGCTCGGGGCAGATCGCGTGACTGACGCTGAACATGTCGTCGGCCAGCAGCTTCTCGTCCGTGAGGAAGTCGGCGCCGCGCAGTCGCGCCACGCGTGTCGGCACATTGAACATGCCGCGCGCAATCTTGCAGGCGACCAGATTGGTCTGGTCCGACTGCGTCACGGCGACCAGCATTTCGGCATCTTCGATGCCGGCATCCTTGAGCACCGAAGGCAGCGCCGCATTGCCGGTCACGGTGCGCACATCCATCCGGTCGGCAAGCTGCGCCAGGCACTGGCTGCTTTGATCGACCACCGTGATGTCGTTGGCTTCCGAGGCCAGCGCCTCGGCGACGGAGGCGCCGACCTGGCCGGCGCCGAGAATGATTATTTTCATCGGTGTCCTTGATGTCGAATGATCACCACGGAGGAGGCGGCAGCCGCTAGCGCAGTCCGAGGTCTTTCAGCTTGCGATACAGATGGGTCCGCTCCAGCCCGGTTTTTTCCGCCAGGCGCGTCATGTTGCCGCCGTCCCTGGCCAGGTGGTACTCGAAGTACATGCGCTCGAAGGCTTCGCGCGCCTCGCGCAGCGGCAGCTCGATCACTTCCGGTGCCAGGCGCGCCGGCGCCAGCCCGGGTTCGCCCGCCGGCGCCAGCAACTGCAGCGCCTCGTCTTCGCCGATTTCCTCACCCAGACTGGCCAGCGCCAGCGATTTCACCGCGCCCCTCAACTCGGCATAGCCGCCGCTCCATGCATGCTGGCGCAGGGCGTTGAGCGCGGCGCTGGAAAAACGCCGCAGCGGAATCTCGTCGTTTTCCATCAACTGCGTCAGAAGATGCGCCGCGATGTCCGGCACTTCGTCCTTCAGTTCGGCCAGGCTCGGCACCCCCAGCCCGGTTTCGAACAGGCGCAGCAGGGCGGTGTCTTCCCATCCCATCGCCACCAGCTCCGCGCTGCTGTGTATGGTGGCCGCCACCAGGCGCAGGCTGTAGCGGTCGAGACGTTCGGCGGCGAACATCAGGTTCTTCTGCTGCAGGCGCGTCAGACGCGCCAGTTCCTCGCACCACAGCACGCCTCCCGTGGCTCGTTGCAGCACTTCGAGACTCAGCGGATTGGAATCGCCGCCCAGATCGATCCAGGGCTTGCCGGCGACCTGTGCGGTACGCGCCACCAGTTCAACAATGCCGCCCGGTGCAGCGCGCAGCAGCAGCATCGGGCTCTTGGCCAGCACCTGATCCAGGCGCCGCTTGAGATCGCGCAAGGGGCCGGGGCGGGCAAAGGCGCCCAGCGAGAGGCCGCCGCCGGCATGGCGGGCGCCGCGCTCGAGCGCCTTCTTCACCGCCGCCAGCAGCTTCTGCATGCCGATCGGCTTTTCCAGGAAATCCAGTGCGCCGATCCGCGTCGCTTCCACCGCGGTGTCGATGGTGGCATGGCCGGACATCATCACCACCGGCATGTTGAGCTGGCCGTTGCCGGCCCATTCCTTGAGCAAGGTGATGCCATCGGTATCGGGCATCCAGATGTCGAGCAGAACCAGGTCAGGGCGTCCGGCCTCCCGCGCCGCGCGCGCCGCCGCGGCGTTTTCCGCCAGCTGAACGTCATGACCTTCGTCGCGCAGAATCTCCGAGAGCAGTTCGCGTATCCCGACTTCGTCGTCGACCACCAGTATCTTCGGCATTTCCCTAGACTCCCTTTGCCGCAAGCGGCAGCCAGATGCTTACCTCGCCACCATGATTGTTCGCCAGGCGGATCTCGCCGCCGTGGTCATCCACGATCTTCTTCACGATTGCCAGCCCCAGCCCGGTGCCTTTGGACTTGGTTGTGACATAGGGCTCGAAGGCGCGCGACAGGATGTGCGGCGGAAAGCCCGGGCCATTGTCCTTGATGGTCAGTCTCACGCGCGCTCCGTCCAGTGCCGTGGCGATCGTGATGCACGGCTGCACGGTGTCGGCCAGAGCGTCCTGAGCGTTGGTCAGCACATTGTGCAACACCTGGCGCAACTGGTTGGCATCGACCAGCACCGGCGGCAGGAGCGGGGCCGGCGCTGAGGGTGCGGCGATCGCCGCACGCGAAGTTTCGTAAAGCCCCAGTACCTCGCCGAGCAGCGCCTGCAGGTCGACTGCGGCCAGTTGCGGCAGCGGCGTGCGGGCGTAGTCGCGGAAGTCGTTGACCATGTTTTTCATCGCCTCGACCTGACTGACGATGGTCTGCGTGGCGCGGTCCAGCAATTCCCGCGCGGGCCCCGTCAGTTCGCCCGCCAGCTTGATCTGCAGCCGCTCGGCGGAGAGCTGGATCGGCGTCAGCGGATTCTTGATCTCGTGCGCCAGGCGCTGCGCCACCTCGCCCCAGGCGGCGGAACGCTGCGCCGCGATGAGCCGCGTGATGTCGTCGAATACCACCACGTAGCCGCCGCCGCCGGCAGCCGGCAGGGCCGTGCCGCGCACCAACAGCGCCTGCGGCATGCCATCCGGGCGCGCGATTTCGAGTTGCTCCTGCCATTCGGCGCCGCGCTTGGCAAAGCCGTCAACAATGGCTGCGGCCAGCGTCTCGTGGCGCGGCCAGTCGGACAGGCGCAGATCTTCAAAGCCGGCCAGATCGTCGCCGAGAATCGCCAGCGCGCCGCGATTCGAGGCCCGCAGGCGGAAGCGCAGATCGAAGGCCAGCACACCGGCGGACAGATTCGCCAGCACCGATTCGAGGTAGGCCTGCGCCGTCTCCGTCTCCTGGCGATGGTGTTCGGCCTGCGCGCGCGCCTCTCCCAGTTGATGCGTCATGCTGTTGAAGGAATGGGTCAGCACGCCCAGTTCGTCGGATGCCGCCACCGTGGCGCGCGGCGTGAAGTCGCCGGCTGCCACCGCCCGGGTGCCTTCGGCCAGGATCAGCAGCGGCCGCGCCAGGCGCTCGGCGAGAAAGAAAGCCAGGGCAATCGCCGCGAACAGCGCCAGCAGCAGCGCCAGCGTCAGCGTCAGGGTGTAGATGCGCTTCAGGCCGACACGCCCGAGCTGCAGTTCCTGGTAGTCGCGGTGCGCCGCCTCGACGCTTTCGGCGCTCCTGGCAATCGATGCCGGCACCGCCAGCGTCAATTGCAGAATCCGCGGATCGAGATTGAGGCCGCTGCTGGCCACGGGCGCCAGGGCACGCACCATCAGGCCGCCGCCGTCGCCGTCGCCGATCAGCGCCAGCCCGCGCCCGCCGCGCGCAATGCGCAGCTGAGCGGGCGCCGGCACCGAAGGCATCAGGCTGCCCATCTCCGCCGAACTGCTGCCCAGCACCTTGCCGGACAAGGTCAGCAAGGTCGCGGTCTGGACCCCGGCTTTTTCGCGCAGCCGGTTCAGCCGGCTCGGGCTGACGAAGGAATCGTCGCCCAGATCGAGCGCCGCATCGCGGGTCTTGGCCAGCAACTCGGCCTGCAGGGTATCGAGCACGCTGCGGCCGAGATTGAGGCCGCCTTCCAGCGCCGCATCGACGCGCACGTCGAACCACGAATCGATGCTCTTCACCGCGAATTGCATCGAGACGCCATACACCAGCGCGCCGGGCAGCACGGCCATCAATGACAGCATCAGCAGCAGGCGCGATTTCAGGCGCGAGCCGAACACGCCGCTCCTGAAATCGCGGCGCAGGCGCCGCAACTGGAGTCCGACCAGCACCAGCAGTGCGACGGCAGCGATGCCGTTGATCGCCAGCAGCCAGGGATAGTTCGCCGCAAACAGCGCGGTATTGGCGGAAGCCGAAGCCAGCAGGAAGAGCAGGATGGCACCGAACGCGGCAACCACCGCGAGGGCAACCCTCATGGCGACACCAAGGGGGCGACGAATTGCCAGCGCAGCACTTTGGCATCCACCTGCAGATCGCGATCCATGATCGCATCGACCTGGAAGGGTTTGGGCAGCTGGCTGCGGTCGAGCGCCAGGCGCACCGCCGCCTCGTAGTGTTCGCCGTTCTTCAGGGCGTCCCGTTCGAGTACCGGCAGCGCCCCGATGCGGCCGACCACGCGCAGCGCCTCCTCCAGGCTGCCGAAGTTCTGGTGCAGGCTGCCGGTGGTCAGCCGGTATTGGCGCGTCAGGCTGCTGTAGGCCAGGCGGTAGGCCAGGCTGCGCGTGATGACATGCTCATTGACCCAGTACTTGCGGCTGCGCACGAGCACGAATTCGAGATTGAAATAGAGCGGGACGCCCCGCGCCACGGCGTCTTCCAGCCGGTTGCCGAGGTCGACCGCAAATTCGGCGGAAAGCGTATACCCGTCCTCGCCGGGGGTCAGCGCGGCGCGCTTCGGTTCGATGCTGCCGGCCTGCGCCGCGACCGCCGTCAGCAGCAGCAATGCCAGCAATGCAGCCTCAATCCTTTTGCAGCAGCGCGTAATAAAAGCCGTCATGTTCGGCATCGGGTAAATGTTGCAGTTGTGCATCACGGGTTGTTGCACGCAGGATCGGCACGAAGCGGGCATCGGCATGGCGGCCGACGAAGGCTTCTACCTGACGGTCATTCTCTTCCGCAAACACCGAGCAGGTGGCATAGAGCATTTTGCCACCTGCCGCCAGAGTTAGCCACAGGGCGTCGACAATGGCCTGTTGCGTGGCGACGAATCCGGCAATGTCCGAATCGCGCCGCAACCACTTCGCATCGGGGTGGCGGCGCACCACACCGGAGGCCGAACAGGGCACGTCGGCCAGTATGCGGTCATAGGCACGGCCATCCCACCAGGTATCGATGGCGCGCGCATCGGCCACCTTGACCGTCGCCGCCAGCCCCAGTCGCTCAAGGTTGGCGCTGATGCGCGCAGCGCGCAGGGCATCGGCGTCGAGTGCGGTGAGATCGATGTTCGCGCTTTCCAGCAAGTGCGCCGCCTTGCCGCCGGGCGCGGCGCAGGCATCCAGCACGCGCATGCCGTCCTCCACATCAAGCCGGCCGGCTGCCGCCTGCGCGCCCCAGTCCTGCACCGAGCACAGGCCCGCGGCGAAGCCCGGAATGCGCTCCACCGCCACCGGTTTTTCGATCAGGATCGCCGCATCGTCGAGCGCACGCGCGGCGATGCCGGCAGCCTGGAGTTCTGCCAGGCAACCGGCGCCGGTGGTGCGGCGCCGGTTGACGCGCAGGCACAGCGGCGGATGGGTATTGCCGGCGGCGAGGACGCTTTCCCAGTGTGCCGGATGATCCTGCTGCACTCTGGCGATCCACCAGGCCGGATGCCGCCAGCGTGCCACCGGATCGGCATCGGCCGTGGCCAGCAAGGCTTCGCGCCGGCGCAGGAAATTGCGCAGCACGCCATTCACCAGGCCCTTGAACTGCCCCCGGGCCAGTTGCGCGGCGGCGCTCACCGCCTGATCCACCGTGGTATGCGCTTCCTCCGGCCGCGCTTCGAGGCGCGCCAGCGCTGCCAGCAGCAGGCCGCGCACGGACTTGTCGGCGAGGGGTCGCTGCAGCAGCAGGCCGAGCAGAAAATCGCCGCGACCGCAGGCGCGCAGGGCCGTATAGGCCAGATCCATGGTCGCGGCGCGCAACGCGCCGGGCAGGGCGGCGCGCGCCAGGGCGGCATCGAAACTGCGCCCGGCAAGCACTTCGGCAATCAGGCCGGCTGCGGCGTGCAGGGACTCGGCAAGGGGAGGGAGCATTCGCATCGGCCAAGAATACCAGTCCGCCCGCCGCTTCTGCTCGCCTTCTCCGCGTTGCCCGGTGGCGCCGTCCCGTCAGACGGGTTTGCTCACGGCATGATTTCCACGTATTCGTAGACCTCGGCGTCGAGCAGGCGCTGGCGCAAGGGGAGCGGCAGGCGCGCAAACCAGGCACGGGGATCGTGCCGGTCGATTTCGCGGCCGATGAAACGCAGCAGCTCGCAGATCGGCTCGACGACATTGCGGCGATAACGCTCGTCCTTGTTCACATAGGCCAGATGCAGGTTTTTCATGCAGTTGCGGCGACACCATGGCAGCGCCTCGCAGCCTTCGCAGGGCATGTCGGCATGCGGCTGGAGGGGGCTCGCCCGCAGCCAGTTGCCCTGAATCTCGCCCATTTGCATCGCCGGCACGTACATCATGTCGGGACAGGGAAATATCTGTCCGTTCGGCATCACATTGAGCAGGTGCGTCGATACCCGGCACTGGGTCTGTCCGGCGTACAACTCGAGGGCGCGATTCGGCAGCAGCTTGTTGCGCACTATGCCCATCAGCGGTACCAGCGGATACAGCACATCGCTGCGCGAAAAGAACTTGTCGATCAGTTGCACCAGCACGAGCTTGCGCCGCTCGACCGAATCCCCCTGATACATTTCGTCGGCAACAAACTGCCAATAGAGGTAATCGAAGCTTTCGGCCAGACCGTCAAGCTCCTCGAAGCTGGTCTGCGGATTGCTCCAGGTGACCCGCGCCGTCAGCGTGCCGCCGACACGGTCGCGGATGTTGCGCACATTGCGCATGACGCTGCTCCAGATGCCGCGTCCGCGATAGGCGTCGGTGATTTCCTCGCCGCCGTCGATGGATACCAGGACATTCGACAGCCGCGCCAGCACCCACTGCGGCATCCTGTGGAGCAGGGTGCCGTTGGTCTGCAGCTGATAGCGGAATGCGGGGAAGCGCTTCATGACGTCGAACATCAGGCGCTTGTTGAGCGTCGGCTCGCCGCCGTAAAAGGTGACATAGACTTCCTTGCCGGAGAGATGGCGGTCGACGAAAGCGGCGAGTTGTTCGATGTCGTAGCCGAGTTCGGTCTGCGAGCCGAGAACCTCGCCGACGCCGAGCGAGCAATAGGTGCATTTCAGGTTGCACTTCAGCGTCGTCAGCAGCTGCAATTCGACGCGCCCGCCGACGACCGGCGGCCTGGCCGGCACCGGGCCGGCGTGGCTTGTCGCCGGTGCTGCCGGAAAAAGCATGTCCTGGGCGGTCATGAGCAGTCTGCAGGCAGGCGTCTACGCCTCTGCTCAGGCACCGGTCAGTCCGGCCGCAGGGCGCTGCCGTTAAGAAAGTCGGCGGCGCTGACACGGCGCCCGCCGGGCTTCTGCAGTTCGGTGAGACGCAGCGCGCCTTCGCCGCAGGCCACGACGATGCCCGAGCTGTCGGCGGCAAGGATCTGACCGGGTCTGCCGGCGGCGGCCACCACCTCGCCGCGCCAGGCCTTGACCGGTTCGCCGGCGAGGGTGGCTGTGGCGCCGGGAAAAGGATTGAAGGCGCGCAGCGTGCGCGCCAGATCGGTGGCGGAGCGTGTCCACTCCAGCCGCGCCTCGGCCTTGTCGATCTTGCCGGCGTAGGTGACCCCGGCCTCGGGCTGTGGCAGCGGAACGAGGGCGTCAATGCGCGCCAGCGCCTCGACCACCAGTTTGCCGCCGAGCCGGGCCAGCCGGTCATGCAGGCTACCCGTGGTGTCCTGCTCGCCGATGGCGATGGCCTCGGCCAGCAGCATCGGTCCGGTATCCAGCCCGGCTTCCATCTGCATGATGGTGATGCCGGTTTGCGCATCGCCCGCCTCGACGGCGCGGTGGATCGGCGCCGCGCCGCGCCAGCGCGGCAGGAGCGAGGCATGGATATTGATGCAGCCGCGGCGCGGCAGGTCGAGCACGGCTTGCGGCAGGATCAGGCCGTAGGCCGCCACCACCATCAGTTCGGCGCCCTGCCCGCTGCAGGCGGCGCGGATCGGCTCATGCGTCGCCGGATCCTTGAGGCGCTCGGGCTGGAATACCGGGATGCCGTGGGCCAGTGCCACTTTCTTCACCGCAGAGGCCTGCAGCAGCATGCCGCGGCCGGCCGGCCGGTCAGGCTGGGTCAGCACCAGCACCACCTCGTGCCCCGCCGCCAGCAGGGCCTCAAGGGCCCGCGCCGCGAATTCGGGTGTGCCGGCGAAAGTCAGCTTCATCTAGAAGGTCTCCCGCGCCTGCTTGACCAGCTTGCTCTTGATCCGCGCCTGCTTGAGCCGCGACAGGTATTGGACGAACACCTTGCCTTCGAGATGATCCATTTCGTGCTGGATACACACCGCGAGCAGATCGTCGGTCTCCAGTTCGAAGGGCCGGCCGTCGAGCCCGAGGGCGCGCACCCTGACGTGGCTGGCGCGCTTCACGGTGTCGTATATGCCGGGCACCGAAAGACAGCCTTCCTCGCCTTCGCCTTCGCCTGATTTTTCCAGCAGTTCGGGATTGATGAAGATCTGCAGTTGCGAGCGGTCTTCGGAAATATCGATCACGATCAGGCGCACGTGCTGATCCACCTGCGGTGCGGCGAGACCGATGCCGGGCGCGGCATACATGGTCTCGGCCATGTCGGCGGCAAGCTGGCGGATTCGCGCATCGATCTGCTCAATCGGGGCTGCCTTCTTGTGCAGCCTGGGGTCGGGGTAACGCAATATCTGCAATAGGGCCATGAAACCGCTCTTGAAGGAATTGATGCTGGGGTAATTGTCGGGCAGAATCGGGCGGATACTCGGATGGCTCGCCATCCATACAGACACTCGGCCAGGAGATCACGCCATGCGTCGCATTATATCTGCGCTGCTTATCAGCATTTCAAGCACTCTTGCCCTGGCTCAGGGGGCACAGCCGCTGCAAATGGCCGAGGGCGCACCCGACCGGTATATCGTCACGTCCGGCGACACCCTGTGGGGCATCGCCGCAAAATTCCTCAAGGATCCCTATCGCTGGGGTGAATTGTGGAAATTGAACGCAGACGAAATCAAGGCGCCGCAGCGCATCTATCCGGGTCAGGTCATTGTCCTCGACAAGAGCGGTCCTCAGCCCCGCGTCAAGCTGGTGACGCTCCACGAGGAACGCCGCGAGTACATCGAGCCGCTGCGCAAGGGTATTCCCTCCATCCCGCCGCAGGACATCGAACCCTTCCTCAGTGAGCCGCGCGTGCTCGAAGCCACCGGACTGGATGCCGCGCCGCGAGTCGTCGCGCTGCAGGGTGACCGCGTGATCGCCGGTGCCGGCGACACCATCTACACCACACAGGTTAACGCTCAGCAAAGGATCTGGCAGCTGTTCCGCCCGGGCGAGGCGCTGGTCGACCCCGACACCAGGGAAACGCTCGGCCACGAAGCCGTGTTCATCGGCACCGCACGCCTGACCAGCGGCGGTCTGCCGTCGAGCTTCCTGATACTCACCTCGAAGCTGGAAGTCGTCCGCGACGACCGGCTGCTGGCCGCGCCGCGACAGGACGTACCGAATTACATCCCGCGCCCGCCGGCAAAAATGATCAAGGCCAAGGTGATGTCCATCTACGGCGGGGTGAGCTTTGGCGGCCCGCAATCCGTGGTTGTCATCAACCGCGGCAAGGCCGACGGACTGGAGTCCGGCCACGTGCTTGCAGTCGATCTGGCGGGTGCCGAAATAACCAACCGCTACAAGGGCGATGCCAGCACTTACCAGTTGCCGGACGCCCGCAACGGGCTGCTTTTCGTTTTCCGTGTGTTCGACCGGGTGTCCTACGCCCTGGTCATGAACGCGACGCATCCGATGGTGGTCGGCGACACGGTACGTACGCCCTGACGGCGGCGGGGCCGGACCCGCAAAGCCACCGCAGCCATGGCAACCGATCGCCAAGAACTCGCTGCCTGGCTCCGGCTGACGCTGATACCCGGCGTCGGCGGCGAGGCCAGGCGTGCGCTGCTCAAAACCTTCGGACTGCCGCCGGCGATTTTCGAGGCGGCTGCGCAGGCACTCTCGGCGGTCATCGATCCGGCGCTGGCCGGGAGCCTGTTGAGCCATGAGTGCAGTGCCGGTATCGAGGCGGCGCTTGAGTGGCAGGCTCAGCCCGGCAATCACCTGCTGACGCTGGCCGATGCGGATTACCCGCCAAGCCTGCTGACTTCGGACGATCCTCCGGTACTGCTGTATGCCAAGGGCAACATCGCGCTGCTCAAGCGGCCGATGCTGGCTGTGGTCGGCAGCCGCAACGCTACCGCGCAGGGCGTACGCGATGCCGAGGCTTTCTCGAAATCCCTCGGCGATGCCGGCCTGACCATCGTCAGCGGACTGGCATTGGGTATCGACGCCGCCGCGCATCGCGGCGCGCTGGCAACCGCCGCGGCTACGGTGGCCGTGATCGGCACCGGCGCCGACCGCCTCTATCCCGCACGCAACGAAGCCCTGGCCCGCAGCATTGCGGAAAACGGCGTGGTCTTGAGCGAATTCCCGCTCGGCACCCCGGCGCTGGCTTTCAACTTCCCGCGTCGCAACCGCATCATTGCCGGCCTGGGACTGGGCTGTCTGGTGGTCGAGGCGGCCCAGCGCAGCGGCTCGCTGATTACGGCGCGACTGGCGGCGGAAAGCGGACGCGAGGTGTTCGCGATCCCGGGTTCGATCCACTCGCCGCTGTCGCGCGGCTGCCATCAGCTGATTCGCCAGGGGGCAAAACTGGTCGAATCGGCGCAGGACATTCTCGAGGAATTGCGCTGGAAGACGCCGTCTGCCGCAAGCCCTGCGACGGATCCGTCTGTTGCAGCGCAGAGCGGCAGCGAAGAGCAAGTGCTTGCCTTCCTGGGCGATGCGCCTTGTCCCCTCGACACACTTTCTGCACGCAGCGGCTTGACGCCCGCCGACCTTCTTGCCATGCTGTTGCCCATGGAACTCGCCGGCCGCGTTGCCCGATTGCCCGGTGGCCTCTACCAAAGACTTCATTAATGATTGATATATTGGTCTATCTCTTCGAGAACTACCTGCCCGATGCCTGTCCCGAACCCGCCGTGTTGGCGAGGAAGCTTTCGGCAGCGGGTTTCGGCACCGACGACATCAGCGCGGCGCTGTCCTGGCTCGACGGTCTCGCCGGCGAAGAAAGCGGGCGTTGCCGCGAACCGGCGCTCGCCGGCGCCATGCGAATTTACGACGAGGAAGAACAGGAACGGCTGCCCAGCGTGTGTCGCGGCTTCATCGCCTTTCTGGAGCAGCACGATGCCGTCGATGCCCCCTTGCGCGAAGCCATCATCGAGCGTGCCCTGGCCCTGCCCGATGCGCAAATCAGCCTCGACCGGCTCAAGGTCATCGTGCTCGCCGTGATCTGGCGCTACCGCCACGAGGTCGATGCCCTGATCCTCGAGGAACTCCTCGCCGAGGAGGCCGACGATGAGGATTTTGGCGTCGGCGAGGACGTAAGCCGCATCCTGCTCAACTAATTCACGGCTTGCCTAATTGGGAGAGGCGCGCTTATGATGCGCCGCTGTCGCAGACCCATTTAGTCCCGATTGTTCCATTTCGAGCATAGCCAGCCTCCGTCACCCCCTTTCCCGGAAAGGGGATCGGGGGGAAAGCCCACACCATGAAGCAGCTCATCATCGCCGAAAAACCTTCCGTCGCGCAGGACATCGCCAAGGCGCTGGGTGGCTTTGCCAAGACCGGCGACTACTTCGAGAGCGACGACTATGTGTTGTCCTCCGCCATCGGCCATCTGCTGGAACTGGCGGTGCCGGAAGAGTACGACGTCAAGCGTGGCAAGTGGAGCTTTACCCATTTGCCGATGATCCCGCCGCATTTCGCACTGAATCCCATAGAAAGGACGCAGGAACGGCTGCGCCTGCTGACGCGCCTCATCAAGCGCAAGGATGTCACCGGCCTGGTCAACGCCTGCGACGCCGGGCGCGAAGGCGAACTGATTTTCCGCTACGTGGCACAGCACGCCCTCGGCGCCAAACAAAAGCCCATCCGCCGCCTGTGGCTGCAGTCCATGACCAGCACTGCGATTCGCGACGGCTTCGCCCATCTGCGCACCGACCATGAAATGCTGCCGCTGGCCGACGCCGCGCGCTGCAGGTCGGAAGCCGACTGGCTGATCGGCATCAACGGCACGCGCGCCATGACCGCCTTCAACTCGAAGGAGGGCGGCTTCTACAAGACGCCGGTGGGACGCGTGCAGACGCCGACGCTGGCCATCATGGTCGAACGCGAAAGCCGTATCCGCGCCTTTGTCTCCCGCGACTACTGGGAAGTCGAAGGCGAATTCCAGTGTGTCGCCGGCACCTACCGAGGCCGCTGGTTCGACGAGAAGTTCAAGAAGGCCGAGGACGAGCACGCCCGCGCCGAACGCCTCTGGGACAAGGCCAGGGCCGACGGCCTGCGCAAGAAATGTCTGGGCCAGCACGGCACGGCGGTCGACGAAAGCAAGCCCAAGACCGAGGCCTGCCCGATGCTCTATGACCTCACCAGCCTGCAACGCGAAGCCAACGGCCGCTTCGGCTTTTCGGCCAAGAATACGCTGGGCATCGCTCAGGCGCTGTACGAAAAGCACAAGGCGCTGACCTACCCGCGGACCGACAGCCGGCACCTGCCCGAGGACTATGTCGGCACCGTCAAGGAAACCCTGGCGTCAATGGCCGGCACGCCTTACGCGAGCTTTGCCGGCGCCATCATCAAGAACGGCTGGGTGCATCCCAACAAGCGCATTTTCAACAATGCCAAGGTGAGCGACCACTTCGCCATCATTCCCACCGGAGCTGCGCCGAAGAGCCTCTCCGAGCCGGAACAGAAGATCTACGACCTGGTGACCAAGCGCTTCCTCGCCATCTTCTACCCGGCGGCCGAATACAACATCACCACCCGCATCACGCGCATCGAACAGGAAGCCTTCAAGACTGAAGGCAAGGTGCTGGTGACGCCGGGCTGGCTTGCCGTATATGGCAAGGAGTCGCAGGAGGTGCGCGAAGAAGGCGGCGAGAACCTGAACCTGCCGGCACTGGAAAAGAACGAACGGATCTGGGCCAAGGACGTCGAGGTCAAGGGCAAGGCGACGCTGCCGCCGCCGCGCTTCTCCGAAGCCACGCTGCTGACCGCGATGGAAGGCGCCGGCAAGCTGATCGAGGACGAAGAACTGCGCGACGCCATGGCCGAGCGCGGTCTCGGCACGCCGGCCACGCGCGCGGCGACCATCGAGGGCCTGCTGGCCGAGGAATACCTGCATCGCAACGGCCGCGAACTGCAGCCGACGGCCAAGGCCTTCTCGCTGTTGTTCGCGCTGGAGAACCTCGGCGTTGACGAAATCCGCTCGCCGGAACTGACCGGCGAATGGGAGTACAAGCTGAGGGAAATGGAGCACGGCCGCCTCGGCCGCGACGAGTTCATGAACCACATCATGGACCGGACGCGCGAGATGGTCGAGCGCATCAAGACCGGCGAATTGCCCGAAGCCGCCTTCTCGACGCTGAAGACGCCCTGCCCGCGCTGCGGCGGTGTGATCCAGGAGAACTACAAGAAGTTCCAGTGCAAGGGCTGCGACTACGCCCTGTGGAAAATCGTCGCCAGCCGGCAATGGGAACCGGAGGAAATGGACGAACTGCTGACGAAGCGCGTGATCGGACCCTTGCAGGGATTCCGCAGCAAGATGGGGCGGCCCTTTGCGGCGATGATCAAGCTCAAGGACGACCACATGCCGGAGTTCGATTTCGGCCAGTCCGATGCCGACGCCGATGCCGAGGAGGTGGATTTCTCCACCCAGGAATCGCTGGGCGCCTGCCCGAAATGCGGCGGCGGCGTCTATGAACACGGCATGGCCTACGTCTGCGAAAAGGCCGTGGGCGCAGGCAAGACTTGCGACTTCCGTTCCGGCAAGGTGATCCTGCAGCAGGAAGTCGCCCGCGCCGACATGCAAAAACTGCTGGAAACCGGCAAGACCCATCTGCTCAAGGGCTTTATCTCGAACAAGACGCGGCGCAAGTTTTCCGCCTATCTGGTGCGCGATCCGGCCAGCGGCAAGGTCGGCTTCGAGTTCGAACCCAGGGCGCCGAAGGCCGGGGCAAAGCCCGCTGAGGCCAAATCCGCCGAAGCGAAACCGGCGAAACCGGCAAAGGCAAAAGCCGGCGCGACAGCGGGTGCCGGGGATGCGGTCAATGAACCGGTGCTGAAAAAAGCGGCGGCGAAAAAGCCGGCGGCGAAAAAAACCGCAGCAAAGAAGCCGGTGGCGAAGAAGGCGGCGAGCAAAAAAGCAGGATGAAGCCGTAATCCGCGCGCAAGCCGGCGCGACCGCAAAACATAAAGGACCCCGCGGGGTCCTTTATGTTTTCAGGAACGCCTGGCGGAATCAGCGATGCCGCTGCCCGCTGTGATGACTGGCCGGCTTGGCGCCGCCAGTGCCGGAACGGGCCGGTCGCGGGGCGCCGCTGCGGCTCCCCGTACCGCTGCGCGTGCGCGCCTGGGCCGGCTTCTGCGCCGGCGGACGGCCGGCGGCGGGACGCGGCACGGAACTGTTGTGCTGCGGCTCGAAACCGGGCATGACCGAGGTCGGAATCTCGCGCTTCAAGAGGCGCTCGATGTCGCGCAGCTGAATGCGCTCGTCGCTGCTCACCAGCGACAGGGCTTCGCCGCTGGCGCCGGCACGGCCGGTGCGGCCGATGCGGTGGATGTAGTCCTCGGGCACGTTGGGCAGTTCGAAATTCACCACCCGCGGCAGGGAATCGATGTCGAGACCGCGCGCAGCGATGTCGGTCGCCACCAGGGCGGCGAGCTTGCCGGCCTTGAAGTCGGCCAGTGCCCGGGTGCGGGCGTTCTGCGACTTGTTGCCGTGCAGCGCCGCGGTGCGCACGCCCGACTGCTCGAGCTTCTTGGCGAGCGCGTCGGAGCCGTGCTTGGTGCGGCAGAACACCAGCACCTGGTGCCAGCCGTGGGCGGCGAAGAGGTGCAGCAGCAGGTCGCGCTTCTTGTCCTGGTCGACCTTGATCACCGCGTGCGAGACCAGTTCCGCCGGCGCATTGCGGCGCGCGACTTCAACCAGTGCCGGGTTCTTCAGCACGGCGTGGGCGAGTTCGCGCACTTCTGCGGCGAAGGTGGCGGAAAACATCAGGTTCTGCCTTTCCTTGGGCATGCGCTCGATGATGCGGCGGATGTCGCGGATGAAGCCCATGTCGAACATGCGATCGGCTTCATCGAGCACCAGCGTCTGCACTTTCGACAGATCGACGGTGCGCTGGCCGAGGTGGTCGAGCAGGCGGCCGGGCGTGGCAACGAGGATGTCGATGCCGCGGCGCAGGGTCTGGATCTGCGGGTTGATGCCGACGCCGCCGAATACCGCAAGGCTGCGCAGGCCGGTATGGGCGCCATAGACGCGCACGCTTTCCAGCACCTGGGCGGCAAGTTCGCGCGTCGGCACCAGCACCAGCACGCGCGGCGCGGTGTGGGTCACCTTCTGCAACGGGCTGTTCACGGGGTTGGTCAGGCGCTGCAGCAGCGGCAGGACGAAGGCGGCGGTCTTGCCGGTGCCGGTCTGGGCCAGGGCTTCGAGGTCGCGCCCGGCGAGAATGTGGGGGATGGCCTGTTGCTGGACAGGAGTGGGCGTGGTGTAGCCCTGCTCGCCAATGGCGCGCAGGAGCTCGGCCGAAAGGCCAAGTTCATTGAATTGCATGTTGAATACCTCTGAAGCCGACCCCGGCAATGCTGCTGGCCAATCTGGGCGGAGACTTCTATGGGGTGTAACCTTCGATGCGACAGAGATGTCGCCATTCAGGCACGACCGGCAGACTGGGGCGCGGTCGCTGAGGAGGTGAAGCGGGGCGCACTGTAACACAGCCCGCCCGGATCTCCCGGATTTCTTCAGGGAAGGCTAGCGCAGGCCTTGCAAGGATAGCTGCGGCCATTCCAGGGCGTCGAGCATGTTCTTCACCCGCAGGCCCAGTTCGGTGTCGCCCTCCACCGTCAGGCTGCGATTGAAGAACAGCGTGTCCGGGTCTTCCTGGCGGCTCACCAGTTGCAGGAAGGCCGACAGGCGTGCGGTGAAGTGCAGGTCGGGCTTGTCCAGCGTGATGAAGATCGGCCGAAAGCTGCCGCCGTTGTAGGCAAAGTCGGCCACCATGCCGGTGTCCGCCACCGTCACGCGAAAGCTGCGGCCTTCGATCTGTTGCAGGGTCTCGTCCGGCAGCACACCCAGCTTGCGCGCCGCATTCAGCGCCAGCACCAGGCTGACCGAATGCGGCCATTGCGGCAGCCGGGCTCCCAACCGCGCGATCAGCGGCGGCAGGGCAAAAGCTGGAATCGTCGGCAGGTTCAAACTGTTTCTCATCACAAATTCCTCAGGCGGCCTCGTGCGCAGTGCCGGCACGACCAAACCAGAAACCATTGACCAGACCGGCCGGCGCCCAGTTTTCGTCATCCTTCTCCGGCTCACCGTGCCGCGCGCGGTCGAATGCTTCCAGCACATCGAAAGTATGCGCCGGTTGCGGGCTGATGCGCACGGCATCGATGCCCTGCGCCATGAGTTCCGGCATCTGCGCCAGCAGGCTGTGGGTTTGCGCCGACATGGTCTGGATGCCGTTGAGCGTCAGGAAGGCCTGTCCTTCGCGGGTATTCACCAGCATGCCTTCCGCATGGTCGAGGCACTTGAACTGGCAATCGTCCTTGTTCAGGCCGTAGTGGCGCGCCGTGAAGCAGCGCGCCGAAAACGCCAGCGGCAGCTTGCCGAAAGCGAACAGCTCGGTTTCCATCCCCGCCGGGCGCGTCCGGTGCAAAGCCTCGATCACGCTGCCGGCAAGCTCCAGTGGCGGCAGCCAGCGCTGCGCGCCCTGGGCGGCGAAGAAGGCCAGGGTCTGATCGTTATAGATGTTGAGGTGGGGACCGGCGACGAAGCCGATACCCTGGTCGCAGGCCATCTTGACCGCACCCAGGTCATTCGCCTCGATCATGCCGCCGGCATCGGCGATGAGGCGGCGCAAGGCCTTCAGGTCGCTCTCCGATTCGAGCAGGGCCTGGGCGGTGAGCACCACTTCCTTGCCGGCCTCGCGCAGATCCCTGGCCAGGCCGATCCAGTCCGCCGCACGCAACTGCTGGCGGCGGGAACAGACGGCTTCGCCGAGGTAGATGCGGTCGATCGCCGGATGCTGCGCGGCGCGGGCGTAGAACTCCATGACCTCGGCCTTGGGCCAGAAGAACAACAAAGGGCCGAGCGTGATCTGCATCCCGGTCATGCCTCGCGGACAGGAAAGGAAAAGAATTTACCGCGGAGGCGCAGAGATTTGGCTCTCATGCCATCAGCGCCAGGGCCGGTTGTAGGCGCCCAGAGTAATCTGCGAACCCTCGGCAACCTTGCCCAGCTCGGCGGCCCAGGCCGGCTTGACGCTGTACCTGTCCGGCGCGGCAATCACCGCATCGAGGGCCTGACGCAGGTTGCGGGTGACCTGCGCGACATAGGTCGGGCTGCGCTGGCGGCCCTCGACCTTGATCGCGGCAACGCCTATCCTGACGATCTCCGGCAGCATTTCAAGCACGTTGAGACTGGCCGGTTCCTCCATCGCGTAGTAGGTTTCGCCCGCCACTTCGAAGCGGCCCTTGCAGATGGTCGGATAGCCGGCGTTTTCCTCGTTGCCGTAGCGGTCGATGAGGATGCCGTTCAGGCGCACATCCATTTCCGTCGGTTTCTTTTCCCACTGCACGTACTTGGCCGGCGAACAGGCGCCGACCGTGTTGGGCGATTCCCCGGTGGCGTAGGACGAGAGCCAGCAGCGGCCCTCGTTCATCACGCACAGGCTGCCGAAGCCGAACACCTCGATCTCGACCTCGGTGTTGCGGATCACGTTTTCGACCTGGGCCAGCGTCAGCACGCGCGGCAGCACGGCGCGTTGGATGCCGAACTTGTCGCGGCAGAAATTGATCGCTTCGTAGCTGGTGGCCGAGGCCTGCACCGACAGATGGCGGCGCATGGCCGGATGTGTCTTGGCGGCGTAGTCGAGCACGGCCGGGTCGGCGATGATGACGGCATCTATCCCCAGTGCGGCGGCGGCATCGACGGCACGCGTCCAGTCGGCGAAGCGTCCGGCCTGGGCATAGGTGTTGATCGCCGCCAGCACCCGGCGTCCGCGCTGATGGGCGTAGCGAACGCCTTCGACGAGGCTCTTCTCGTCGAAGTTGAGCCCGGCGAAGTTGCGCGCGTTGGTGTCGTTGCGGAAACCCAGATAGACGTCGTCGGCACCGTTATCGACGGCCGCCTTGAGCGCCGCCAGGCTGCCCGCCGGACACACCAGTTGAGGTTTTGCGGCCATTCCCAGCCCCTGAAAACAAGGTCGCCAGTGTAGTTTAGCCGCGGAAAATCCGCTTGATCGGCGTCAACTGAATCCTGCCGCAGCTCACTTGACTGCCCGGCACGCCATGCCGCAAGGCCGCCGCAAATCCTAGCCCAGGCAATAGACGTTCAGCTTGTTGCCGTCGAGATCGCGAAAGTAGCCGGTGTAGAAACCTTCGCCGCGCAGGCCCACCGCACCTTCATCCTTGCCGCCCAGTTGCAGCGCCTTGGCATGAACGCGGTCGACCTTGTCGCGCGAGTCGACGCTGAGGGCCGCCATGACGCCGTTGCCGACGGTGGCCGGGCTGCCGTCGAAGGGCTTCATGATCGCCAGGCTCGGCTTGTCCTGCGCCACTCCCCAGGCGATGCCGCGACCCAGATCCAATACGCGACGGCCGCCGATCTCGGCCAGCAGTGCGTCATAGAAGGCCGCTGCGCGCGGCAGGTCGTTGGTGCCGAGGGTCACGTAACCGATCATTTGATTCTCCTTGCATTGTCAGGGCTTGCCAGTCTAGATCAGGAGCCGGGTGGAGTGATAATGTCGGCCATGTCCGCTGCCCTGCCGCCCCTGATCAATGCGCTGCTCGATCCGCGCTGTTATCCGCATGCCGTCGATCGCGTCGAATGGATCGAGACGCATGCCTCGTGGCTGCTGCTGGCCGGTGATTTCGCTTACAAGATCAAGAAGCAGATCACCCTGCCCTTCCTCGACTACGGCACGCTGGCACGGCGCGAGGCCTTCTGCCGCGCCGAACTGGTGCTGAACCACCGCCTTGCGCCGGACCTGTATCTCGCCGTGGTGCCGGTCGGCGGAACGCCGGAGCGGCCGCGGCTGGGTGTGCAGCCGGCGATCGAGTGGGCGGTGCAGATGCGGCGCTTCGACGAAAACGGCCGCCTCGACCGGGTCGCCGCGCGCGGCGAACTGCAGCCGGCTCACCTCTCCCGGCTGGCCGGGACCCTTTGCGCCTTTCAGCAGGCCGCCGCCGTGGCCGCGCCCGGCACGCGTTTCGGCGCGCCCGAGCAGGTGCTGGCGGCGGCGCGGGAGAATTTCGTCGAGCTGCGCCAGCTCCTGCCGCCGTCCGGGCAACCGCAAGTCGAGCAACTGGCGTCCTGGACCGGGGCCGAGTTCGCCCGCCGCGAGAAGGACTTCGCCGCGCGCAAGAGCGGCGGTCGCGTGCGTGAAGGCCACGGCGACCTGCATCTGGGGAATCTGGTGCTGATCGACGGCCAGGTCACGGCCTTCGATTGCATCGAGTTCAACGAGGACTTCCGCTGGAACGATGCCGCCAGCGAGATCGCCTTTGTCTGGATCGACCTGCTCGACCACCGCCAGCCGGGGCTTGCCGCCTGGCTGCTGAATGCCTGGCTGGAGGCCGGCGGCGATTTCCAGGCGCTGGCCGTGCTGCGCTTCTATGCCGTGTACCGCGCCGTGGTCCGCGCCAAGATCGCCGCCCTGCGCGCCGGCCAGGAAGATGGCGGACAGTCATCAGCCGAGCTCGAGCTGGCTGGCGGCTATCTGCAGCTGGCCCGGCAGATAGCCATGCCGCCGCCGCCGACCCTGGTCATCACCTGCGGCCTGTCCGGCTCGGGCAAGACCACGGCAAGTTCGGCGCGACTGCTGGACGGCACCAACGCCGCCGCCGGCAGCATTGTCCGTCTGCGCTCGGACGTCGAGCGCAAGCGCCTGTTCGGGCTGGCTCCCCTGGCCGGCAGCGGCTCGGCGCCCGACAGCGGAATCTACACGGCAGAAGCGACGACGCGGACCTATGCACGCCTGCTGGGCCTGGCGCGGGATATCCTCAGCGCCGGCTGGCCGGTGATCGTCGATGCCGCCTTCCTGCAGCGCGCCGAGCGCGCCGCCTTCCGCGCACTGGCCGCCGAGCTTGGCGCCGGCTTCGGCATCCTTGCCACGGCGGCACCCGCCGCCGAGCTGCGCCAGCGCCTGATGCTGCGCAGCGGCGACGCCTCGGAAGCCACCGTGGCCGTGCTGGAAAAGCAGATGACATGGTTCGAAGCGCTCGATGAGGACGAACAAAGCTGCGTTGTCGCCGCCGGTCAGTTGCCGAGCAGGCAGGAGCGACCATGACCATGATCACGGCAGTGGCTTGAATCGGAAACCCATTCGGGCTAGTCTGCTGCCTGCAGCCACTGTTGCGGAGAACCCATGAAGGCAAGATCCGGACTTGTTACCCTGATTTCAATACTGCTGGGCACACTGTCCATTGCCGGCGGGGCTGCCGGCGCCGACAGCAGTTCTGCTGCAGGCAGCCGCGGCAAGGTCGCGGCTGCGACGGCGAAGGGAGCCGCCGCGGCAGAGTCGCCGGTCGAAGAGGAGCCGGTGGAAGACGGCGGCGACCTCTTGAAGAAAGCCGCGAAGACTGCCGGCGACAAGCGCAAGGCCGAGGAAGACCGCAAACACCGGGAAATGGAACGCCTGGCGCAGGAGGCCGCCGAAGAGCGCAACCTGGAAATACTTCGTCTCGCCCAGGAAAAGAAGAAGAAGCAGGAAGAACAGTCGCGCCTGCAGGCGGAACTCGAACGGCGCTGCAAACTCAGGCCGGTCATGACGGATGCCGAAATTGCCAAGTGCAGCAGGTGAGTCGTTGCCGGCTCCACAAAGACAGCGGGCGCCCTGAGCAGGGCGCCCGTTGCTGCATCAGGCCCTTGCCGGCGAGGGCCTGCCGGCAAGGGTAACCGGTTGGCGCCAAGCAGCCGGTAGTTGCCGGTAGTTGCCGATATCGCCATGATGCTAACATGGCTACCCACATGAGTTATTCAGCCATCCCTGCAACGGAGGTGCGCCGTGATTGATTTCGACATTGCCAAGGCATGGCACAAGATATTCGCTCTTCATGTCGAATTTGTCGTTGAAGGGATAGAAAAGACCAGTCTCGATCCGCATACCGTAGCTGATGACACGGTCTGTGATCTCGGCAACTGGATATTCGGTTCGGGCCGGCGCTACGCCAATTCGCCTGCTTACAACGACCTGGTCGAAACACACATACGCTTCCATTACGCCGCCAGTTCGATGCTCGTGCAACACCTCGCGGGCAACGCCGCAACTCAGCTGGCCTTGTTCCAGGCAACGTCGGCAGCGGTCCTTGCCTCAATCGATGCCCTGGCATCCAGTGCCGGCGCGCTTGCCGCGCCGGTCCGGGCGGACGTGCCGGCTGAACCGGTCTGGCAGGACTCGATGCGCATCGGAATGAAATTGATCGATGAACAGCACAAGGAGTTGCTGGGCTGGATTGAAAAACTCAACGACCAGCCGGGTGCGTCAGTTACCTCGAAATCTTTTGTCCGGGCGATATCCGCCGTCAAGAGGCTGGAGCAGCTGCATTTCGAGACGGAAGAGACCTTCATGAAAAGAGCCGGGGTCCCTTTGGATCAGATGGCCGGGCACATCCGCGAGCACAGCAGGCTGCTCGATCTGCTGGTTGAAATCGTGACCGACGGCGATGACGGAATTCGCAAGACCGCCGCAGAGGCGCACCGCGCAATCAAGGACCAAGTAATCGGTCATATCGTCAGGTATGACCTGCCCTTGCGTTTTCTGGTGGCGGATTCAGGGAGCGCAGGGACCGACGCACCTGCTAAATGAGATCCTGCCGCCATGAGCGGTGCGGCTGCCGCCTTCGCGATGGCGCAGCCTACTGCTTGCGGTAGGTATCCAGATGTATGCCTTCGCGGGCCATGGCGGCTGCGACCGGCGCTACCGCCGCGAGGCGACCGACGTAGGCCTGATAGGCCGGCAGGGATGCCGGATCAATACCGGCGAGGCCTCCCCAGCGCAGAAACACCAGCGCATAGGCATCGAGGAAGGAAAGCGTGTCGCCCAGGAGGAAAGGGGCCGCCTTTTCCGCCATGCTCTGGATCCGTTCGAGTTGATCGCGGAAGGCGCCCTGGGCGGTCCGCTTGATTTCCGCCTGGGCCGCTTCGCCGTCAGCAAATTTTCCGGAGCGGAAGATGTGGGTGAAGGTCGGATGGACGGTGTTGTTCATCCAGGCAAACGTGGACATCGCTTGCGCGCGTTGCCAGGTATCGGCCGGTAGCAGCCCGGCCTGGGGACAACGCCGGTCGAGATAATCGCAGATCGCCACGATCTGGGTCAGGGGTTTGCCGTCGACCACCAGCAGCGGTACCAGACCGAGCGGATTCAGTGCCAGGTATTCGGCCGAATGCTGCTCCCCTTTGTGCAGCTTTACCGCCTGCGCCTCAAAGGCCTCGCCCGTGGCGGCCCGGATCGCTTCCAGGCCGACATGGGGGACAAACGAACAGGCGCCGGGACCGTAGTAGAGCTTCATCATGATTTCCTGATCTCCTGTGTGTCAGGGCAGACAGTCCGCCCTATGCTCTCGGGGGTCATCATATCTCTGTTGTTCGCCCGGATGCGGCACCGGCGCTGCGCCAGGCCACCAGTTCGTCGGCAGGCATCGGCAGCGCGATGCCGTAGCCCTGGCCGACCTCGCAGCCCATCTGCAGCAAGGCCTGGCAATGCGCCTCGGTGTCCACCCCTTCCGCCACGACGCTCATGTCAAACGCCCTGGCCAGCGCGATGATCCCCTGCACCACGGCGTGGTCGCCTTTGTCCTGCTGCATGTCGCGCACAAAGGATTGATCGATCTTCAGCACGTCCACATCGAGCTTGCTCAGGTAGGTGAGCGATGAGTAGCCGGTGCCGAAGTCGTCCAGGGCGAAGCTGACACCGAGCTCCTTGCACGCCTTGATGAGGCTGCCGATGCGGGCGATGTCTTCCAGCGCTGCGGTTTCCAGCACTTCGAGCTGCAGGCGGCTGAAGCAGTCCGGCGCAGGACAGCGCTTTTGGTGTTGCGCCAGCTTGGCGACGAAACCCGGCGATTCCAGGTGATAGGCCGAGATGTTGATGCTCAGCTCGATTTCGAAGCCGGCCTCGCGCCAGCGGCAGAGCTGGTCGATGGCGGTACTGACCACCCAGTCTCCGAGTTCTATTTCCAGCTCGGTGTTTTCCGTCACGCGCAGGAATTCCTCCGGCGGCAGCCGTCCGCGCTGCGGATGATTCCAGCGTATCAGTGCCTCGGCGCCGAGCAGGCGGCGGGTTCTGATTTCCACTTTGGGCTGGTAGTACAGCTCGAATTCACCGTGCCGCAGGCCGTGCCTGATCTGCTGCTGCAAGTCGTGGTGGGAGCGGGCGCGCTGATCGCTGGCCGGGTCGAAGAAGTGAAAGCGGTTTCTGCCCGATTGCTTGGCGACATACATCGCCTGGTCGGCGTGGCGCAGCAGGGTATCCGCATCCTGCTCGTCCTCCGGATAGAGGGCGACGCCGATGCTGGCGCTGATAGTGAGCACCGCGCCCTTGAGCGCAATCGGCTGGTTGATGCTCTGCAGCAGGCGATGCAGGCTGCCCGCGCATTCTTCCGGCGCCTGCAGCCCGACCAGCAGGACGACGAATTCATCGCCACCGAGGCGCGCCACCGTATCGTCCTCGCGCACCGCATCCTTGATGCGCCGCGAGATCTCCACCAGCACCCTGTCGCCGGCGTCGTGGCCGAAGCTGTCATTGACCGGCTTGAAGCCGTCGAGGTCGATGTAACACACGGCCATCAAGCCTTTGTCACGCTTGGCGCGCGCCAGGGCCTGCGACAGGCGGTCGGCCAGCAGCACGCGGTTGGGAACGCCGGTCAGCGTGTCGTAGTGCGCCATGTGCTCCAGTGCCTTCTCGTGCTCGGTGCGCTCCGTCACGTCGGTGGCCAGGCCGATGTTGCCCTTGACGCTGCCATCCTTGTCGAGCAGCCTGAGCTTGGTGATTTCCAGCAGATGTTCGCGGCCGTCGGCGAACGGCAGCCGCTCCAGCGAAATATGGGGCGCATCCTGCTCCAGGCATTCCCGGTCCGATTTCAGGCAGCTCGCGGTGACGGCTTCCGGCATGAGATCGGCATAGCGGTCCGCGGCGAGGAATTGCGCTTCGGAAATGCCCGTGGCATCGCAAAAGTTCCGGTTGACGAACTGCACCTTGCCGCCGGTGTCGACCATCCAGATTCCCAGCGGCGCATTGTCCAGTATCGTCTGGAACAGCTTGCGTTCATCAAGCAGGCTTTGTACCCCGCTTTCGCGTTCGCGCCGCGACTGATCGTCCCTCAGCGTCTGGTAATTCCACAGGACGAAGAACAGCGCGCCCAGATACAGGCAGGTAGTGGCAATCTCGAGAGCGGAGAACCCGGTCCTGAAAGACGGCACCAGATGTGTCGCGACAATGGCGATGATGATGAACACCAGCCAGAAGCCGCCGACGCGTATTCCCTTGAGGAAAAATGCCCCGGCCGAGAGCAGGAAGAACAATGACAGCCGGTTGGCCTGGTACGGCGCCAGCAGGTAGACGGCGTAAAACAGCAGGAACAGCAGCGCCAGCGCGATCGAACCGATCAGCTCCACCCTTTCCCGGTGCCGCTTGAGGTAGTAAAGCAGGCTGAAGCCGACAGCCGAAAAAGCGAAGTCCATCGCAGCCAGAACGGGGCTGATCTGCCAGCGGTAGAGGCCGATGCCGCACGACAGCAGGGCCGCCAGCAGGAATATGCTGTTGAGGAACGCCACCTTGTACTTGAGGCGTTGCTCGCCCTCAGGCAAGGGCTGATCGGAGCAAGGCTGGCGCAGCGGGGGCTTGGTCATGGCCATGGGCGGAGGCTTCCATTCTATGGCGGCGGCACCGTGCCATGCGGCGGATATTGCTGCGCCGGAGCTGCCGCCGCAACAGCGCGTGGCGCGGCGGCCTCAGTCGAAGTAGGTCCGGCCTTCCTCGAAACGGGCGGCAAACCAGCTGTTCTTCAGGCTTTCGGTACGGACCTTGCCAAGACTGTTGGGGGCGTGCACGAAACGGTCGTCGCCGATGTAGATGCCGACATGCGAATAGGATTTGTGGCCGATGTTGAAGAAGACCAGATCGCCGGGGCGCAGTTGCGCTGCCGGCACCGGCTTGCCCTGCCTGGCGAGGTCGGCGGCCGAGCCGGCGAGCCGCATGTCGGCCGACTTCTGGAAGACGTAACTGACCATGCCGCTGCAATCGAGGCCGGCCTCGGGGTTCTTGCCGCCGAAGCGGTAGCCGGTTTCAATCAGGCCCAGCGCGAACAGCACCACGTCGCTGGCCTTGTCGCTGATGTGGCTTGCACTGTCCGTCGCCGCGCCGCCGCTGCGCGAAACCACCGGCGCCGGCGACTGCGTGGCATACGACAGGACGCCGCAGGCGTTGAGCACCAGGCTGGAACCGGCAAGCAGGGCGGCAAGCGAATAGCGGGATCCTGACATGAGGCAAATCTAATCCGCTACACTGATGCCGGTTAAGCCAAGCAAGGCAGAAAACATCATGCAAATCCGCGCCGTGGACAGCCTCGTTGCCGAAGAACGCAGGCTGAAGGGCTGCTGTTCCGGCCCGGCCGGACGTCAGGTCATTCTGTTCGGCCGGCCATGAACCGCCCTTACCTGTTCACTTCCGAATCGGTGTCGGAGGGCCACCCCGACAAGCTCGCCGACCAGATTTCGGATGCGATTCTCGACGCCTTTCTGGCGCAGGAGGCGACCGCCAAGGTCGCCTGCGAAACGCTGGTCGCCGACAATCTGATCGTCATTGCCGGTGAATTCCGCACGGCTGACGAAACCGTGTTTGAGGAGGTCCGCAGCCGCGCTGCGGAGATCGCCCGCCAGGTGCTGCGCGATGCCGGTTACCGCGACGCCGGCACCGGCATCGATCCGGACCGCTGCGAAGTCCAGGTGCGCTTCAACCACCAGTCGATCCAGATCAACAAGGGCATCGTCCATGCCGGCGGCCAGCTCGGCGCCGGCGACCAGGGCCTGATGTTCGGCTATGCCTGCGACGAGACGCCGGACCTGATGCCCTACCCGATCTGGCTCGCGCATCAACTGGTCATGCGTCAGGCGCAACTGCGGAAATCCGGCGCCCTGCCGTGGCTGCGGCCGGACGCCAAGAGCCAGGTGACGGTGCGCTACGAGGGGCACAAGGTGGCTGGCGTCAATGACGTCGTGATCTCGACCCAGATCGCCGGCGGACTCGATCCGGCCTGGGTGACGCAGCAGGTCACCGCCGCCATCATCGATCCGCTGCTGCCGCCGCCGGCGCGCACCGCGGACTTCCGCATCTGGGTCAATCCCGCCGGCCCTTTCGAGATCGGCGGCCCCCACGGCGACACCGGCCTCACCGGACGCAAGATCATCGTGGACACTTACGGCGGTGCCTGCCCTCATGGCGGCGGTGCCTTCTCCGGCAAGGATCCGAGCAAGGTCGATCGCTCGGCCGCCTACATGGCCCGCTACATCGCCAAGAACATCGTCGCCGCCGGCCTTGCCCGTCGCTGCCTGATACAGATTGCCTATGCCATCGGCGTTGCCGAGCCGGTGTCGGTGATGATCGACGCCCAGGGCACGGCCGGCGTGCCCTGCGAGGCTCTGGAAGCCGCGGTGAAAAAGGTCTTCCGCCTGACACCTGACGGCATCATCGCCGCGCTTGACCTGGCGCGGCCGATTTACCGCCAGACGGCCGCCTACGGCCACTTCGGCCGCAGCGATATCGATCTGAGCTGGGAACGGACCGACCGGATCGCCGCGCTGCAGGCGGCGCTGGGTTGACTGCAGCCGCCGCGGGCTGACCCGGCCGCCGCGGTCGCCCTGCGGCAACTACGTAGGTTCCGCAGTTTCTCGCGTATTTCACGGATTAACAAAACGCCGGCCCTTTGACATCATGTGCTCTCTTGGGCGCGGGCTGTCCTTCTGCCTGCGCCGTCGCAAAGGAGTATGTCATGGCCGCAAACGCCGTCAGCGCCGTCAGTAGTTCCCTGCAGCAGGTGCAGCAAGCCTCGAATCAGCCGGCCCGGCAGGCCGCAGAAAGCAAGCCCGCCGAGACCGCCAAAGCTCAGCCGGTGCTGCCGCAGGCACAGGCCGCCGCCCAATCTCGTCCGGTAACCAATGCCCAGGGCCAGCGCACCGGCACCGTGGTCAATACCACGGCCTGAAACCCCGGCTGGCGAAATCTTTCTGCATTCCGGGGTCCGCTTCGTGACCCCGTCATTCCAAGGAGATGACCATGAAAACCCGCAGCGGTTCTGCCGGCAAGGAGAAAGCCCCCGCTTTGCAGCTGCAGGCGCGCGAACCGGATCAGGTCGAAAGCGGTGCCTGTCCGCGCCAGCAGATGGTTGCGGTGGCCGCCTATTTCCGCGCCGAACACCGCGGCTTCGCGCCCGACAACGAAATCTCCGACTGGCTTGAGGCCGAAGCCGACGTCGAAGATTTGCTGCGGCACAGCCATTAGAAGAAATCCCGGCACCGCGCCGGAAGCCGGTTGGCGGCAAGAGCAGCCGGCTGAGCCTACGTAGATTCCGCAGTTTGTCGCGTAATCCACGGATAAACAAAATCTTGCCCTTCTGCGATTATCTCTTCCGACAGGCGCAAGCATGCTTGGGCCATGTTCCGGTATGGGTACCGGGGAGTTTGCGACTTCAAACAGGGGAAAAGCACTATGAGCACAATCATGCTGGTGGACGATTCGGCGACGATACTTTTGTCCATCTCGAACATTCTGACCAAGGCGGGCTACGCCGTCGAAAAGGCCAGCAATGCGGCCGAAGGACTGACCAAGTTCAAGGGCGGGGTGAAGGTGGATCTGCTGATCACCGACCTCAACATGCCCGGCATGAACGGCATCGAGTTCATCAAGGCGGTGCGCACCCTGCCGAACTACAAGTTCATGCCCATTCTGTTTCTCACCACCGAGTCGCAGCAATCCAAGCGCCTTGAAGCCAAGGCTGCCGGCGCCTCCGGCTGGCTGGTGAAGCCGGCCACCGCCGACGAATTGCTCGGCACCATCAAGCTCGTGATCCGCTGATGGACTTCCTGCTGCTGCTGCGACGCAATCTGCTGGTGTCGGCTCTGGTCGGGCTGGGCGCGGCGGTTTCCGTCTATTTCTGCAATGAGTGGTGGCACGAGACGGTACTGCCTGCCATGGGGGTTTCGTCTGCCCTGGGCGATGCTCTGGGCGTCCTGCTGATCGTGGTGATCACTTTCATCGGCCAGCGCATGATGTCGGTGCTTTTTTACCGCGACTGGCTGTTCGGCATGGGCAAGGTGCAGGCCGACACCATCGGCCGCGCCGATTCCTGCGTCACCGCCGCCGAACAGGTTGCCGGCGAATTGCGCGCCGTCAAGGGCTACAACGACGTGGTGCGCGGCCAGTTGAACGGCGTCGTCAGCGAAACCGAAAAAGCCGCATTCGACATCGCCAGCCGGCTGCAGAGCATCGACGAGATCATCTCGCGGCTCGCCGCCTACGCCGAGTCCACCACCACCGAGTCGAACAAGCTGCTGTCGGCCTCGGAAGACCGCATCACGCAAAACCGCAGCTTGATCACCACGCTGGAAAGCTACATCCGCCAGCGCGTCGCCACGGGGCAGGAAGACCGGGAGCGCATCACCCATGTCGTAGCCGATGCGCGCTCGTTGGGCACCCTGGTGGAACTGATCAAGCACATCTCCGGACAGACCAACCTGCTGGCGCTGAATGCGGCGATCGAAGCCGCCCGCGCCGGCGAGGCCGGCCGCGGTTTTGCCGTGGTAGCCGACGAAGTCCGGAAGCTCTCGGGCGAGACCGACAAGGCGGTCGGCGAGATCAGCAAGGGCATCAAGACCGTCGCCGACTCCATCGAAGCGCAATTTGCCGAAAAGCTTTCCAAGGACAGCGCCAAGTCCGAGAGTGCGGCGCTGGAAAGCTTCGCTGCCCAGCTCGACGACCTCGGCAAGAGCTACCGCGAAGTCACCGAACACGAGGCAGCGGTGGTGGCCACCATCACCGACAGCAGCCAGCAACTGGCCGGCATGTTCATGTCGGCGCTGGCCAGCGTGCAGTTCCAGGACGTGACAAGACAGCAGATCGAGCAGGTGATCGACGCGCTGAACCGGCTCGACGGCCATTCGGCCATGCTGGCCAGCCGGCTGGGTCAGATGGAAGACCCCCACTTTGTTCTGCAGCCGCTGTCGGAACACCTGGCGCAGATCTACAGCAGCTACGTCATGGAGTCGCAGCGCGACACGCATCACAGCGCGACAAAAAGCGGCGCTGCGGCGGCCAAGGCCGGACCGAAAATCGAATTGTTCTAGGCGGGAGACCCTGAATGAAATTTTCCAGCAAAACCACGACCGACGGCGCAAAGCGCCTCACCGTCAACGGCGATCTGACCATCTATCACGCGGCCGAGGTCAAGAAGCGGCTGATCGCCGACATTCGCGCCGGCGGCGTGCTCGAACTCGATCTTTCGCAGGTGGGCGAAATGGACACTGCCGGCTTGCAGTTGCTGGCGCTGGCCAAGCGCGAAAGTCAGCACCTTGATCACGCCCTGCGCATCGTCGGCCACAGTCCGGCGGTACGCGAAGTCATCGAATTTTTCAACATGGTGGCCTTCTTTGGCGACCCGCTGGTGATTCCCGCCAGCGAGAACTCTTGAGCCGGAGCCGATAATGGACGAAATACTCAGCGTTTTTTCGGTCGAGGCCAGGGAGCAGCTGGAAGCCATGGAAGCCGGGCTGATGCAGCTCGAGCAGGGCGACCGCGATCCTGAAACCATCAATGCCGTATTCCGCGCCGCGCACACCATCAAGGGCGGCGCCGGGGTGGTCGAAATCCACTCCGTGGAGAAATTCACCCACGTCCTCGAGAACGTCCTCGACCGCCTGCGCAATGGCGAGATCGAAGTCAGCGGCGACATGATCTCGGCCCTGCTCCTGGGCTGCGACCACATCGGCGCGCTGCTCGGCGTGGTGCAGGCAGGGGGAATGGAACCGGACGAGGAACTCAAGCAGGCCGGCGAGGTGATCACCGAGGCCTTGCGTCCCTTCCTCGGCGGCAAGGCACAAGCCGGAGTCGCTACCAAGCCGGCAGCGGACGACCTGGCGGAGACGGACAGCGGCAATGTTCAGCGCAACGACCGCGACAGCCCCACCAACGACTGCTGGCACATCTCCATCCGCTTCGGCGAGAGCGTGCTGAAGAACGGCATGGACCCGCTGGCCTTCCTGCGCTACCTGCTCAACCTCGGCGAAATCGCCCACATCACCACCCTCACCGACGCCCTGCCGGATACCGACGAGATGGATCCGGAGCTGTGTTATCTGGGCTTCGAGATCAACTTCCGCAGCCATGCCACCAAGGACGCCATCGAGAAAGTCTTCGACTTCTGCCGTGACGACTGCGACCTGCACATCCTGCCGCCCAACAGCAAGGTTGCCGACTTCCTGCAACTGATCGACGCCCTGCCCGAAGAGACCATGCGTCTGGGCGAGATCCTGATCAAGAGCGGCGCGCTGACCAAGGAAGAACTCGACGACGGCCTGCGCCGGCAATCCGGCGCAACGGCCGGAACCGACGACGCGGCGTCGGCGCCGCAACTGGGCGACATCCTGATTCAGCAGAGCAACGTCCAGCCCGAACTGGTCGAAGCCGCGGCCGCCAAGCAGAAAGTCGTTTCCGAAAAGAAGGCCGCCGAATCGAGCCTGATCCGGGTGCACGCCGACAAGCTCGACCAGTTGATCGACCTGGTCGGCGAACTGGTCATCGCCGGCGCCTCGGCCAATCTGCTGGCGCGGAAGAGCGGCGAAGGCACGCTGGTGGAGGCCACCTCGGTCTTGACCCGTCTGGTCGAGAGCATCCGCGATTCCGCCCTGGCCTTGCGCATGGTGCAGATCGGCGAGACCTTCAACCGCTTCCACCGCGTCGCCCGCGATGTGTCAAAGGAACTGGGCAAGGACATCGAACTGGTCATCACCGGCGCCGAGACCGAACTCGACAAGTCGGTGGTGGAAAAGATCGGTGACCCGCTGATGCACCTGGTGCGGAACGCCATGGACCACGGCATCGAATCGGCCGCAGTGCGCGCCGCCAATGGCAAGCCGGTCAAGGGCCGGGTCGAGTTGAACGCCTACCATGACTCCGGCAGCATCGTCATCGAAGTGGTGGATGACGGCGGCGGCCTCAACAAGGACCGGATCCAGGCCAAAGCGGTTGAAAAGGGCTTGATCCAGCCCGGCGACAGCTTGTCCGACCAGGAAGTGGTCAATCTCATCTTCGAAGCCGGCTTCTCCACCGTGGAAAAGGTCACCAACCTGTCCGGGCGCGGCGTCGGCATGGATGTGGTGCGGAAGAACATCACGGCGCTGCGCGGCAGCGTCGACGTCAAGACCGAACTCGGCGCCGGCTCGCGCTTCACCATCCGCCTGCCGCTGACCCTGGCCATCATCGACGGTTTCCTCACCGGCGTCGGCAAGTCCTCCTACGTGATTCCGCTGGACATGGTGGTCGAATGCATCGAGCTGGCCAACACCAGCGCCGACCGCGACTACATCAACCTGCGCGGCCAGGTGCTGCCCTATGTGCGGCTCAGGGAACTGTTCGAAGTTCCCGGCACGCAGCCGCCGCGGGAAAACGTCGTCGTCGTTCAGTACGCCGGGCAGAAGGCCGGCATCGTCGTCGATCAGCTGCTGGGCGAATTCCAGACCGTAATCAAACCCCTGGGCACGCTGTTCCGCAATATGCGCGGCATCGGCGGCTCGACCATTCTCGGCAGCGGCGAAGTCGCCCTGATCCTCGATGTACAGGCGCTGGTGAGCCGCAGCGCACGCAGCGAAGAGCAGCAGGCGCAGGGCGCCACCGGCACGCGCCGGCTCGAGGCGCATTGATCATGCACTACCCCTTCCCGCATTTCTTTTGCAAGTTCCTTTCCTTTGGCATCACGGAGAACACACCATGTTGAACAATCTCAAAATCGGCGTCCGTCTGGGGATAGGCTTTGCCGTCACCCTGGTCCTGCTGATCGCCATTGCCACCGCCAGCTACATGAAACTCGCGATGCTCAACGGCGAAATCAATGACCTGGTCAAGGTCGATTTCCCCAAGACAGTGCAGGCCAACGACGTGATCGACGCGATCAACGTCATCGCCCGCCGCCTGCGCAACGCCTACATCTTCTCCGGCGCCGACTCGCAAAAGGAAATCGATGCGATTCCCGAGCAGCGCAAAGTCATCTCCGACCGTCTGGAGAAGTTGGAAAAGAGCATCACCAGCGACAAGGGCAAGGAAATCCTGAAGAAGGTGCAGACCGCGCGCGCCGCCTATGTCACCGACCAGGACAAGTTCCTCGAGTTGCTCAAGGCCGGCAAGCGCGATGACATGGTTGCCCTGCTGCAGGGCAGCTTGCGCAAGAGCCAGACCGAGTACATGGGCTCGATCAACACCCTGGTCGACTTCCAGACCGAGCTGATGGAAAAATCCGGCAAGGAGGCCGACGAAGCGGCAACGGCGGCGGAACGCCTGGTGCTGATCCTCTCCGTCGTGGCGGTGTTGCTGACGATCGCCTTCGCCTTCCTCATCACGCGCAGCATCACCAAGCCGGTAGGCGAAGCCCTGGCGGTGACCCAGCGCCTGGCCGAGGGTGACCTGACGGTGAGGATAGACGATGTCAGCAAGGACGAAATCGGCCAGATGCTGGGCGCGCAGCAGGCCCTGATCGCCAAGCTGAACCAGATCATCGGCGAGGTCATCGGTGCTGCCGACGCCCTGTCCAACGCCGCCGGTCAGGTCTCGGCCACGGCGCAGTCTCTGTCGCAGTCGTCCTCCGAGCAAGCCGCCTCGGTCGAAGAGACAACAGCCTCCATCGAACAGATGACGGCCTCCATCACCCAGAACACCGAGACCGCCAAGGTCACCGACAACATGGCCACCAAGTCTTCGGTGGAAGCCACCCAGGGCGGCACGGCGGTGAAGGACACGGTAGAGGCCATGAAGTCCATCGCCGGCAAGATCGGCATCATCGACGACATCGCTTACCAGACCAATCTGCTGGCGCTCAATGCGGCGATCGAGGCGGCCCGCGCCGGCGAGCACGGCAAGGGCTTCGCGGTGGTCGCCGCCGAAGTCCGCAAGCTGGCCGAACGCAGCCAGGTTGCCGCGCAGGAGATCGGGCAACTCGCCGGTTCCTCCGTCAAGATGGCCGAACAGGCCGGCAAGCTGCTCGACGAGATGGTGCCTTCCATCAAGAAGACTTCCGACCTCGTCCAGGAGATCGCCGCCGCGAGCCAGGAACAATCTGCCGGCGTCGGCCAGATCAACGGTGCCATGGGCCAGCTCAACAAGGCCACGCAGCAGAACGCTTCGGCTTCCGAGGAACTCGCCGCCACTTCCGAGGAAATGGGCGGTCAGGCCGCGCAACTGCAGGAGCTCATGGAGTTCTTCAAGATCGAGGAGCAGGGCAGGCCCGGCGCCGGCGCAGCAGCGAGCCGCGCCCGTCCGGCCGCTGCGGCGGCCCCCAAGGCGGCCAAGGCCCGCGTTTCACGTCCGGCGGCGGTGGCCGCCGCCGAAGGCGATTTCGAACGCTTCTGATCCCGGGGAGAAATCAAGGAGAACAGCATGGGACAAGTCGTTCAGCAATCCGGCGGCAAGACCGCCGTGGCCGTGGCCGGCACGGCCGAAATCGCCCAGTACCTCACCTTCCAGCTTTCCGGCGAGATGTATGCGGTGGGCATCCTCAACGTCAAGGAGATCATCGAGTACGGCAGCCTCACCGAGATACCGATGATGCCGGCCTTCATCCGCGGCGTGATCAACCTGCGCGGCTCGGTGGTGCCGGTGATCGACCTGGCGGCACGCTTCGGCGGCCACCAGACGGAGACCTCGCGCCGCACCTGCATCGTCATCATCGAACTGACCACGGCCGACGAGCATCATGACATCGGCGTGGTGGTGGATGCGGTGTCGGAAGTGCTGGAAGTGTCGAGCGCCGACATCGAACCGGCGCCGGCCTTCGGCGCCAAGATCCGCGCCGACTTCATCGCCGGCATGGGCAAGATCGCCGGCAAGTTCGTCATCATCCTCGACATCCAGAAGGTGCTCTCGGTGGATGAGATCGCTTCCCTGGCAACCGTCGCCGAGCGCGGTGCCGAGGCCG
>CAINHS010000053.1 GCA_903848955.1 uncultured beta proteobacterium
CACGGCCCATATCAAACAGCAAGGCCGAGGCCCAGGGCATCTCGCTGCCCGAATCGCGGTACACACCGGCAAACTTGGGCCCCACAAAACCACTCAGGAAAGCCGAAACCAGCAAACCGACGATCAGGAGCATGACCGGGTAGATCAGCGCGGCGATGATCTTCTTGCGCGCCTCGTCCATGCGGCTGGCGTACTCGCCATAGCGTTGCAAGGTCTCTTCCAGGCTGCCGGTGCGCTCGCTGGCGCGCACGCCGGCAATCAGAATCTGCGGAAAGTTGCCACCCGAGTCGACCAGCGCCTCGGAAAAACGCCCGCCGCGACGCAGCTTCTGCAAGAGCGCGTTCACCACCGCACGCGTAGCCACATTCAGTTCTTTCTCGGCCATCGCCTCGAGCGATCCGACCAGGCTCAGACCGGCCCGCAGCAGCATCAGCAACTCCTGCGAGAAGCCCAGCGCATTGACACGCACAGCACGCGAACCAAAGCGCATCGTCGCCACCGACTTCACCGGCTGCGCCATGAACACCGACAAGCCGCGCGACTCGACTTCGCGCCGGGCATCCGCCTCGGCGGCGGCGTCAATGCGCAAGAGCACCACCTCTCCGCTCGCCATCAATGCTTTGACCTGGAAAATCATGACGCTGTCGCTATTCAGTTGTTTTGCAGATCGGCCGCTTCGCCGGTGCCACCCGGCACGCCGTCCTTGCCCAGGGAAACGAGATCGAAGTCACCCCGCTCACCGGGAATCTTGTAGACAAAGGGCCGGCCCCACGGATCCAGCGGCAGGTCCTTCTTCAGATAAGGGCCTTCCCAGCGCGGCTCGTTGGCCGGCTTCTTGATCACCGCAACCAGACCCTGCTCCTGCGTCGGGTAGTGGCCGGTATCCAGACGGTACTGGTCCAGCGCCTTTTCCAAGGCATCGAGCTGCGCCCGCGCCACCTTGACCTCGGCCTTGCCGATCTGGGAGAAATAGCGTGGTGCTACATAGCCGGCGAGCAGGCCGATGATCACCATCACCACCAGCAGTTCGAGCAGGGTAAAGCCGGCGCTGCGCGCGGTGCGCGTCTTGCCGGGGAAGGAAGGGTTGGAGCTGTTTGTCATTTCTGGCCCTCTCAAAGTTATGGCACGGTGGCCTGCATGCACCCGCCGTAGGCCGGGGAGTACACATAGACGCTGGTGGGGCGCGTTGCCAGCGCCGTGGTGGCAAACGCCCAATTGGCATTGGCCGGTACGGTGGTCGTCGCGATACGTGTTCCTGCCGTTGGGTTGTTGCAGCCCTGTGGGCCGCTGGCGACGTTGGGGATGTACAGACCCAGGGTCTGTCCCAGCGCAAGAGACGAGGTGCCGTTGACATCCAGGGTACCGAGTTGCCCGACCTTTTTCGGCAGGGTCCAGCGGGCGCGGGCAACCGTCAGCAGCTCGCCGGCCGGCGCACTCACCGTCACCGCCACCACGCCCGGGTCCGCCACGGCGCCAGTGCGGTCCGTGAAGGTGTAGGCCATGGTCCAGCTGCCGCTGCTGGGTGCTTTGAACAACAGGCTGCCCGCGGCATTGAAAGTAGCAGCGGTAGCCGCACACACGCCGTTAGTCAGGTTGCACGGCGTCTGCGTCATGCGCAGCGTCGTCAGGTCAACACCGGCCGGCGCGAAGTCGTTGGCCAGCACATTGAAGGTCGAAGTGACATTGGCAACTGACGACAGGCCCAGATCGTCACGCGCATCGGGCAGGCCGCTCAGGGCGCCCACCGTCACGATCACCTGCGCGCGCAAGGGCCCACTCAAGGTGTTGACCTGGTACCAGAACGACTCGGTCAGCCCACCCAGATTCAGGCGTGGCGTATAGACGACCAGGTTGTCCGCAGTAAGCATCAGGCGAGCGCCGGAAGCCGTGCAACTGGGCGAAGCCGTGTTGGCCACGCACAGCGCCGTGGCCGAAGGCACGCCGCAGGTGCCACCGCTGGCTGCCGTACAAATCTGCAGCGCTGGTGTGGCCGACACACCAACGTCGTTGGCCAGCACAGGAATCCTCACCGCCACATTGATGGGTGTTGAGGCCGTGTCGGTTTGCAACAGCGCAATTCCCGTCGCCGATCCGGCATAGATCACAGGCTGCACATCGCGCCCGCCGCCCGAA
>CAINHS010000054.1 GCA_903848955.1 uncultured beta proteobacterium
GAACTGGCACCCTTCGGCCTCGCCACGGACAGCGAAGGCCGGCGCGTGAAGGCCGAACTGGCGGCACTGATCGCCTCGCAGCCGCTGGCGCATTGGCAGCCTCTGGTCGCCGCTGTGGACTGTTGCGTCACGCCAGTTCTGCGGCTGGATGAAACCCTGCAGCATCCCCAAGTGGTGGCTCGCAAGATGGTGGTTGAAGTCGGCGGCACCAAACAATACGCGCCGCCCTTCAAGCTTTCCGCCTGGCCTTGGGCAAACGCGACAGCGGCACCGGCGGCAGGCGCCGACAGCGATGCCGTGCTGGCGGCTGCGGGCTACGCCGAAGCGGAAATTGCCGCGCTGCGCCAGGCGCGTGTAATCTAAGCGATGCATGTCGAAGCGACCGTCGCTCTCGCCCTTCTCCCCGATTTTGCGCTGATCCTGCTCGGCGCCGGTCTGCGCCGCGCGCTGCATCTGGGCGACCACTTCTGGAGCGGGTTGGAGAAGCTGGTCTATTACGTGCTGTTCCCGGCGCTGCTGTTCAGCGGGTTGGTGAAGACCCGCATCGACTGGTCGGCAGCGGCACCGATGATCGGCGTTGCCGCCGCGGCGATGGGTACCGGCATGATCCTCGGTCTGGCCGCGCGGCTGTTGCCGATTTCCACGATGTCCTTCGCCTCGCAATACCAGTGTGCGTTTCGCTTCAATTCCTATATCGGTCTGGCGGTCGCGGGTACGCTCTACGGATTGCCCGGCGTCGCGGCCATGGGGATTGTCGTCGGCCTCATGGTACCGCCGGCGAACATGGCAGCGGTATGGATGCTCGCGCGTCATGGTGAGGCGGGCGTCTGGCGCGAACTGGCGAGGAACCCGCTGATCCTGGCCACGCTGGCCGGCGTCGCGGCAAACCTGGCAGGCTTCGAGCCGCCTTCAGTGCTGCTGCACTTCCTCGGCCGGCTCTCCGATGCGGCGATCGCGCTCGGCCTTCTGGCGGTAGGTGCCGGCCTGCGGCTGAATGGGGTCAGGGGTGCGGCGGCGCACGCTTCGGCCTCTTACCTGTTGGCTGTCAAGCTGCTCGCCATGCCGGCGACGGCCTTGCTGCTGATCCGGTGGTTCGGTCTTACAGGGATCCACGCCGACATCGCGCTGATTTTTTCGGCCCTGCCGACCGCGAGTTCAGCCTATATTCTTGCCCAGCGCATGGGCGGTGACGGTGCCCGCGTCGCGTGGCTGATCTCGGCCGGCACTTTGCTCGGCATGCTGAGTCTGCCGTTCTGGCTGGCCTGGCGCTGACGCCTGCCCCGCAGTGGAATCCCGGGCGCGCAGCGCGCCCGGCGAAGCCTTACTTGGCCTTGCCGTCCTTTTTTGGCGGCACCTGATCCGTCGCCGTCGCAGCCTGCGCAGCATCGCCCGCCGCGGTCTGGCCGGCGCCCTGCATCAGGTTCCACGGCCAAAGCGCCGGGTTGGCGAAAGGATTGGCGTTGGTGTCTGAACCGGCAGCCGACTGGCTGATGGCCTGGAACGCGGACAGCGTCGCGCACTGCATTTCCAGTCCTTGAATGGTCATTTGCAGCATGCCGAGATTGGTCTTGAGCCAACCCTCTACCGCCTTGAGATCCTTGATGCGCTTCTCCAGTTCGTTGGTGTCCAGAGTCGGTGTTACCAGACCGGGCAGCGGCATGCCGGTATTCCCCCACAGGGATTTCAGGAAATCCATCGGATCGGATGGTGTAGTGCTCATGGCGGTTGCTCCTATGTAGTCGGGTGATCTTACCGCAGTAGGGTCTTCCGCGCTAAACTGACCTCATCCGCGTGGGGCCTGTAGGGAAAAGCAATGCTCAAGCTATTGGTGGTGGAAGATCATGTTCTGGTGCGAGAGGGATTGCTGGCGACCCTGAAGAACCTCGGCGCCGAAACGCAGACCTTTGGTGTGCAGGATGCCAATGAAGCCATTGGCATATTGGAGACCGAGGACATTGACATGATGATCCTCGACCTGATGTTGCCCGGGACCAAGGGCCAGACATTCCTGCCACTGGTCCGGCGGCGGTTTCCCACGGTGCCGGTGGTGGTTCTGTCGGCGCTGGACGATGCCGACAACGTATCGCGCGTGATGAAGGCCGGCGCTTCCGGGTTTGTTTCCAAATCGGGCTCGAGCAGCGAGTTGCTGGACGCCCTGCGTGCGGTCTTGTCCGGCGAAATCTATCTTCCGGCGAAGTTGCGGGCATTGACCAGCCGCAGCGAAACCGCCGTCGGCGCGGGCAAGCCTCTGGCGCAGCGCTTTGGTCTGACGACGGCGCAGGCGCGGGTGCTGGAACTCCTGACCGAAGGCCGCAGCAACCGCCAGGTCGGCGAACTGCTGGGCTTGACCGAGGGTACGGTGAAGATCCACGTTTCGGCCATCATGAAGTCCATGGGCGTGAATAACCGCTCGGAAGCCGCGCTGATGGCGAGTCGCAAGCGGCGCCAGCGCTGAGCGCCGGATCAGGCCGCCATGGCCACGGCGGAGGCCTGGCTGCTGCGGGGGCGGGAGGCCGCTTCTTCCTCGACCAGGTCCTGCACGTCGTCGAAGGATATCTGCAGGAGGTCAAGCACCTGACGGGCGATGCCGCGGCTGGCATTGGCCAGCGGCGAGGGCAGGCTGCCGGGAATGGTTTTCTGCAGCAGGTGCTTGCTGGCGGAGAGCGTTGCCACCGGCGAAAGAATGCGGTCGCCGAAACGCGACAGAAATTCGTCGAGGGTCTTTTCCGCCGCCTCGCGTTGCCAGACATTGGTGGGCCACTGTGACGGGATTGCATAGGCGCGCGGGAACATTTCCAGGTCGCGGATGACGGTGCGGATGTCCTCGTGCGAATCGCGAAACGGCAGCAGCACCAGATCGGCTACGCCGTAAAGATTGCGGTCCATCTCGGTACGGTTGCCGCCGCCGTCGATGACGCCCATCCATGCCTTGAGCGACCGGATCTTGCTGGTGACCTTGCTCAGTGCTTCACGCGAGCGGGCATCGGCGACTATATAGCGGCGGCCGGCCGGATCCAGCGGTTCGCGGCAGGTGTCGGTGAGGACGCAGACCGATCGCTGCCCGAGCAGGCCCATGCCCTGGCAGAGCATGTGGGAAATCGTGGTCTTGCCGGTACCGCCCTTGTTGCCGATGACGCAGATGATGTCTGCCATGCGAGGCTCCTCCTCGACCACTGCACGCGGCAGTGATCTGTGTGGGGAGGATTATTGGGCATCGGGCGGGTCTTCGATGGCCGAAATTGCGAGGCAATCGCCGCGTTTATGTCTCGGTCCGATAAGGACCGGGACGGTATCCAGACGATATGTCCGGGTGCCCCGCACCCGGATGGTATCCAGCGGAATGTCTCGGTCCGATACGGAGCGGAATGGTATCAGCCCGCCGGCCGGTAGCAGTAGAAGCGTGTCCGCCGGCTATCGGCCACCTCGACCGTGCGTTCAGGCTGAATTCCGGGCACGTCGAAGCTGTTGCTGACCAGCAAGGCATCCGGCTTCATTTCGGCCGTGGCTTTTGACCACAGCTGTTGCATCGGAGCCGGCGACAGGAAGGCATAGACCAGAGCGTAGCCGTCCAGCGGGTGCGACCAGAAGTCGCCGAAGCGGATTTCAACGTTGGGCAGGCGGCGGCAGGAGAGCCAGGCCCAGGCCCAGGGCAGCGGCGCGTGTTCAAAGCCGACCAGGCGGCAATCGGGTCGCTCCCGTGCCAGCCGGCGCAGCAGGCCGCCGTCGCCGCAACCGAGATCAACCACGGCAACCGGTGCGGCGGGCAGCAGCCCGGCCAGAGCTTTGCCGGCCAGAGCATTGGTGAGGTAAAGCGGCACCCGGCTGCGGTCGGTGCGCCAGAATGTCAGCAGCAGCATGGCGAAACCCGCCAGCCATGCCCAGGAGGGCAGCCCCAGTCCCGATGCGAGCACCGCCAGCGGCATGAAGCCGAGATGGATAGGCCGCCACCAGGGCGGGTCCCGCAGCAAATGGCTGATCAGGGCCGCGCACAGCCCCTGCGCGCCCGCGATCGCCAGCAGGTGGTCGGCGAGGGCGGGGAAGAGCATCAGGATCAGCGCCGCCGGCACGGCGCCAAGCACCTGCGCGACCAGTGCGTGGCGCAGCGGCGTTTCTGCCGGTTTCAACCGAGCCCGAGCCGGATGCGCAGCGCCTCGCGTTCCGGCGCGGCGGCCTCGATGCTGCGCCGCTTGACATGGCCGAAGCCGCGAATTTTCTCCGGCAGCCTGGCCAATGCGATGGCGTCGCCCAGTGTGCTGCGCTCAAGCTTGCCCGACAGAGCGGCGATATCGGATTCGTACCCCGCCAGCAAGGCCCGTTCAGACCGCCGTTCGCCGCTGCGGCCGAAAACGTCCCAGCGTGAGCCGCGGTAGCGACGGGCCTTTGCCAGCCACTTGAATGCCGTGAGCATCCAGGGGCCGAAGGCCATTTTCCTGATCTGCCCTGTCGTCGGGTCGGGACGCGACAGCAGCGGCGGTGCCAGGTGAATGTTCAGCGTGTAGTTGCCTTCAAAGCGTTCGCCGATCTGCTGCAGGAAGTCGCCTTCGACATAAAGCCGCGCGACCTCGTATTCGTCCTTGATCGCCATCAGCTTGAACAGGTTGTGCGCCACAGCTTCGGTAAGTTGTGACGAGTTGATTGCCTCTTCCGCGGCGCGGATCAGCCCGACCAGTTTCCGGTAGCGGGTGGCGTAAGCGGCGTCCTGGTACCCGGTCAGGATGCCCGCGCGTTTCTCGATCACCTCGTCCAGCGCCGGCGCCTGAGGCGCAGCGATGTGCGGTCGGGCATAGGCCAATACGGCCGCCGGATCATGTGCTGCGCGCCGGCCCCAAAGAAAGGCGGCACGGCTCATCGCCAGCGCCGTGCCGTTGAGTTCGATGGCGCGGTCGATGGCCTCCGCCGACACCGGCACCAGGCCCTGCTGCCAGGCGTAGCCGAGCAGGAACAGGTTGCTGGCGATCGAATCGCCGAGCAGGCGCAGCGCCAGGTCGGAGGCATCGACGAAATGCGCCGCGCCGGCGCCGACGGCTTCGCTGATCGTGGTCTGCATGCGCGCCAGCGGAAACTGCCAGTCCGGGTTGCGCGTGAAATCGGCGGTCGGAATTTCGGCGCAGTTCGCCACCACCCGCGTGTGGCCGGTCCGCATGCGCGACAGCGCATCGGGCGCAGCGGTGACGATGACGTCGCCGCCGATGACCGCCTTGGCTTCGCCGGTGGCGACGCGCACGGCGTGGATGGCTTCAGGATCGTCGCAGATGCGGACATGGGCGGACACTGCACCACCCTTTTGTGCCAGACCAGCTATGTCGAGCACGGTGACGCCCTTGCCGTCGATGTGCGCGGCCATGCCGATGACGGCGCCGATGGTAACGACGCCGGTGCCGCCGATGCCGGTGATGAGAATGCCGTAAGGTGCTGTGGTCGGAGGCAGCACCGGTGCCGGCGGAATGCCAAAGGCATTGTTGTCATCGCCCGCGCCGGCCAGGCCGCGGCCTTTCCTTACAGTGCCGCCGAGTACCGAAACAAAGCTCGGGCAAAAGCCCTTCTCGCAGGAATAGTCCTTGTTGCAGGCGGACTGGTCGATGGCGCGCTTGCGGCCGAACTCGGTTTCCACCGGCACCACGGCGAGACAGTTGGACTGCACGCCGCAATCGCCGCAGCCTTCGCAGACGGCCTCGTTGATGAACAGGCGGCGCGGCGGATCGGTCATCTTGCCGCGCTTGCGG
This sequence comes from uncultured beta proteobacterium, assembly GCA_903848955.1. Taxonomy (GTDB): domain Bacteria; phylum Pseudomonadota; class Gammaproteobacteria; order Burkholderiales; family Rhodocyclaceae; genus Sulfuritalea. The sequence goes on from CAINHS010000054.1 coordinate 5,724, forward strand.
CGGCGGCGCTTTTCGGCGGCGCAGGTCTGGTCGTAGATGATGGCGGAGACGCCGGGGCATTCGCGCATGTCGCGCTGGATGGCATCGAGGTCGTCCCGGTGCCGCATCGGTACGCCGTGCGGCAGGTCGGGGTGGCCGTAGGCGCGTGCGGCGCCGTCGGTGACCACGACGACGTGATGTACGCCTTCCGCATGCAACTGATGGGCGATCTGCGGCACCGTCAGACTGCCGTCGACCGGTTGTCCGCCGGTCATCGCCACGGCGTCGTTGTAAAGGATCTTGTAGGTGATGTTGACGCCCGCGGCGACTGCAGCGCGAATCGCCAGCGAGCCCGAGTGGAAATAGGTGCCGTCGCCGAGATTGACGAAGACATGACGCTGCTCGGTGAACGGCGCCTGCCCGCTCCAGGCCGCACCTTCGCCGCCCATGTGGGAGTAGGTCGCGGTGGCGCGGTTCATCCACAGCACCATGTAGTGGCAGCCGATGCCGGCCAGCGCGCGGGAGCCTTCGGGCACGCAGGTCGAGCTGTTGTGCGGGCAGCCGGGGCAGAAGTAGGGCGTTCGCGCGATCGGGATGATCGGCGCGGTCGAGCGCTCCTTGGCTTCGATCACGGCCAGCCGGTCGCGTATCCGTGTCGAAGTGAAATGGCGGCCGATGCGGTCGGCGATGACGCGGGCAATCTGTGCCGGCGACAGTTCGCCCGAAGCGGGCAGCAGCCAGCGTCCGTTGGGCAGTTCCCATTCGCCCTTTTCGTCGAACTTGCCGATCACCCGCGGCCGCACGTCCTCGCGCCAGTTGTAGAGCTGTTCCTTCAACTGGTATTCGATCAGCTGGCGCTTCTCCTCGACCACCAGTATTTCTTCCAGCCCCTCGGCGAAGCGGCGCACGCCGTCTGATTCCAGCGGCCAGACCATGCCGACCTTGTAGAGCCGGATGCCGAGTTCGGCGGCCAGCGCATCGTCTATGCCGAGGTCATCGAAGGCCTGGCGCACGTCGAGATAGGACTTGCCGGTGGTAATGATGCCCAGGCGGGGTTGCGGCGAGTCGATGACCACCTGGTTGAGGCGGTTGGCGCGGCAGTAAGCCAGCGCGGCATACAGCTTGTGGTCGAGCAGACGGGCTTCCTGCAGCAGCCGGTCGTCCGGCCAGCGGATGTTGAGGCCGTCGGTCGGCAGGGCGTAATCGGTGGGCAGTTGGATGCGCACGCGGTCCGGCGAGATATCCACCGAGGCCGAGGATTCGACGGTGTCGGCCACCGCCTTGAAGCCGACCCAGCAACCCGAGTAGCGGCTCATCGCCCAGCCATGCAGGCCGAGATCGAGGTAGTCCTGGACGCCGGCCGGCACCAGCACAGGCATCATCGCCGCCTTGAGGGCGTGCTCAGACTGGTGCGCCACAGTCGAGGAGCGCGCGGCATGGTCGTCACCGGCCACCGCCAGCACGCCGCCGTGCTGCCAGGTTCCTGCCGAATTGGCGTGCTTGAAGACGTCGCCGCAGCGGTCCACGCCGGGCCCCTTGCCGTACCACATGCCGAAGACACCGTCATGGCGGGCGCCGGGCGACAGATTGACTTGCTGCGTACCCCACA
>CAINHS010000055.1 GCA_903848955.1 uncultured beta proteobacterium
CTGGTTCATTTCTAACAGTTCGCGCTCGCGTTGCTCGCCAGGAATTCCACTTTATGTCCCGCACGGACGGTATCAAGTCGGACGCGGGCCGGCGTCATCCGTAGCGGCGAGGTCAGCGTTCTTTGCTGGCCCGTCCGCTACGCAGGGGCTTCATCATCCGTAGCGGCGAGGTCAGCGTTCTTTGCTGGCCCGTCCGCTACGCAGGAGTTTCTTCAGTGGGTCACCACACCGGTCACCGCGGCATCGCCGGCGACCACCGCCACGGCGGGTGTCACGGCTTGCTCAGGCAGCGGCTCGGGCATGCGCTCGAGCGCAAGTTCCAGCACCTTGTCGATCCACCGCACCGGCAGAATCTCGATCCGGTTCTTGATGGTATCGGGGATCTCGGCCAGGTCCTTGACGTTCTCTTCAGGAATCAGTGCCAGACGGATGCCGCCGCGCACCGCCGCCAGCAGCTTTTCCTTGAGGCCGCCGATGGGCAGCACTTCGCCGCGCAGGGTGATCTCGCCGGTCATGGCCACGTCGGCCCGCACCGGAATGCCGGTCAGGACCGAGACCAGTGCGGTGCAGATGCCGATGCCCGCGCTGGGGCCGTCTTTCGGTGTCGCCCCTTCCGGCAGGTGAATGTGGATGTCGTTCTTCTGGTAGAAATCATCGGCTATGCCAAGCGAGTGGCTGCGCTTGCGCACCACGGACAGCGCCGCCTGGATCGACTCCTGCATGACCTCGCCGAGTTTGCCGGTGGTCATGGTCTTGCCCTTGCCGGGCAAGGCGACGGCTTCGATGGTCAGCAACTCGCCGCCGACTTCGGTCCACGCCAGACCGGTCACCTGACCGATCTGATTGTCCTTTTCCGCCATGCCGAAACTGTAGCGGCGCACGCCGAGGAACTTGTCGAGATTCTTGGCATTGACCACGATCTTGTTCTTGCGCGCCTTCATCACCAGCGACTTAACCACCTTGCGGCAGATTTTCGAAATCTCGCGCTCCAGCGCCCGCACGCCGGCTTCGCGCGAGTAGTAGCGCACGATGTCGCGCAAGGCGTCCTCGGTGATGGCGAGTTCATCCCGCTTGATGCCATTGTTCTTCATCTGCTTCGGCGCAAGGTAACGCAGCGCGATGTTGACCTTTTCGTCCTCCGTATAGCCGGAGAGACGGATGACCTCGAGACGGTCGAGCAATGCCGCCGGGATGTTCAGCGTGTTGGCGGTGGCGACGAACATGACATCGGAGAGGTCGAAGTCGACCTCGATGTAGTGGTCCTGAAAAGTGTGGTTCTGCTCCGGGTCAAGCACTTCGAGCAAGGCCGAAGACGGATCGCCGCGGAAATCCTGACCCATCTTGTCGACTTCGTCGAGCAGGAACAGCGGATTCTTGACGCCGACCTTGGTCATGTTCTGCAGGATCTTGCCCGGCATCGAACCGATGTAGGTGCGGCGGTGGCCGCGGATCTCGGCCTCGTCGCGCACGCCGCCCAGCGCCATGCGGATGAACTTGCGGTTGGTGGCCTTGGCAATCGACTGGCCGAGCGAGGTCTTGCCCACGCCGGGAGGACCGACCAGACAGAGGATCGGCGCCTTGACCTTGTCCACTCGCTGTTGCACGGCGAGGTATTCGACGATGCGTTCCTTGACCTTGTCGAGACCGTAGTGATCGCGGTCGAGAACCTTTTCCGCCACCGACAAGTCCTTGCTGATGCGCGACTTCTTCTTCCACGGCAGCGCCAGCAGGGTTTCGATGTAGTTGCGCACCACGGTGGCCTCGGCCGACATGGGCGACATCAGCTTCAGCTTCTTGACTTCGGAATTAATCTTGACCAGAGCCTCCTTGCTCATGCCGGCGGCCTTGATCTTCTTTTCCATCTCGTCGATGTCGGCGCCCTCTTCGCCTTCGCCGAGTTCCTTCTGGATGGCCTTGACCTGCTCGTTGAGGTAATACTCGCGCTGGCTCTTTTCCATCTGGCGCTTGACTCGGCCGCGAATGCGCTTTTCGACCTGAAGGATGTCGAGTTCGGCTTCAAGCTGACCGAGCAGCTTTTCCAGCCGCTCGGATACGCCGAAGACTTCCAGAATCTCCTGCTTCTGCTCCAGTTTCAGAGGCAGATGCGCAGCGATGGTATCGGCCAGGCGCCCGGCCTCCTCGATGCCTGCCAGCGAGGTCAGCACCTCGGGCGGGATCTTCTTGTTGAGCTTGACGTACTGGTCGAACTGCGCCAGCACCGTGCGGCGCATGGCTTCCACTTCGTTGTCGGCACGCTCTTCGACCGGAATCAGGTCGACATCGGCGACGAACAGGGCACGCTGGTCCTCGATGCGCAGCACGCGGGCACGCTGCACGCCTTCCACCAGCACCTTGACCGTGCCGTCGGGCAGTTTGAGCATCTGCAGGATGTTGGCCAGGCAGCCGATCTCGTACATATCTTCCGGCACCGGCTCATCCTTGGCGGCCGACTTCTGCGCCACCAGCAGGATGTTGTTGCCGGCCTCCATGGCGGTTTCCAAGGCCTTGATGGACTTGGGCCGCCCGACGAACAGCGGGATCACCATGTGCGGGAATACCACCACGTCGCGCAGGGGCAACAGCGGCAGGGATTGGGTCTCTACAGGGGCAGCGGGCAGGCCAGACATCATCGTGTCCTTCGGTTATGAGTCACCCGGTCCACGTTGGGGCGGGTAACCGGTATTCAAGGCGGCCGATACAAACCCGGCCGCCGGATCAGTTCGAACCCGAAACCTTGGGCTGATCGGCGTAGATCATCAGCGGCTGGGCGCCGGTTTCGATGGTGCTCTCGTCGATCACGACCTTGCTCACGCTCTCCATGGTGGGAATCTCGTACATGGTGTCGAGCAGCACATTCTCCAGGATCGAGCGCAGGCCGCGAGCTCCGGTCTTGCGCTTGAGCGCCTTCTTGGCAATCGCCTGCAGCGCCGAAGGACGCACTTCCAGTTCCACGCCCTCCATGGCAAACAGCTTGTGGTACTGCTTGATCAGGGCATTCTTGGGTTCGATCAGGATCTCGACCAGGGCCTCTTCGTCGAGTTCCTGCAAGGTCGCGATCACCGGCAGGCGGCCGATCAGTTCGGGAATCAGACCGAACTTGATCATGTCCTCGGGCTCGACCTGCTTCAGCATTTCGCTTACGTTGCCCGCGTCGCGGCTCTTCACTTCGGCACCGAAGCCGATGCCGCCTTTTTCGGAACGATTGCGAATCACCTTGTCCAGGCCGTCGAAGGCGCCGCCGCAGATGAACAGGATGTTGGTGGTATCGATCTGGATGAAATCCTGGTTCGGGTGCTTGCGCCCGCCCTGCGGCGGAATGCTGGCCACCGTGCCTTCGATGAGTTTCAGCAGCGCCTGCTGCACGCCCTCGCCGGAAACATCGCGGGTGATCGAAGGATTGTCCGACTTGCGCGAAATCTTGTCGATCTCGTCGATATAGACAATGCCCTGCTGCGCCTTTTCGACGTCGTGATCGCACTTCTGCAGCAGCTTCTGGATGATGTTTTCGACATCCTCGCCGACGTAACCGGCCTCGGTCAGCGTCGTCGCGTCGGCCATGACGAAGGGCACGTTGAGCGTACGCGCCAGAGTCTGTGCCAGCAGCGTCTTGCCCGATCCGGTGGGGCCGATGAGCAGGATATTGCTCTTCGCCAGTTCGATGCCGTCGCTGCCCTTTTCCTGGTGCCGGATGCGCTTGTAGTGGTTATAGACCGCCACCGCAAGAATCTTCTTCGCCGAATCCTGGCCGATGACGTACTGATCGAGCATGCCGCGGATCTCTTTCGGCGCCGGCAACTCGCGCTTCGCGGTACCTGCCGGCTCGGCGGCGATCTCGTCGCGAATGATGTCGTTGCACAGCTCGATGCACTCGTCGCAGATAAAGACCGAGGGCCCGGCGATCAGTTTCTTGACTTCATGCTGGCTCTTGCCGCAGAAGGAGCAGTACAGCAGCTTTTCCCCGCTACCCGGTTTTTTTTCGGCCATCTTCGTCTCCGTCGCTGCGAACGATCAGGCTTTGGTAACTTCGGCAGCTTCGCCGCGGCTGGTCAGCACCTTATCGACCAGGCCGTACTCGACCGCCGCTTCGGCCGAAAGGAAGTTGTCGCGATCGGTATCGCGCTCGACGCGCTCGATCGACTGCCCGGTGTGGTGCGCCAGCATGTTGTTGAGCTTCTGCTTGAGGAACAGAATCTCTTTGGCATGAATCTCGATGTCCGAGGCCTGGCCCTGGAAACCGCCCATCGGCTGATGGATCATCACGCGCGAATTCGGCAGACAGTAGCGCTTGCCCTTTTCTCCCGCTGCCAGCAGAAAGGCGCCCATGCTGGCCGCCTGGCCGATGCACAGCGTCGATACGTTGGGCTTGATGAACTGCATCGTGTCGTAGATGGCCATCCCCGCGGTAACCGAACCTCCCGGTGAATTGATGTAGAAGAAGATGTCCTTGTCGGGATTCTCGGATTCAAGAAACAGCAGTTGCGCCACCACCAGATTGGCCGTCGAGTCGTTGACCGGCCCGACCAGGAAGATCACCCGCTCGCGCAACAGCCGCGAATAAATGTCATAGGCCCGCTCGCCGCGGCCGCTGGTCTCGATGACCATCGGCACCAGGCCAAGCGCCTGCGTATCCCGGCCCGGCGCATCGTAGGCACCGCCATTTTGTCGCGAACCGTACATGGACATCTCCGGCAGGATCATGCTGCATTTCCCATCAGTTCATCAAAGGCAACGGGGGTTTCACTGACTGTGGCATTGGCCAGCACCCAGTCTACGACATTGTTCTCCAGCGCCAGCGCCTCCGCTTCGGCCAGGCGCTGTGGCTGGGAATAGTACCAGCGCACAACTTCCTTGGGGTCCTCGAAGGTTTCCGCAAACTCGTCTACGATGGCGCGCACTTGCTCGGGCTTGACGTGAAGATCCTTGGCCTTGACCAGTTCAGCAAGAAGCAGGCCCAGTTTCACGCGGCGCGTCGCCTGATCGGTAAACCACGAAGCCTCGACGGGAATGTTCTTCATCCCCATGCCGCGCGACTCCATGTCGCGCCGCGCCGCTTCGGCCATCTGCTGCGACTCCATCTCGATCAGGGCCTTGGGCACCTCGAGCGGATTCACCTTCAGCAGTGCCTCCATGACTTGTTCCTTGACCTTCGCCAGCAGGCGCTTCTTCACCTCGCGTTCCAGATTCGAACGGACCTCGACGCGCATCTTGTCGACGTCGCCATCCGTCACACCGAGCTGGCGGGCGAAATCGGCATCGACTTCCGGCACCACGGGAGCCTCGACTTTTTTCACGCTCATCTCGAACTGCACTGTCGCACCGGCCAGTTCCGTCGCCTGATAGTCGGCGGGAAAGGTGACGTCAAAGCTTTTCGTCTCGCCGGCCGTGACGCCGACCATCTGGGTTTCGAAGTCAGGCAACATCATCCCGGCGCCCACCGTCACGGCGTAGTCGCTGGCCTTGCCGCCGGAAAACTCCTCACCATCCTTGCGTCCGACGAAGTCGATCGTCAACCGGTCGTCCTTGAGTGAAGCGCGGTCGGTCTCGGCATAGGTGGTGCGTTGCTTGCGCAGCACATCCAGAGTCTTGTCGACCTCGGCCTCGGTCACCGTCAGCATCGGCTTGTCAATTGCCTGGCCGGAGACATCCGCCGGCGTGATCTCGGGATAAACCTCGAACACCGCCGTGAAACCGAGTTGTCCCGGGCTGGAGTCAGACTTCGGCTCGATGCGCGGATAGCCGGCGACCCGCAGGTTCAGCTCGCGCACCTTCTCGCCGTAGGCCCTTTCGACCGCTGCGCCGATCGCCTCGGAACGCGCCTGGGAGCCGTACTGCTGAGCAACCATCTTCATCGGCACCTTGCCGGGACGGAAACCCGCCATCTTCACCGTGCGCGACATGTGTTTCAGGCGCTGCTCGACATCCTTGTCGACCTCCGCCAGAACCACGATCATGTCGATGCGCCGTTCCAGTGCGCTACCCGCCTCGATTGCAGCGTCCGTCGTTGCCTTGTCCGTCATCTCTATATCCGTCATTGAAGAATTCATTAAAAAGACCGCACCCGCTTCACGCTCCGGGTCTGCGCCCGATCATTGGTGCCCAGGAAGGGACTCGAACCCCCACGCCTCGCGGCGCCAGAACCTAAATCTGGTGCGTCTACCAATTCCGCCACCTGGGCGCATGTCGCAGGCGGTCAGCGCTGCAGACCTGAACGACACGACATGGATTGTTGATTTTACCTGCTTTCAAGACTCAGAGGACAGCCGGCGCCAAGAGCGGACAAGACTGAAGACGGCAAACGATGCAGCGCGCCGCGCCGGTACAATTCATTCCTCCGCCTCGTGTCTTCTGTCCTCTGAATGGCCGTTGATCACTACGAAAACTTTCCCGTTGCCTCCATCCTGCTGCCGGCCTCGCTGCGCGAACCGGTGGCGGCCATCTATGGTTTTGCCCGCAGCGCAGACGACTTCGCCGACGAAGGAGATATTCCGCCGCAACAACGCAGCGCACTGCTGGCCGGCTACCAGGCCGAACTGGACGCAATCGAACGCGGCGAGCCCACCCGGCATCCGGTCTTCCTGCGCCTGCGGCCGGTGATCGCCCGGTACGAGCTGCCGCTGCAACTGTTTCGCGACCTGCTCGACGCCTTCATGCAGGATGTCAGCAAGGATCGCTATCGCGACTTCGGCGAACTCATGGACTACTGCCGGCGCTCCGCCGATCCCGTCGGGCGCCTGCTGCTGCACCTCTTCGGCCATGCCACGGAGCAGAACCTGTCACGTTCCGACGCCATCTGCTCGGCACTGCAACTCATCAACCACTGGCAGGATGTCGGCATCGACGCCGCCAAGGGTGGCGCGGGCAGAATCTATCTGCCGCAGGACGAGATGGCGCGCTTCGGCGTCGACGAGGGCGACATCCTGCGACACCCGGCCGGCACTCCACCCGGCACGGGCTTTCGCGCCCTGCTGCAGTTTCAGGTCGGGCGGGCGCGCGCCCTGATGCTGCGGGGCGCACCGCTCGGTTGGGATCTGCCGGGACGCATCGGCCTCGAGATTCGTGCCATTGTCGCCGGCGGCCTGCGCATTCTGGACAAGATCGAGGGCGCCGGCCATGACGTCTTCAATCACCGGCCGCTGCTGCAAACCGCGGACTGGCCGCTGATCCTGTGGCATTCTCTGGTCCGCCCCCTGGACACAAACCCGTGACGCCGGACCAATACTGCCAGCAACGCGCCGCGCAGAGCGGTTCGAGCTTCTACTACAGCTTCCTCTTCCTCGAACCGCCGCGACGCCAGGCGATTACGGCACTGTATGCCTTCTGCCGCGAAGTGGATGATGTGGTCGACGAGTGTCCCGATGCCGCCCTGGCACGCACCAAGCTGGCCTGGTGGCGTGCCGAGATCGGGGCATTGTTTGCGGGCCACCCGACCCACCCGGTGACCCAGGCGCTGACCGACTCCCTGAAGAACTTCTCGCTGCCGCAGGAACAGTTGCTGGAAATCATCGACGGCATGGAGATGGACCTCGACCAGGTCCGCTACGCCGATTTCCGCGCCCTGCACCTCTACTGCTACCGCGTCGCCAGCGTGGTCGGCCTGCTCGCCGCCGAAATCTTCGGCTACAGCGACCGCATGACGCTGAAGTACGCCCACGACCTGGGCCTGGCTTTCCAGCTCACCAACATCATCCGCGATGTCGGCGAAGACGCCCGGCGCGGCCGCGTCTACCTGCCGCAGGACGAACTGGCGCGCTTCGGCGTGACCGAAACCGATCTGCTGCAGGCCCGCTACGGCGGAAATTTCAGCCGGCTGATGGAATTCCAGGTCGAACGCGCCCGGACCACCTACCGTCAGGCCTTCGCCCAGTTGCCTGCCGCCGACCGCAAGGCGCAGCGGGCCGGGCTGATCATGGCCGCGATCTACCGCGCCACGCTCGACGAAATCGTGCGCGACGGCTACCGCGTGCTGGACCGGCGCACCTCCCTGACGCCTCTGCGCAAGTTGTGGCTGGCAGGCAAGACCTGGATCCTGGCTTGAACACAGCCATCATCGGCGCCGGCTATGCGGGACTCGCTGCCGCGGTCGAACTCACCACCGCCGGTCGCCGGGTAGAGGTCTTTGAGGCCTCGCGGGTACTCGGCGGTCGCGCCCGCGTCGCGCCCGCCGCAGGCTTTAGCGTGGATAACGGGCAGCACATCCTGATCGGCGCCTATAGCGAAACCTTGCGCCTGATGCGCGCCGTCGGCGCCGATCCCGGGCGCCTGCTCAAGCGCACGCCGCTGCGCTTCGAGTTCCCCGGCGAATTCGCCATGGTCGCGCCGCGCCTGCCGGCGCCCTTGCACACGGCCTTTGCCCTGCTGCTGGCACGAGGACTCGACTGGCAGGAAAAGCGGGCGGCCATCCGCCTCATGCGCGGGCTGCAATCCGCGAAATTCCGCATCGAGCCGGACATCACCGTGAGCCAGTGGCTGCAGCAGAACCGGACGCCGCCGCGCCAGTGCCGCTTCCTCTGGGAGCCGCTGTGCATCGCGGCGCTGAATACGCCGGCCGACCGCGCCTCGGCGCAGGTGTTGGCCAACGTCCTGCGCGACAGCCTTGCCGGCAGGCGCGCAGCCAGCGACATGCTGCTGCCGCAAGTCGATCTCTCGGCCCTGTTTCCCGATCCCGCGGCGCAATTCATCACGCAGCACGGTGGAACACTGCATACCGGCCATCGCGTCGCGTCCCTGCGGCGTGCTGGAAATGCCTGGCTGATTGACGATACGGGGCCGTTCGCGCAAGTGGTGATCGCCGTGGCGCCGTATCACCTCGGCAAGCTCGTGCCGGAACTGGCGGCGCAGGTGGCGCACTTCGACTGGGAACCGATCGTCACCAGCTACTTCAGTTATCCGCCCGCGGTGCGGCTGCCGCAGCCGATGCTGGGCGTCGACGCCGGCCTCGCGCAATGGCTGTTCGACCGCGGCCAGCTGTGCGGCCAGCACGGCCTGATTGCCGCCGTCATCAGCGCGCGCGGCCGCCACCTGGAGCTGCCGGCGGCAGAACTCGAACGCGGCATCCATGAGGAAATCGCCCGCCTCGTACCCGGCCTGGCGCCGCCGCTGGCGGTGCAAACCGTCACCGAGAAACGCGCCACCTTCGCCTGCGTACCGGACCTGCGGCGGCCGCCCGCCCGGAGCGGACTTCCGGGCGTATGGCTGGCCGGAGACTATGTCGCCGGCGACTACCCGGCGACGCTCGAAGGCGCCGTCAGAAGCGGCGTCGCCGCGGCGCGCGCGGCACTCGGCGCCTGAAGCGGCAGGTTCAGGATTCGAGCCGCCCTGCCGCCAGGCGCAGCGTGCGCCCGCAACGCTGCGCCAGCGCCTCGTCATGGGTCACCAGGATCAGCGTGGTGCCGGCTTCGGCGTTCATGGCAAACATGAGATCGATGATCTGTGCGCCGGTGGCGGCATCGAGGTTTCCGGTCGGCTCGTCGGCGAGCAGCAGTCGCGGCCGGGTGGCAAAGGCGCGCGCCAGTGCCACGCGCTGCTGCTCGCCGCCGGAAAGATGCTTCGGATAATGCGCCTGGCGCTCGCCGAGGCCGACGCGCGCCAGCATCGCCGCCGCCGTGGTGCGGGCATCGGCGCGGCCGGCCAGTTCCAGCGGCAGCATGGTGTTTTCCAGTGCCGTCAGGGCCGGTAGCAACTGGAAGGACTGGAAGACGAAGCCGAGCAGGCGGCCGCGCAGCGCCGCCCTCGCATCTTCGTCCAGGGCGGCGAGATCCCGGCCGCCGAGAATGACCGCGCCTGACGAGGGCAGATCGAGCCCCGCCATCAATCCCAGCAGCGTCGACTTGCCCGAACCCGAGGCGCCGACAATGGCCACGGCCTCGCCGGAAGTCACGGCAAACGAAATCTCGTGCAGAATCGTGAGCGTGCCATCGCCGCTGGGCACGACCTTGCCGAGGGCAAGCACATCGATCACCACATCTGTAGCCAAATCACTCCGGATCATGCTCAAACGACTTGTCTCCCTCTGTTGCCTGCTTGTCCTGCCGATGTTCAGTCCCTCCGCTGCCGCCGCAGAGCAAGGCATTCTGGTCTATGGCGACAGTCTCTCCGCCGGTTTCGGCATCGCCGTCAGCCAGAGCTGGCCGGCCCTGCTGGCGCAGCGACTGAAGACCGCCGGCTCCCCCCACACCGTCACCAACGCCAGCATCAGCGGCGAAACTACCGCCGGCGGACGCGCGCGGCTTGCTGCTGCACTGGCCCGCTTCAAGCCCGCCATCGTGATTCTCGCCCTCGGCGCCAACGACGGTCTGCGTGGCCTGCCGCCGGCCATGATGCAGGACAATCTCGGCTCCATGGTGGCGCTGGCAAAGCAACACGGCGCACGGGTGCTGCTGGTCGGCATGCATCTGCCACCCAATTATGGGCCAAAGTACACTCGGGAATTCGATGCCGCCTTCCGTGATCTCGCCAGGCGCGAGAAAATCGCCTTCCTGCCCTTTCTGCTGGAACCCGTCGCCCTCGACCAGAACGCCTTCCAGGCCGACGGCCTGCATCCGACCGCGGCCGCGCAACCGAAGTTGCTCGACCACGTCTGGAAAGCGCTGAAACCGCTGCTCGCCTGAGAACCCGATGACAGAAAAATTACACAGGGGAATGGCGACGATTGCGCAACTCGCCGGATTCGACACCCTCATCGACGCCCGCGCTCCGGCCGAGTTCGCCGAAGATCACCTGCCGGGCGCGATCAGCCTGCCGGTACTGAATGACGAGGAGCGCGCCCGCGTCGGCACGCTCTACAAACAGGTGTCGGTGTTCGAGGCGAAGAAACTCGGCGCGGCGCTGATCTCAAGAAACATTGCGCGCCACATCGAAGAAAGCCTGTTCGACAAACCCAAGACCTGGCGTCCGCTGGTGTATTGCTGGCGCGGCGGAGACCGCAGCGGCGCCTTCACCCACATCCTGCGTGAAATCGGCTGGAATGCCCATCGCATCCAGGGCGGCTACAAGAGTTGGCGCCAACACGTCATCGAGCAACTGGCCCTGCTGCCGCCGCAATTAAGCTTTCGCGTTGTCACCGGCGCCACCGGCAGCGGCAAGAGCCGCCTGCTGGAGGCCCTTGCCGCACGCGGCGCGCAAGTCTTGCACCTGGAAGAACTGGCCGCCCACAAGGGTTCGGTGCTGGGCAATCTGCCCGGCCAGGCCCAGCCCACGCAAAAAGGCTTCGAGTCGCAACTGCTGGCCGCATTGTCGGCGCTGGACCCGACGCAACCGGTGTTCGTCGAGGCAGAAAGCCGCAAGATCGGTCGCCTGCAACTGCCCGACGCGCTGCTGGAAGCCATCCGCGCCGCCCCCGGTGTGCGCATCGAGGCAACGCTTGATGCCCGTGTCGAGTTTCTCCTGCGCGACTATGACTATGCCATTGCCGACCCGGCGTGGCTGATCGGACGGCTCGGCCTGCTCAAGGGCCTGCAAAGCAACGAGACGCTGGAGCGCTGGCGCTCGCTCATCGCCGCGCGGGACTTCCCTGCCCTGGTCGAGGAACTCCTGACGCAACACTACGACCCGCTCTATCAGCGTTCCCAGGCACACAACTTCAACTCGTTCGCCGGTGCCATCCGCTACGGCACGGACCGGCTCGACCCGGCCGCTCTCGACGGCCTGGCGGCGGAAATTCTGGGCGGAGCGGCCTGATCTGCCGTTCAGGCAGGCAAAACAGGGTCGATGCGTCGGGTGGCGCACAGACGCTGCATCACAGCAGGCCGCGGCGCAGCAATTTCCCCTTGCTCGAAGGCCACCACCGTCAGCCGCCGCCGCACCACGTCGAGCAGTTCGCCGGGACGCAGCAGGAAGGCCGGATTGGCCGGCTTGCCAAACTTCTCGTTGCCGGTCATGAAGGTTTCGTAGATCAGCACGCCATTGACATCCAGCGCATTGAGCAGCATTGGCAGCAGCGGCCGGTAGAGATAGTTGGTGACGACAATGCCATCGAAAACACAGCCGTGATACGGCCATGGACCGCCCTCGAGATCGGCGGCCCGGGTGACGATGCCGGGCGCTCTGGCGGAAATCGCCGCCAGCGCATCGGCATCACGGTCCACGGCTTCCACCCGGTAACCGCGCTCCGCCAGCAGCAGGGAATGCCGGCCCTTGCCGCAGGCGAGATCCAGCACCGATCCCCCCGCCGTGATCAAGGGCAGAAAGCGTTCTACCCAAAGTGATGCCATTTCGCTCATATGTATTGTCATGTCGGGTATCATTTTGACTCCAAATCAGGGAGCAAGCTACTTAGCCGCATGTCAGTGACCCCGAGCACGCCAGCAATCAAGGCCCAGGACCATCCCGATGTCCTGCGCGAGCGGCTAAGCACGACAACGGATTCCTACGGCCGCTTCGTGCCGCGCCAGTTCCTCAAATTGCTGGGCATCGAAGACATCCGCAAGGTCGAACTCGGGCAACAGGTCGAACGCAAGATGACGATCCTGTTCGCCGATATCCGCGACTTCACGTCGCTCTCGGAATCGATGAGCCCGCAGGAGAACTTCAACTTTCTCAACTCCTACCTGATCCACATGGAGCCGGTGATCGCCGCACACGGCGGCTTCATCGACAAGTACATCGGCGACGCCATCATGGCGCTGTTTCCCGATTCGCCTGATGCGGCCTTGCGCTGCAGCCTGGCGCTGCTGGAGCGACTCGAGGAATACAACAGCGGCCGCCGCCGCGCCGGTTACCGGCCGATCAAGATCGGCATCGGCATCAACACCGGCATCGTCATACTCGGCACCGTCGGCGGCGCCGCGCGCATGGACGGCACCGTCATCGGCGATGCGGTCAATCTCGCGGCGCGGCTGGAACGCCTGACCAAGGAATACCGGGTATCGATTCTGATCAGTGAATACACGCTGTACTGCCTTGACCAGCCGGGCGTCTGGTCGATACGCTTTCTCGATCGCACGCACGTCCGCGGCAAGCAGGACACCCAATCGGTATATGAGGTTTTCAGCGGCGACCCGGTGCCGCTGAAGGAAGCCAAGACCGGCGCCCTGAAAGCCTTCGAGCAAGCTCTGGCCTACTTCCACCTCGATGACCTTGTCACCGCCCGCGAGCGGCTCCTGGCCTACCTTGCGATTGCGCCCGACGACGATGCCGCCCACGTCTATCTGGAGCGCTGCAGCGTCCCTGCCACGGCGCCGGGCAAGCCGCGGGAAGAATCGGCCGCCGGTTGGCGCGCAAAATATTCCTTTGGTCAGGAGATGGTGGATAGCGCGCACAAGGACCTGCTCGACGACATGAATGCACTGGCCCGGGCGGTAAACGTCGGCGCCTGGAACCTGACGCCGCCTCTGCTGGAGCAAATCCAGCTGGCCGCGTCCCACGATTTCGCGATCGAGGAAGAAATGATGCTGAGGGACGAATACCCCTTTCTCGACCTGCACGTGCGCCAGCACCAGCGTTTTTTCGACTATTTTGCCGAACTGCGCTCTGAAATCGGGTGCGGCGAGGAAGATCGCATCTATCTGGGCTTCCGCGTCAAGCGCTTGTTGACCGACTGGCTGGTCAACCACATCCTCAGTGCCGATCGCCATTACAGCCAATACCTGCGCAGCAGGCGCCCGTTACCGACCAAGTTATAAGTCGTTCCGGCAGGCACGAGCGGGCGGAAGATGCTATGCTTTTGCTGCAGCGCACCAACCATCTGGGCCATATGCCTAAGCGACGCTGCGGAGCGCCATTATGCATAGCGAACAACATTATCTGCACACCCTTTTCGAGCCGGAATCGATCGCCATCGTCGGCGCCTCGGAGACCCCCAACTCGATTGGCGTCACGCTGGTTCGCAACATGCTCGACTCGGGATACAAGGGCAAACTGTTCTTTGTCAATCCCGAGCACGAGACCGTGTTCGGACAGCGCAGCTATCCGTCTGTCGACACCATTCCGCAGCGTCTGGATATCGCCGTAATCTGCACCAAGGCGGAAAAGGTACCCGACATCATCGACGCCTGCGGTCGCGCCGGCTGCAGGAATGCCATCATCATTTCCGGCGGCTTCGCCGAGGCCGGGCCGCGCGGCAGGGCGTTGGAACGCGTCGCGCTGGAAAATGCCCGTCGCCAGGGAGTGCGCCTGATCGGCCCCAACTGCCTTGGCATCATGCGCCCCGGCAGCCAGATCAATCTCACCTTCGCCCATGGCTTTGCCCATCCCGGCACCATAGGCCTGATCTCCCAGTCCGGCGCCCTGTGCACGGCGATTCTCGATTGGGCGCTGCCCAACAAGATCGGCTTCTCCAACGTGGTCTCACTGGGTTCGGAAAGCGACATCGACTTCGGTGAAGTGCTCGACTACATGGTGTCCGACCCGCGCACCGAGAACATTTTTCTTTACATCGAAGGCATCAAGAACGCCCGCCGCTTCATGAGCGCACTGCGCGCTGCGGCGCGTTGCAAGCCGGTCCTGCTGATCAAGGTCGGCAAGCATCCGGCCGGCGGAAAAGCCGCCCTGTCCCACACCGGCGCCCTGGTCGGTGCCGATGACGTGTTCGACGCCGCACTGCGTCGCGCCGGCGTCATTCGTCTGGCCAACGTCGGCCAGATGTACGCTGCCGCCTCGGCCCTGTTTTCGCATTTCAGGCCGCGCGGAAAACGCCTGGCGATCATCACCAATGGTGGCGGCCCCGGCGTCATGGCGGCTGATCACGCCGCCGACATCGGCATTCCGCTGGCCCAATTCGACCCGGCCACCATCACCCGACTCAACGAACTGCTGCCCGCCGGCTGGTCCAAGTCCAATCCCATCGACATTCTCGGCGACGCCGATCCGGGGCGCTACGCTGCCGCACTCCAGGCCTGCATCGACGACGACAACATCGACGGCGTACTGGCCATTCTCACGCCGCAGGCGATGACCGACCCGACCCAGGCGGCGCGCGCGGTAATCGAAGTCGCGCGGCAAAGCGACAAACCGCTGGTGACCTGCTGGATGGGTGAAGAGCAGGTCCGGGAGGCTCGCAAACTGTTCAAGGGCGCAGGAATTCCCACCTTCCGCACTCCGGAACCGGCGGTCGATCTCTTCTCGCACATTTCCAACTATTACCGGAACAGGCAACTACTGATGCAAACGCCGCCCTCGATTTCCGAGACGGCCCCGCCGCGGCTCGAATCGGCGCGTCTGGTCATCGAGTCGGCCTTGATGGAAGGGCGCAAGGCGCTCAACGAAATGGAATCGAAAGCGGTGCTGGCCGCCTTCAGGATTCCCATCGCGCAAACCGTGGTGGCGCGCTCCGCATCGGAAGCCATGGTGCTCGCCGAAGAACTCGGGATGCCGGTGGTGATGAAAATCGATTCACCGCAGATCGTGCACAAGACTGATTCCGGAGGCGTCCGCCTGAACCTCAACAGCCTCGCTGCCGTGCGCGATTCCTGGCTGGAAATCATGGACGAGGTGAAAAAGAACCGTCCCGACGCAGTGATCAACGGCATCGCCATCGAACCGATGATCCAGAAGCCCAACGGCCGGGAACTGGTAGTCGGCATGATCCGCGACAAGATTTTCGGTCCCACCATCGTTTTCGGCGCCGGGGGTACCAGCATCGAAGCCTACAACAGCGACCGCGCCGTAGCGTTGCCGCCGCTGAATTCCGTTCTGGTGGCCGACATGCTGGCGTCGACGCGGACCACTGCGCGACTCGGCGAATTCCGCAACATGCCGCCGGTCAACATGGAAGCGCTTGAATCCGTGCTGCTGCGCGTTTCATCCATGGTCTGCGAACTGCCGTGGATCAGGGAAATGGACATCAATCCGCTGATTGTCGACGAGAACGGCGCGGTGGCGGTGGACGCGCGGATCATGATCGAGAACACCCCGATCACCGCGGGGCGCTACGACCATATGGCGATCCATCCTTACCCGTCGCACCTCAAGACCGGCTTTCAGGCCAAGGATGGCAGCCAGGTCACGATCCGTCCGATCAAACCCGAAGATGTCCGCATGGAACAGGAATTCGTCAAGGCGCTGTCGCCCGAATCGCGCTACATGCGCTTCATGAACACCATCCGCGAAGTTTCGCCGGCACAGATGATCCGCCTCACCCAGATCGACTACGACCGCGAAATGGCCTTCGTCGCTACCATCGACGCAGACGGCGAGGAAAAGGAAATCGGCGTCGTCCGTTACGCCACCAACCCCGACGGCGAATCCTGCGAATTCGCCATCGTCGTTGCCGACGACTGGCAGGGCAAGGGCCTCGCCCGCCGCCTGATGGGAACCCTGATCGACACGGCGAGCAGCGCCGGTCTGAAATACATGCATGGCGACTTCCTTGCCGAGAACACGCGCATGCTGGCCTTCGTCGCCAGCCTGGGCTTTGTCCTCTCCGCGCATCCGGAGGACCATGGGCTGAAGCGCGGCATACTGGTACTGAACTAGGCGTGAGCAAACGCTGCCCCTGGTGCGGCGACGATCCTCTCTACGTCGCCTATCACGACACCGAATGGGGCGTACCCTGCCATGACGAACGCACCCTGTTCGAGTTCCTCGTCCTTGAAGGCGCCCAGGCCGGCCTGTCATGGATCACCATCCTGAGGAAGCGCGAAAACTACCGCCGCGCCTTCGACAACTTCGACGTAAACAGAATCGCCCGTTATGACGAACGGGATGTGGCGCGGCTGTTGGGTGACGCCGGCATCGTCAGGAACCGGCTGAAGATTGCGGCGAGCATCGGCAACGCCCGCGCCACGCTGGAGCTTTACGAAGCGGGCGAATCGCTCGACCGGCTGCTGTGGCAGTTCGTCGATGGCCGCCCGCGCATAAACCACTGGCGCAAGCCGGCAGACGTTCCTGCCACCACCGCCGAAGCCGGGGCGCTGTCAAAGGAGCTCAAGCGGCGCGGCTTCCGCTTTATCGGCCCCACCATCATCTACGCCTACATGCAGGCCACCGGCATGGTAAATGACCACCTCGTCTCCTGCCCGCGCCACAAGGAGCTGGGCGGCTGATCGCGGCACGACGCAGCGCGGCGCACGATTACCGGCAACGCTTACTTGCCGCGCGCCGCCAGATGCAGGCGCAGCCATGCGACAAACTCGGCTTCTTCGAGTTCGCCGCCGGCGAGGGAAAGGATGGCTAGCGTGGCCTCGGCTTGCGTTGCAGCAAGCCGGTAGCCGTTCAATGCCAAGAACATACCAACAGCAAGAAATGCGGCCCGCTTGTTGCCATCGACGAAGGGATGATTCTGCGAAATTTCTGAGCCATAGGCAGCGGCCAGGGCGGCAACGTCCGGCTTGCCATATGCCAGCAGGTTTTGTGCGCGCGCCAGAGCCGAATCGAGCAGACCCTCATCGCGCATGCCGGCGGCACCGCCATGCTCGGCAAGGCTTTCGCCGTGCAGCAGCGACAGCGCGCGCTTGCCGACCCAGCGCCAACTCACTTGGCCAGCGCGTGGAAAGTGTCGCGAAACTCGCGCATGAAATCACGCCCCGCCGTCATCTGCTCATCCAGTGCCGGATCGTAGGGCGTGACCACGTAGCCCTCGGGCGTTTCGGTCAGAAAGATCGACTCACCTTTTTCCACTTTCAAGTTGGCGAGCACATCCTTGGGCAGGATGACGCCGATCGAATTGCCGATCTGGGTAAGCTTGAGGACGTGCATGGCGCGCTCCGATGTTGTTATAACAATTGTTATACCACGCCGGAGGCTCGCCGTTTTCAAGCCTTGCCGAAACTGAGGTGCCCCTTGCTGACATCGACCATGACGCGATCCTTCGGCCCGAAACTGCCTTCCAGAATCAGCCTTGAGAGCGGGTTCTCGATGCGCTCCTGAATCGCCCGCTTCAAGGGACGCGCGCCGAACACCGGATCGAAACCGGCCTCGGCGATCAACGCCAACGCCGCGTCGGAAACCTCCAGTGCCATGTCGAGCTTCGCCATGCGCTTTTCCAGGTACTTGAGCTGAATCCGCGCGATGCCGGCGATGTGCTTTTCGTCCAGGGCGTGGAACACCACGATCTCGTCGATGCGGTTCACGAACTCCGGACGGAAGTGGGTCTTGACCTCGCCCATCACCGCCATCTTGATCACCTGATAGTCGGAATCGGCCATCTGCTGGATCATCTGGCTGCCGAGGTTGGAGGTCATGACGATCACCGTGTTCTTGAAATCCACGGTGCGGCCCTGGCCGTCCGTCATGCGGCCGTCATCGAGCACCTGCAGCAGGACATTGAAGACATCCGGATGGGCCTTTTCCACTTCATCGAAAAGGATCACCGAGTAGGGCTTGCGCCGCACCTGTTCGGTCAGGTAGCCGCCCTCCTCGTAGCCGACATAGCCCGGCGGCGCACCGATCAGCCGCGCCACGGAATGCTTCTCCATGAACTCGCTCATGTCGATGCGGATCAGGTGATCCTCGGCATCGAACAGGAATTCGGCCAGTGCCTTGCACAGTTCGGTCTTGCCGACGCCGGTCGGGCCGAGGAAGAGGAAGGAGCCGTAGGGCCGGCCTTCTTCCGACAGCCCGGCACGCGAACGGCGGATGGCGTCGGCCACCAGCCGCACCGCCTCGTCCTGCCCCACCACCCGCGCGTGCAGGCGGTCTTCCATTTTCAGCAGCTTGTCCCGTTCGCCCTGCATCATCTTCGATACCGGAATGCCGGTGGCACGCGACACCACTTCGGCAATCTCCTCCGTGCCGACCTGGGTGCGCAGCAGCCGGTTCTTCGGCACTCCACCAGCGCCGGTGCTGTTGGATGCCAGGTCCGCCGCTTTCAATTGCGCTTCGAGCTTGGGCAGCGTGCCGTACTGCAGTTCGGCGAGCTTGTCGAAAGCGCCCTGGCGCTGCAGTTCGGCCATCTGCCCCCTGATCTTGTCGATCTCTTCCTTGATGTGCGCCGAGCCCTGCACCTGGGCCTTTTCGGCGCGCCAGACCTCGTCCAGGTCGGCATACTCGCGCTCGAGTTTGGCGATCTCGTCCTTGATCAGTACCAGGCGGCGCTTCGAGGCATCGTCCTTTTCCTTCTTCACCGCTTCGCTCTCGATCTTCAGCTGGATCAGGCGGCGGTCGAGCTTGTCCATGACTTCCGGCTTGGAGTCGATTTCCATCTTGATCTTCGCCGCCGCCTCGTCGATCAGGTCAATGGCCTTGTCCGGCAGAAAGCGGTCGGTGATGTAGCGGTGGCTCAATTCGGCGGCGGCGACGATGGCCGGGTCGGTGATGTCCACGCCGTGATGCAGTTCGTATTTCTCCTGCAGGCCGCGCAGGATGGCAATGGTCGCCTCGACCGAGGGCTCATCGACCTGCACCTTCTGGAAGCGCCGCTCCAGCGCCGCATCCTTCTCGACATACTTGCGGTATTCGTTGAGCGTAGTGGCGCCGATGCAGTGCAGTTCGCCGCGCGCCAATGCCGGCTTCAGCATGTTGCCGGCATCGATGGCGCCTTCGGCCTTGCCGGCGCCGACCATGGTGTGCAACTCGTCGATGAACAGAATGATGCGACCCTGGTCCTGCGCCACTTCCTTGAGCACCGCCTTGAGCCGCTCCTCGAACTCGCCGCGGTACTTGGCGCCGGCCAGCAGCCCGGCCATGTCGAGCACCAGCACGCGCTTGTCCTTCAGCGTCTCGGGCACTTCGCCATTGACGATGCGCTGCGCCAGGCCTTCGACGATAGCGGTCTTGCCGACGCCGGGCTCACCGATCAGCACCGGATTGTTCTTGGTGCGCCGCTGCAGGATCTGGATGGTGCGGCGGATTTCGTCGTCGCGGCCGATCACCGGATCCAGTTTGCCCAGCCTGGCCCGCTCGGTCAGGTCGAGGCAGTACTTGCTGAGCGCCTCGCGCTGGCCTTCGGCATCCTGCGAGCCGACGTTTTCGCCACCGCGCACGGCCTTGACCGCGTCTTCCAGCGCCTTGCGATTGAGCCCGGCCTCCTTCAGCAGACGGCCGCACTCGCCCTTGTCCTGCGTCAGCGCCAGCAGGAACATCTCGGAGGCGATGAACTGGTCGCCGGCCTTCTGCGCTTCCTTGTCGGTGATGTTGAGCAGGTTCGTCAGATCGCGGCCGATGCTGACCTCGCCGCCGTGGCCTTCGACCTTGGGCAGGCGATCCATGGCCTTGCCCAGGGCCGCTTTCAGCCCGCCGACATTGGCGCCGGCGCGCGCCAGCAAGGACGAGGTGCTGCCGTCGTCCTGGTTGAGCAGGGCCAGCAGCAGGTGCTGCGGCTCGATGAACTGCTGGTCGTTGCCGACCGCCAGGCTCTGGGCATCGGACACCGCCTGCTGGAATCTGGTCGTGAATTTGTCGAAGCGCATGGCAAAAGCCTCAAAGAATTGTCATTGCACACAACATGGGGATCACCGGGCGGATTTCAATCCTCGGCCCGGATACACGGTGCGCCGCCCGCGCCCCGGGGAGGGCTAAGCCGCCAGCAGGGCCAGCAACCCGAGCAGTGCCGGCCCGCCCTGCAGATACAGTATGGTTCGCTTGACCGTGATCCCGCCGTAGATCCCGGCGACCAGCACGCAGGCCAGAAAGAACATCTGGATATGAACACCGGCGGCCGCGACCGGGTAGATCAGCCCCCACACCAGTCCGGCGGCCAGGAAGCCGTTGTAGAGTCCCTGGTTCGCCGCCAGAACCTTCGACGCCTCGGCGCGCTCGGCGGTATTGCCGAAGACCTTGAGCCCCTTCGGCCTGGTCCAGAGAAACATCTCGAGGTAAAGAAAATACACATGTTCAAGGGCCACCAGGAATACCAGTGCCATACCGATGATCTTCATATCATTTCCCTTCCTGCCGTGGCAGACTTGCGCCAAGTATGGGTCAGACAGAGAGCCGCAACAAGCCCGAAACCTTGACGGCTGTTGATCTGGGTCAGAAATCCGTAAGCCGTTGGTGGTAAATTGGTTTTTTAAGGGTCCAACACAGGAGATAGTCATGCCAGGCAAAATCGAACAATTCAGCGAATTGCACCGCAAGAACATGGAAGCCGCCATGCGCATGGCACAGCTTTCGATCGAGAATTCGCAGCGCATCATGGCGCTGCAATCCGAGTTGGCCAAGGAAATGTTCCAGAGCGGCGTGGAAAACGCCAAGGCGCAGACCGGTGCCCGCGATCCTCAGGCAGTGCTGCAACTGCGCACCCAGTATGCCCAGGACACCACCCAGCGCATGGTCGCGGCAGCGCAACAGATTGCCGAGATCAGCAACTCGGCGCGGGCCGAATTTGCCCGGCTGGTGACCGAACAACTGGCCTCCGGCAGTCAGGACATGACCGAGTCCATGCAGACCTTCATGAAAAGCCTGCCCGGACAGACTCCCAACATGATGGAGTCATTCCAGCAGGCAATCGCCACCGCCAATGCCGCCTTCGAGCAGATTTCGAAAGCCTCGACAGCCGCCATGGCCAATGTCGGCGAGACCGTCAAGAAAGCCACCGGCGGCGCCAAGCGCAAGTAGGCGAGCATCCTCCCCTGCCGACGGCTGATCACGCAAGTGGTCAGCCGTTGCTTTTTCTACTTGCCGCCGCTTGCCCAGCGCCCGGCCGCCTCGCCGTCGCTCTCGCGGGCATCGACCCAGCGCCCGCTCTGCGGCGTTTCTTCCTTCTTCCAGAAGGGCGCCCGCGTCTTCAGGTAGTCCATGATGAACTCGCAGGCGGCGAAGGCCTCGCCGCGATGCGCGGACGCCACCGCCACCAGCACGATGCGATCACCCGGCAGCAGCCGGCCGACGCGGTGAATCACCCGCACGCCGGAAAGATCCCAGCGCCCTCGCGCCTCGGCGACGATGGCGTCGAGCGCCTGCTGCGTCATGCCGGGGTAATGTTCCAGCGTCATCGCCTGCACCGCTGCGGCATCCGCCGACTTGTCGGCCCGCACCAGGCCGACGAAACTCGCCACCGCGCCGACGTCATCGCGCCCGGCTGAAAGCGCCGCGATCTCGGCGCCCGCATCGAAATCTGATTCCTGCACGCTGACCGGCATATCAGCCTCCCGTGACAGGCGGGAAGAACGCCACTTCGTCGCCCGGCTTTACCGCGGCATCCGCTGCGGCCATCTGCTGGTTCACCGCCGCGCGCAGGTTCTTCGTGCCGGCCAGCGCCGACCACGGTTCGCCGCGCGCGGCGAGATGGTCGCGCAGGGCACCGACCGTGGCGATCTCCGCGGGCAAGGCTAGCGACTCGGAACCCGTACCCAGCGCCTCGCGCAAGCCGGCAAAGAAAAGTACCTTGATCATCACGGATTCACTATAGCAGTTCGGAAAACGGCAGGAATCGCACCTGGTCGCCGCGAGCCACGGCGTGCCGCGACGGATTGTCGACCAGGCCGTCGGCCCAGGTGCACGAGGTCAGCACACCCGCGCTCTGGTTGGCGAACAGTTCCAGGCCTCCTTCTGCATTCACCCGCGCACGCAGGAACTCGCGGCGCGGATCGCCAGGGCAGGAAAAATCGGCCCGCAACAGTTGCGCGCGCGGCGTCACCGCCGTCGCGCCCTGCGCCTTGAGGATGTAGGGGCGGACCAACATGAGGAAGGTAACGAAACTGGAAACCGGATTTCCCGGCAGGCCGATGAAGGCCGCCGCGCCTACCCGCCCGAATGCCAACGGCTTGCCCGGCTTGATGGCGATCTTCCACAGATCCAGCGCGCCCTCGGCTTCCACCGCCGGCTTGACGTGATCTTCCTCGCCCACCGAAACGCCGCCGCTGGTGAGGATCAGGTCATTGCCGGCCGCCGCCTCGCGCAAGGCGGCACGCGTGGCATCACGCGAATCGGGCACGATGCCGAGATCGGCGACCACGCAGCCGAGTCCTTCGAGCAGGGCGCGCAGCGTATAGCGATTGGAGTTGTAGATGCCGCCGGGCTTGAGCGCCTCGCCCGGCATAGCCAGTTCGTCGCCGGTCGAAAACAGGGCGACCCGCAAGCGCCGATAAACCGCCAGCCGCGCCGCGCCCGCCGATGCCGCGACGCCGACATGCGCCGCCGACAGCCGGGTTCCGGCGGCCAGCACCTCGCTGCCGGCGGCAATGTCCTCACCGCGGCGGCGGATCCACTCGCCATCACGGGGCACATGATTCACCGTCACCCGGTCGCCATCCACGGCGCACAATTCCTGCATGACTACGGCATCGGCACCGGCCGGCAGCGGAGCGCCGGTAAAAATCCGCGCCGCCGTGCCGGGCGCCAGCACGTGGCCGACACTGCCGGCCACGATGCGCTGGGCGACGACCAACTGCGCACCGGCGGCCGGCACATCGGCGCAGCGCAAGGCGTAGCCGTCCATCGAAGTATTGTCGAGTGGCGGCACGTCTACGCCTGAGCGCAGTCTCTGCGCCAGTATCCGCCCCGCCGCGGCAAAGGTCGGCACTTCTTCCGTCTCACCCACGGCATTCGCGCCGGCCAGCAGACGGGCGAGTGCGTCATCAAAATCAAGCATTCCTGAACCCCATGTGACGAAGAATGAAATCGGCGATGGCATCGCGATCGCCCAGGTCCAGTATAGGCAGTCCGGTCAGCTTCGCCACCGCATCCGGCTCGTCGCAGGCCACGGCAACGATGGTTTCGACGCCGCTGCCGGCGATCAGCGGCTTGCCGAGGGAGGGACGGTGCACTTCGAGCTTGGGAATCGGCGTGTGCTTGAAGCCCTCGACCAGCACCAGGTCGCACTCCGAAAAGCGCGCGATCTGCTCATCCAGCGAAGGTTCCGGCGCGCCGCGCAGTTCGTGCATCAGCACCCAGCGCTGGTCGGAAATCAGCAGCACCTCGGAGCAACCGGCCTCGCGCAGACGGTAGGAATCCTTGCCCGGGTGGTCGATGTCGAAACGGTGGTGAGCGTGCTTGATCAGCGAAACGCGCAACCCGGCTGCCGTCAGTCGTGGAATCAACTCCTCCAGCAAAGTGGTTTTTCCCGAACCGGAATAGCCGGCGAGGCCGAATACTTTCATCGGCAAGCCGCCAAGGCGAAATCATGAAATGCCTCACCGCAGAGGCGCAGAGGCGCAGAGGATTGGCAGAGGAAAAACCAAACCGGCAGCTTGAAGGTTCTTGTTCTTGAAGTTCTCTGCGTTGTCTCGGCGCCTCTGCGCCTCTGCGGTAAAGCCTTTGCGTTCATCAAATCTCCTGACTCCCCGGCACCGTCAGCACCGGCGCGAAGCCGCCACCCGGAGTGCGGAAGTTGGTGGTCTGTCCCTGCCACAAACGTGCGGCAATCAGTTGGACATGGCCGGCATAGACATAGTTGCGCAAGTCCAGCTTGAGCTCGACCGGCGCCTCGCCTACCCTCAGGGTGCGCGAGGAAGGCGGCACCAGCGCCTGGGCGATATAGCTGCCGGCCAGCACTTCTTCGAACACGCGCCGGGTCATCTTGTCGCCGCGATAGGCAGCCTTTGAGCCGTAGCCCGCCGCAGGCTTGAAGAACAACTGCTTGCGCCGCGCCCACAAGTCAGCGGCCTGTTCCGGCACCACCAGTTCGGTGCGCGGAATTTTCGCCGCCAGCGTAGCCCGCGTTTCACTATCGACGCCCCACGCCGCAAGCAGGGCGTCATCGGACAAGGCCACCAGGTTGCGCTTGTCGGCGTACAGGGCATGGGCCTGCGGATGCGGCGTGACGGCCGCCGCGTCGGCCAGCCAGGCCGCCCGCAGCGCAGCGCTTGACGGCGCCTCGAGGGCGAAGTCGGTAAGCCGGTTGTAGACCAGGTCAACGCGCGTGGCGCCGTGCCACAAGGCGCCGTCGCGAAACACCAGTTGCTGCGGGTCGCAGATCACGGCGCGAATCCCGGCCTGCTCGAACAGGCGCTGAAACAGGATGAACTCGGGGTGCAGGTATTGCGTCTGCGGCGCCTCGTCGACAATGGCGACGCTGCCCAGTGCTTCGTGCTTGCCCCGGCTGGCGGCGAAGGCGCGCCATTCGGCGCGGAACATCTCGAGAAACAGATGCTCGGGCGTATCGCCGCCGAGATCCCCGGGCAGCAAGGCTTCCACGTCGTCGCAACAGGATTTCTGGGCGCGCGCCAGCAAGGCATTGAGCAGCCCGCCGCCGGCGTTGGTGTTGACTTCGATCAGTTGCGGGCCGGAATTCCCAAGATGGAAGTCATAGCCGAGAAACACGCCGCGCGGTGCAGTTTGATGTCGTGCGATCTCAGGCGCATAGGCCAGCACGTGCTGGCGATACGCCGGCAGCGCCACAAGCTTCTCCACCGCGGCCACCAGCCGCGCCATGCGCCGCACATGTTCGTCGCTGACAAACACCACGGAACCGGCGAACAGGTGCGGCCGCCCCGCCATCACCTCGGCGTGAAAGCCGGGACTGACGCGCTCCAGTTCATCCTCCAGCCTTCCGCTGTCGAGCGAGACGCAGTGGCAGTCGGCATTCAGGCGGTCCGCCAGTTCGATGCTGGAGTGGCTGTTCATGCCGCGATTCTACCGAGTCCGGAAAAGGAAGCTGCAGCGGTGGCCAACGCCGGAGCCATCGCCGTCAGTCAGGGCGGCCGCAGGCAAAGAAGGCCTCGACCTCGGCAACATCGCGGGTGCGCCGCATCGGCGGCAGCGAACGCCAGATGGCCTTGCCATAGGGCTTGCCGGTCAGACGCGGATCGCAGATCATCAGTACGCCGCGATCGTCCTCGTCGCGGATCAGCCGTCCCGAGCCCTGCTTCATGCTGATTACGGCGCGCGGCAGCTGGTATTCCATGAAGGGGTTGCGCCCTGCCGCGCGCAGCCGGTCGATGCGCGCCGAGAGCACCGGGTCGTCCGGCGGCGCAAACGGCAACTTGTCGATCACCACCAGCGACAGTGCCTCGCCGCGCACATCGACGCCCTCCCAGAAACTCTGGCTGGCAACCAGGATGGCGTTGCCGAGGAAGCGGAAACGCTCCAGCAGTTCCGTGCGCGAGCCCTCGCCCTGCATCAGCAGGGGCAGGTCGAGCGCCTCGGCGGCGAGCTTTTCCTGCAGCAGCTCGCGGATGCGGCGCATCGCCCGCAGCGAGGTGCACAGCACGAAGGCGCGCCCGCCGGAGGCGCGGATCGCCGGCCAGGCGGCTTCCGCCACGGCTTCCTGGTACATGGCGCTGTTGGGGTCGGGCATGCCGGTCGGCGAATAGAGCAGCGCGTTCTTCTCGTAATCGAATGGGCTGCCCCACACTGCGGTATCGGCTTCGGCCAAGCCGAGTTCGCCGCAGTAATGCGAAAAGTTGCTGCCCACAGCCAGCGTCGCCGAGGTGAAAATCCAGGCGCGCGGATGGCCTTCCATCTGGCGCTGGAAGATCGGTGCGATGTCGAGCGGTGTCAGGTTCAGCGACATCGCCTGCGAATACACCTCGACCCACTTCACCACTTCATCGCCGCCGTAATCCCCGGGGTCGGCGGCTCCCTGGCGCCAGCGCTTGAGACCCTGTGCCAGCTCCTGCGCGCGGCGCAGGCAGTTGGCCAGGCCCTCGCCGCGCTCGGCCTGGGTTTCCAGATGACGGCCGACTTCCGCAATCGCATCAGCGAGTCCCTGCAAGGCCGCACCGAATTCCGCTTCGCCTTCCAGCTTCGCCGCCGGCAGGCGCTGGTTCTCGCCTTTCACCGCCAGGCGCAGGTCGCGTGCGGCCTTGTCCAGGGCCTGCGCAGCGTCCTGCAGCACGGGATAGTCCTTCGCGCTGACAATGGCTTCGTTGCGGGTGTCGCGCGCCAGTTCGATGATCTGGCTGGTGGCAACGCTCTCGCCGAAGAACAGCCCGGCCACCTCGGGCAGTTGGTGGGCCTCGTCGAAGATGATGGTATTGCAGGCCGGCAACAGTTCGCCCATGCCCTCGTCCTTCAACATCACGTCGGCGAAGAACAGGTGGTGGTTGACCACCACGATATCGGCGGCCAGCGCATCCTGCCGCGCCGCCATGACAAAGCAGCCCTTCGCGTTCGGGCATTCCTGGCCGAGGCAATTCTCGCGCGTCGAGGTCGCCAGCATCCACGCTCCCGAATCCTCCGGCACATCGATGCACTCCGCCTTGTCGCCGGTCCGGGTGCGCTCGGCAAAACGGGAAATCTTGCGCAAATGCGCCGCTTCCTCGCGCGACGCCAGCCGGCCGGCACTCATCGCACGCTCGAGGTGATAGGGACAGACGTAATTGGCGCGGCCCTTCAGCAGCGCGATCGTGGCGCCGACCTTGAGCGCATCGCGCACCGCCGGCAGGTCGCGGTTGAAGAGCTGGTCCTGCAGGGTCTTGGTGCCGGTGGAGACGATGACCTTGCCTCCCGACAGCAGCGCCGGCGCCAGATACGCAAAGGTCTTGCCGGTGCCGGTGCCGGCTTCGGCCACCAAAGCCAGGTTGCCGGCAATGGCTGCGGCAATGCGCTGCGCCATCTCGAGTTGCTGCGGCCGCGGACGAAAGCCCGCCACGGCAGCGGCGAGCGGCCCCTCGGGGGCAAAGATGCGTTCAAGATCGGACATGGCGGGCGCGGCATCGTAGCACGCGCTGCCCCCAGCACCGCTGCGGCGAGTTGGAGATATATCCGCTTGATGCACCCGACGACACACGCCTCCAGGGTACCGGCTTCGCCGCTGCGGGACATCTGCCTCATCGCCGGCCACCTGCTTTGCGACAAGCCTGCGGCGCGCATCCGTATTGTTTAGCCTTCAACTATTGACACCTCTTGCAACAATGATAGTTGAGGAATAAACTCGGACATATAGTCGAGAGTTTCACTCAAGTATCGGGCGCTGAACATAAACCGGTCGTGCCCGACCGGACACCGCCGGGTGTGGCGGGTCGAACGAAAGGGAGGAGAGTTTGAAGATGTCTTGCCATCCAGTGCGGCGCCTGCTCGGCCTGTCCGCGCTCGTCTCGCCCCTCACCGCTGCCGCGGCCTACCGCTGGAGCTTTCCCGAGCCGGTAACGCCGATTGCGCACGACACGCTGCGCATACACAACGAGTTCATGCTGATCATCATCGCGCTGTTCGTGGCGGTGTTTGCGATCATGGTGTATTCGCTGATAAAGCACCGCAAGAGCGCCGGGCATGAAGCGGCAACGTTCACCGGACCGAACGGCAGGCTGCAGTGGTTCTGGGCGCTGGTCCCCTTCGCCATGCTCATGTACATCGACTTCGTGCTGATGGGCGTGCCTGCGGTGCAGGCCATCGTCGACATGGAGGACACCCGCACCCGCGCCGACATGGTGCTCAAGGTTACCGGCATGCAGTGGCGATGGCAGTACGAGTATCCGGAAGCCGGCCTCAAATTCCTGTCGTCGCTCGCCACGCCGCGCGAACAGATCAACGGCACGGCCGCAAAAGGCGAGAACTACCTGCTCGAAGTCGATAACGAAATCGTCTTGCCGGTGGGCAAGAAAGTTCGGGTACTGCTGACTTCGATGGATGTGATCCATACCTGGTGGGTACCGCAGTTCGGCGTCAAGCGCGACGCCATCCCCGGTTTCCTGCGCGAAACCTGGCTGCGCATCGACCAGCCGGGCGTCTACCGCGGGCAGTGCGCCGAGCTCTGCGGCAAGGACCACGGCTTCATGCCGGTGGTGGTGCGGGCCGTGCCCGAGCCCGAATACCTGGCCTGGATCGATGCGCAGAAAGCCAGGCAATCAGGCGTTGCCGCCGGCGCCGGACGCGCCTGGAGCAAGGACGAACTGATGGCGAAGGGCAAGGAGGTCTATGCCACGCTCTGCGTCGCCTGTCACCAGCCCGAGGGCAAGGGACTGCCGCCGGTCTTCCCGGCACTGGCGGGCAGCAAGGTAATCAACTCGCCGCTACTCTCGCCCGAGGGCAAACTGCTACCCGACAGCCATCCCGACCGCGTCATGAACGGCAAGCCCGGCACGCCGATGCAGGCCTTCAAGAACACGCTGTCCGATGTCGATCTGGCGGCCGTGATCACCTTCGAGCGCAATGCGTTCGGCAACACCCGCGGCGACATGATCCAGCCCGCGCAAATCAAGGCCTTGCGCTAGGAGAACCACCAATGAGCATAGCGACCACCGCCCCCGACCACACCCATCACGACAGCGGCTATAGCGGCGGCCTGCTGCGCTGGCTGACGACCACCAACCACAAGGACATCGGCACGCTGTACATGACGTTCGCGCTGCTGATGTTCTTCGTCGGCGGCGCCATGATCCTGGCCGTGCGTGCGGAGTTGTTCCAGCCCGGACTGCAGATGATGCAGCCGGAGTTCTTCAACCAGCTGATCGGCGTGCATGCGCTGGTGATGATCTTCGCCGCGCTGATGCCGGCCGCCACCGGCTTCGCCAACTGGCAGATTCCGCTGATGATCGGTGCCCCCGACATGGCGCTGCCGCGCCTGAACAACTGGGGCTTCTGGCTGCTGCCGCCGGCAGCGACGCTGCTGGTGCTGCCCTTCGCGCTGGCACTGTTCGGCATCGGCGACGGCGCGTTGGCAACCGGCTGGACCATGTACGCGCCGCTCTCGGTGCAGGGCGGCCTCGGCGTCGACTTCGCCATCTTCGCCGTGCATCTGTTCGGCATCTCCTCGGTGATGGGCTCGATCAACATCATCGTCACCATCTTCAACATGCGGGCTCCCGGCATGACGATGATGAAGCTGCCGCTGTTCGCCTGGGGCTGGCTGATCACCGCCTTTCTGCTGATCGCCACCATCCCGGTGCTGGCGGGGGCGGTCACCATGCTGCTCACCGACCGCCACTTCGGCACCCACTTCTTCAACGCCGCCGGCGGCGGAGACCCGATTCTGTTCCAGCACCTGTTCTGGTTCTTCGGCCATCCCGAGGTATACATCCTGCTGCTTCCGGTGTGGGGACTGATCCCGCACGTGTTGTCCACCTTCTCGCGCAAGCCGGTGTATGGCTACAAGGCCCAGGTCTATGCCTTCATCGCCATCGGCCTGCTCTCGGTGGTGGTCTGGGCGCACCACTTCCTCACCGTCGGCCTGCCGGTGCCGGCGCTGATCTACTTCATGTTCAGCACCATGGCCATCTCGCTGCCGCTGGCCGTGCTGTTCTTCTGCTGGATCGCCACCATGTGGCGCGGCTCGATCAGCTTCGAGACGCCGATGCTGTTCGCCATCGGCTTCATCGTGCTGTTCGGCATCGCCGGCCTCACCGGGCTGGTGCTGGCCGACGTGGCGGCCGATGCGCAGTACCATCACAGCTATTTCGTCGTCGCCCACTTCCACTATGCGCTATTCACCGGCGGCATCATGGGGGTGATGACCGGCGTGTATTACTGGCTGCCGAAATGGACCGGCCACATGTACAGCGAGACCCTGGGCAAGTGGCATTTCTGGCTGACCGTGGTTTCCTTCAACCTCACCTTCATGCCGCAGTTCTTCCTCGGCCTGGCCGGCATGCCGCGCCGCATCCCGGACTATGCGCTGCAATTCGCCGAATTCAACGCCATCTCCACTGTCGGCTCCTTCATTCTCGGCATTTCGCAACTGCTCTTCGCCTGGAACATCTGGCAATGCGTGCGCGGCGGGGCGAAGGTCAGCGGCAAAGTCTGGGAAGGCGCCGACGGGCTCGAATGGCAGCTGTCTTCGCCGCCGCCCCATCACTCCTGGGAAACCCAGCCGGAGGTGAAATGAACGCAGCAGCCGAACCATGCGCCAATGCCGAGGCCACTCGGCGTGCCCGCGCCAGCCGCATGGCCTGGCTGCTCTGCGCGGCAGCCGTCGCCATATATGTCATCGGCCTGTTGATCAAGCGATGAGCGAGACTGTCCCGCGCCGCGACCATGCCCCGCTGATCCGCCGCCTGCTGTTGCTGGTGGCGGCGGCCAGCGTGTTCGGCTTCGGCCTCGTGCCGCTCTACAACGTGCTGTGCGAAGCCACCGGCTTCAACGGCAAGACCGGCGGCGGCAAGGAAGGCTTCGGCATCGGCGGACTGGCGGCAGCGATCGCCGCGCCGGCGCCGGCGATCGACCGCAGCCGCCTGGTGACGGTCGATTTCACCGGCACCGTGATGCCCGGCCTGCCGTGGCAGATACGTCCGCTGACGCCGAGCCTGGATACCCATCCGGGCGACATGCAGCAGGTGCGCTTCCTGGTCAGCAATACCTCCGATCGAACCATCGTCGGCCAGGCGGTGCCCAGCGTAACCCCCGGCCAGGCGGCGAAGCACTTCCAGAAGATCGAATGCTTCTGCTTCACCCAACAGACGCTGGCGCCGGGCGAGGCCAGAGAAATGCCCTTGGTGTTTATCGTCAAGCCGGGCCTGGACCCGGATATCCGCAACATCACTTTGTCGTACTCGTTCTACAGTCTTGAAACGCCGCCACTGGCAATGGCATCACGGGAGGTCCGATGAACGCTGCTCCGCACACCCACGCCTACTACGTCCCGCAGCCGAGCCTTTACCCTTTCGTGCTGTCCGGCGGAATGTTCCTGCTCCTGCTCGGCTCCATCCTCGCCATGAACGGCTTCGGCGCGGGTTCATGGGTCATGCTCGGCGGCAGCGGCGTGATCGTGTATGTCCTGTTCGGCTGGTTCGGCAAGGTGATCGGCGAATCGCAAGGCGGTTCCTACCGCGAATGGGAGGACAAGTCCTTCCGCTACGGCATGGTCTGGTTCATCGCCTCGGAAGTGATGTTTTTCGCCGCCTTCTTCGGCGCCCTGTTCTACGTTCGCACCATCTCCGTGCCGGAACTCGGCAACATGCAAGCGGCGCACGGCGCAACCCTGTGGCCGGACTTCGCCGGCACCTGGCCCTCGGCCGGGCCCAAGGGAGCCGCGTTCACGCCGATGGCGGCGTGGGGCATTCCGGCGATCAACACCGCCTTGCTGCTGTCATCCGGCGTGACGGTGACCTGGGCCCATTGGGGCCTGCTGCAGAACAGCCGCCGCCAGCTCAGCCTGGGGCTGGCTGCAACCGTCCTGCTCGGAATCGCTTTTCTGGTGCTGCAAGCCTACGAGTATCACCACGCCTATACCGAGATGGGACTGACGCTGGGTGCCGGCGCCTACGGCGCGACCTTCTTCATGCTGACGGGATTCCACGGCTTTCACGTCACGCTGGGCGCGATCATGCTGTCGGTAATCCTGGCGCGGAGCATGCAGGGACATTTCACGGCGGACCGCCACTTCGGCTTCGAAGCCGTCACCTGGTACTGGCACTTCGTGGATGTCGTCTGGCTGCTGTTGTTCGTCGTGGTCTATTGGCTGTAGCCGGGAACCAGGCCGAAGCGATAGGAAAGCAGAAGCGCGATGAACAGGATCAGCGACAAACCGATGCGGATACTCAGCGCCCTTGCGGTGCGCGTCCCCTCGCCGCGATCGCGGTAGAGAAAAAATAGTCCCGAGAACAGGCTGCCGACGATTGCCAGCAACATGACGACAACAAGCATCTTGACCATGGCGAAAGCTCCTGACGGCCGCCCGGCGGCGGCACCCGGCTGTCAGTATGAGCCGGCCGCAGCCAGCAAGGCAAGCGCCGTTTCGCGGCGCGCCACGGCCTTGTGGGGCGGCTTGCTGCTGGCCGTGCTGATTCCGTCCTTTGTCTCCCTCGGACTCTGGCAGTGGCGCAAGAATGAAGCCAAGCTGCAGTTGCAGGCCGAGCTTGACAGTCGCAGTCACGGCGCACCGGTGGCGATGCCGGCCGCGCCGGCCGCGGCAGCCGACCTGCGCTACCGCCATGTCCGGCTGCAAGGCGTTTTCGAACCGGAACGGCAGATTCTTCTCGACAACCGCGTCCATCGCGAGCAGGCCGGCTACCATGTCCTGACGCCGCTGAAGCTCGACGGCTCGGAAATGCGCGTCTGGGTCAATCGCGGCTGGGTGCCGGCCGGCCCCGATCACGCCAGTCTGCCGACGATTCAAACACCCGCCGGCAGCATCGAGCTGACCGGGGTTGCGGTCGTGCCGCCGACGCGATTCTTCACCCTCAAGCCGCCTGAAGCACCGGGCCGGACATGGCAGACGCTGTGGCAGAACCCCGACATGGAACGCCTCCGCGCCGCCGTGCCGTGGCCGATGCAACCGGTGCTGGTGCAGCTCGACGCCGGGGCTGCCGCCGGCTATGCACGGGAATGGCCGCGTCCCGACGAGCGCGCCGATATGCACTTCGGCTATGCGCTGCAGTGGTTCGGCTTCGCCATTTCCAGCCTCGGCATCTGGCTCTACTTCCTGGTGCGGCGGCAATGAGCACGCTCGCGGCGCCTTCCCCTCTGCCGCCGCCGATGTCGCGGCTGAAGTCGCGCCTCGTGCTGCTGTCGATCTGCGCCCTGCTGCTGCTGCCCGTGCTGAGCGGCGGCAGTCTCTACCTGTCCGGCTGGCGGCCGGCGCGCAGCATCAACCACGGCGCACTGATCGAACCGCCGCTGCCGCTGGCCGGCGACCCCGCCTGGCTTGGCAAATGGTCACTGACGCTGGTCAGCGACGCCCCCTGCGGCAGTCCCTGCGCCGCACGCCTCGACGAACTGCGCCGGGTCCGGGTCGCACTGGCGCGGGACATGGGCCGTACCCGCTACGTCTGGGTCGGCACCGGCGTCGATGCCGAGGCGCGCCAACTGGCGGCGACGGCGCCCGACCTGCGCACCATCGCCGGCCGTCCGCCGGCGCTGGCCGGGTTTGCGGCGGGCAGCATCGTCATCGTCGATCCGCACGGCCTGGCGATGATGGCGTATGCGCCGCAGGCTCCGATCAACGGCATACGCAGCGACCTGGAACGGTTGCTCAAGCTGTCCTGGATTGAATGATGCTCATATCATGAACACGGCGACACTGCGCTCCCAATCCCCCGGCCGCCGGCTGGCGGACTTCTTCGAACTGTGCAAGCCGCGCGTGAATACCCTGATCGTATTCACCGCGATGATCGGCATGTTCCTCGCCGCGCCGGGCTTGCCGCCGGCGGCGCGCTTCCTCGTCGCCTCGCTCGGCATTGCCCTGGTGGCCGGCGCGGCGGCGGCGCTCAACTGCCTGGTCGAACGCACCGTCGATGCACGCATGGCGCGCACGCGCGGCCGTGCCACGGCACGCGGCACCGCCCCGGCGCTGGAAACGCTGGGCCTGTCGCTGCTGATGGGCGGCGCCGGCCTGTGGCTGCTGCACGCCTTCATCAACGACCTGACGCTGTGGCTGACGCTGGCCACCTTCCTCGGCTACGCGGTGATCTACACGCTTGTGCTGAAGCCGGCGACGCCGATGAACATCGTCATCGGCGGCGCTTCCGGCGCCATGCCGCCGGTACTGGGCTGGACGGCGATGACCGGCAGCATCGGCGTCGAGCCGCTGGCCTTGTTCCTCATCATCTTCCTGTGGACGCCGCCGCACTTCTGGGCGCTGGCCTGCTACCGGCGCGAGGAGTACGCCCGCGCCGGCCTGCCCATGCTGCCGGTAACCCACGGCGTCGAATTCACCTGCCAGCACATCCTGCTCTACACCGTGATGTTGGCCGCCGCCAGCCTGATCCCGGTATCACTGGGTATGAGCGGCAGCATCTATCTGGCGCTGGTCACGCTGCTCAACCTCGGCTTCCTGTTCCTCGCCACGGCGCTCAGCCGCAGCTACAGCGATGCGCTGGCGCAGCGCACCTTCCGCTACTCCATCCTCTACCTGGCATTGCTGTTCGCCGCGCTGTTCCTCGACCGCCTGTTCTGACGGCGTTCCGTCAAGCCTGCCGGCGCCGGCGGCGGAAAGCTACAGCCCGAGCGTGATCCTGGCGCCGACGAAGCGGGCTTCTATGACGGGGAAATGGGCCGCGAACTGACACCAGTCGATACCCATTCGGACAGAAGACAAATCCCACAGCCTGGGCACCCGCGCACCCTCGCCGCCGCCAAGATTGAGCGCGTGGCTGAGGACCTCGGCGACATGGACGGCATCGGCCATTTCGTTTTCGGGCCCGCTGTCCGCCGACGCATGATGGGCGGCAATCGCATCCGCCACGTCCTCCGGCATTTTCCAGCGCCTGGCGAGTGCGCCGCCGACCTGCGCATGATCGACCCCCAGCACCTCGCGCTCGGCATCGACGATGTCGATATCGCGGTCGATCCTCAGGCGCTGCACTCCGGCATAGGCCGCCGGAGCGAAAGCGAACAGCAACAGCTGGCCGATGTCATGCAGCAGGCCGGCGGTATAGGCCACATCGACGTCGAGCCCGGCGCCGCGCGCCACTTCCTGCGCGCAGATCGCCACGCCGAGGCTGTGCAGCCAGAGCCGGCGGGCGTCGAAGGGCGGCGCTGCATTGAAGCGGTCCATGATGGCCGTGGCGAGGGTGATGTCGCGCACCCGGCTGACGCCGAGCAGAATGATGGCCTGACGCACCGACTCGACCCGGCCGCTGGCCCCCAGCGCGCCGGCGTTGGCTGCCGCGAGCAGGCGCGCCACCACCGCCGGATCGCTGACGATGTGGCCGCTGAGAACTTCGACATTGACTTCCTCGTCGCCCAGCATCTCCAGAATCCGCGCCACGATCTGCGGCAACGCGGGCAGCGCATCGGCACGCGCCAGAACCTGCTCGAGAGTGAACGGAGGATTCACGACGCCGCCCGCCGCCGGTAGTCGGCGACCACCGCCGCCAGTTCGTCGCGCGCGGCGCCGCTCTCACCGCGAAACAGGTGGGCGACCCGGGCAGCGGCGGCAGCCACGTCACGCCCGATCTGCTCCGCATCCCGCGTTTCCTGCTGCAATACGTGGACGCACTCGATGCCGCGCTGCACCAGCTGGCGCAAATGGTCGATGTCGAGTTCCGTGCCGGCGGCCAGCAGCAAACCGCCGTCGGCGCGGCGCACCGCCTGTGCCAGCCTGGCTCCAGGCTTGAGGCTGAGGGTCGAAACGCAAACCGAACGATCTGCCAAGGTCCGCTCCTCCATCAAAGATAGTGTCAAGCAGTCTACCCGTTGCGGCCGACGATCTCCAGCATCCGGCTGCAGACCGGCGCAAGGGTTATATGCAAAGAAGCAAACGGTCGTTTCCTGCCCGGCCTTCCTCTGTCTATACTGCCGCCTTTCCCCGTCCGCAGAAAGCCCGAAAAATGAAAATCGAAACCATCGCCGTGCATGGCGGCTACAGCCCTGAACCCACCACCAAGGCGGTCGCGGTGCCGATCTACCAGACCACCTCCTATGCCTTCGACGACACCCAGCACGGTGCCGACCTGTTCGACCTCAAGGTGGCCGGAAACATCTATACGCGCATCATGAACCCGACCACCGACGTGCTGGAAAAGCGCATGGCGGAACTGGAAGGCGGCATCGCCGCGCTGGGCGTCGCCTCCGGCATGTCGGCCATCACCTACGCCATCCAGACCATCGCCGAAGCCGGCGACAACATTGTCTCCGTCGGCACACTGTACGGCGGCAGCTACAACCTGTTCGCCCATACCCTGCCGCAGTTCGGCATCGAGGTGCGCTTCGCCGACTACCGCAATCCGGACTCCTTCCGCCCTCTGATCGACGGCAAGACCAAGGCCTTGTTCTGCGAGTCCATCGGCAACCCGCTGGGCAACGTGGTCGACATCGCCGCCCTGGCGAAGATCGCCCATGAAGCCGGCGTGCCGCTGATCGTTGACAACACGGTGCCGACGCCCTACCTGTGCCGCCCCTTCGAGCACGGCGCCGACATCGTGGTGCACGCCCTGACCAAATATCTCGGCGGCCATGGCAACAGCATAGGCGGTGCCATCGTCGATTCCGGCAAATTTCCCTGGGCCGAGCACAAGGCGCGCTTCAAGCGGCTCAACGAGCCCGACGTTTCCTACCACGGCGTGGTCTACACCGAAGCCCTCGGTCCCGCGGCCTTCATCGGCCGCGCCCGGGTCGTGCCGCTGCGCAACACCGGCGCCGCGCTGTCGCCCTTCAACTCCTTCCTCATCCTGCAAGGCATCGAAACCCTGGCGCTGCGCATGGACCGCATCTGCGACAACACGCTGGCCGTGGCCAACTACCTGAAGAGCCATGCCAAGGTGAAGTGGGTCAACTACGCCGGCCTGCCCGACCACGCCGACCACGCTCTGGTGCAGAAATACATGGGCGGCCGCGCCTCGGGCATCCTCACCTTCGGCGTCGACGGCGGCATGGCCGGCGGCGCGCGTTTCCAGGACGCCTTGAAGCTGGTGACGCGCCTGGTCAACATCGGCGACGCCAAGAGCCTGGCCTGCCATCCGGCCAGCACCACGCACCGCCAGTTGTCGCCGGAAGAGATGAAGAAGGCCGGCGTCAGCGAAGACATGGTGCGCCTGTCGATAGGCATCGAGCACATCGACGACATCAGGGATGACCTGGAGCAGGCGCTGGCGGCGGTCTAGGCAAAACCCCGGCGTCGAAGATCCGGCAAGCCGGGCTAAGCTTCGCTCAAGGCATCGCGGATGCCTTGGATCAAGGACGTCAGTCTGTCGATCAGGATGCCGCAGCAGCTGTCGATTTCGTCCGCTCCTTTGCCGGTGCGGATTGCAGAATCGAAAGTCGCAGCGGCATCCGACACCCGGGCTGCGCCGACGTTGCCGGCAGAGCCTTTCAAGGTGTGGGCCAGTTCCTTGAGCGCGATGAGATCGTTTGACGCCAGCCTCTCTGAGAGGCGCGCCGCATCCCCGGCATGGCTGTCGGCAAACAGGGCCAGCATCCGCGAATATTTCGTCGTGTCGCCGCGGACCAGTGCCAAACCGCGTTCAATGTCGAGCCCGGCAATACCCTCCATGCGCCGCCGCCACCCGGCGGCATCCGGCGCCGGCGCGGCCTCTTTTCCCTGATCAAAAGGCGCAGTCGCTGGTCCGGCCCCGGTTACCGGCGCACCCGCCGGCAGCCACTTGAGCAGCGCCGCGTAGAGGACATCGGGATTCACCGGTTTGGCGACGAAGTCGTTCATGCCCGCCTCGCGGCAGGCCCGGCGGTCCTCGTCGAAGGCGTTGGCAGTCATGGCCAGAATCGGAACGGCATCGCCGCCGGGTAGAGAGCGGATGAGGCGGGTCGCCTCGAGGCCGTCCATATGAGGCATCTGCATATCCATCAGGATCAAGCGGTAGGCGGTGGCACGCGCCTTGGCCACTGCCTCGCGGCCATCGACGGCGGTGTCGACGGCCAACCCCGCCCCGTGCAACAGTTCCAGGGCGACTTCGCGGTTGATGGCATTATCTTCCGCCAGAAGAATCCGCGAGCCGCCATGGTGCAAGCGCAACTCGGCTTCGGCATCATGTGTTCCGGTGTCTTTCATGACCGGCATGATTCCGCTGCC
>CAINHS010000056.1 GCA_903848955.1 uncultured beta proteobacterium
AGAACAAGCACACCTGGTCATTGACCTTGCTCTACATCGTCACCTTCGGCTCCTTCATCGGTTTCTCGATGGCGTTGCCACTGTCGATCACGGTGATCTTTGGCGTCAGCCATGTCGCTGACGCAGCCGGTGTCATGCAGCACGCCCTGAAAAACCCGAACGCTCCGTCGGCCCTGACCTACGCCTGGATCGGCCCCTTTGTTGGCGCGCTGATTCGCCCGGTGGGTGGCTGGATCGCCGACAAGGTGGGCGGCTCCATCGTGACGCAAGTGATCTCGGCG
Source organism: uncultured beta proteobacterium (assembly GCA_903848955.1). Taxonomy (GTDB): domain Bacteria; phylum Pseudomonadota; class Gammaproteobacteria; order Burkholderiales; family Rhodocyclaceae; genus Sulfuritalea. Next base: position 282 of record CAINHS010000056.1, read on the forward strand.
GTGATGGTGGTGGCCTCGGGCTCGGTGGGTTACGTGATGATGCAGGCCTACGGCTCGGCCACGCCGGAGCAGTACTTCTCGACTTTCATGTGGCTCTTTGTGCTGCTGTTTGCCGCCAGCGGCATCGGCAACGGTTCCACCTTCCGCACCATCGGCGTCATCTTTGACCGGCAACAGGCCGGCCCGGTGCTCGGCTGGACCTCCGCCGTGGCGGCCTACGGCGCTTTCATTGCGCCGGTGGTGATCGGCGCCCAGATCAAGGCCGGCACTCCCGAGATGGCGATGTACGGCTTTGCCATCTTCTACGCCCTGTGCCTGGTGCTGAACTGGTGGTTCTACCTGCGCGCCGGCTCGGAAATAAAAAACCCGTGACATGACGACTGTCATTCCGGACAACGGTCGTCATCCCGAACAAAGGGCTGTCATCCCGGACTGTTCAGCTGTCATTGCGGGCTTGACCCGCAATCCATGGATCCCGGATCAAGTCCGGGATGACAACCGCCGACGTCCGCAATGACAGCCCGGTAGACACAGTAATAAATCTTTGCGCAACCAGTCATTTCTGTAGAGGTACCCCATGAGCCACTTTCTCGACCGACTTAGTTACTTCTCTCAACCCAAGGAACCGTTTTCCGGCGAGCACGGCGTCACCACGGGCGAAGACCGCACCTGGGAAAACGCTTACCGCGACCGCTGGGCGCACGACAAGATCGTGCGTTCCACCCATGGTGTGAACTGCACCGGATCGTGTTCCTGGAAGATCTACGTCAAGGGCGGCATCGTGACCTGGGAGACCCAGCAGACCGACTACCCGCGCACGCGTTGGGACATGCCGAATCACGAGCCGCGCGGCTGCTCGCGCGGCGCCAGTTACAGCTGGTATTTGTACAGCGCGAATCGCGTCAAGTACCCGATGGTGCGCGGTCGCCTGCTCAAACTCTGGCGCGAAGCGCGCCTGTCGAACGACCCGGTCGATGCCTGGGCCTCGATTGCCCAGTCCGATGCGAAACGCAAGGAGTACCAGAGCGTGCGCGGTCTGGGCGGCTTTGTACGCTCCAGCTGGGATGAAGTCAACGAGATGGTGGCCGCCGCCAACGTCTACACGATCAAGAAGCACGGCCCCGACCGCATCATCGGCTTCTCGCCGATTCCCGCCATGTCCATGGTCTCTTACGCTGCCGGCAGCCGTTACCTGAGCCTGATCGGTGGCGTCAGCATGAGTTTCTACGACTGGTACTGCGATCTGCCGCCAGCGAGCCCGCAGATCTGGGGCGAGCAGACCGATGTGCCGGAGTCGGCCGACTGGTACAACTCCAGCTACATCATCGCCTGGGGCTCCAATGTGCCGCAAACGCGCACGCCGGATGCGCACTTCTTCACCGAGGTGCGCTACAAGGGCACCAAGACCGTGGCAGTGACGCCCGACTATTCCGAGGTCGCCAAGCTGTCGGACATCTGGATGAAACCCAAGCAGGGCACCGATGCGGCCGTGGCCATGGCCATGGGCCACGTGATCCTGAAAGAGTTTTACTTCCCTGACGGTGGCAAACAGCGCAGCGCCTATTTTGACGACTACGTGCGCCGCTACACCGACATGCCGATGCTGGTGATGCTGAAAGAACATGCACTGCCCAGCGGTGAGACGGTGCTGGTGCCGGACCGCTATCTGCGCGCTTCCGATTTCAATGGCAAGCTCGGTGCCGCCAACAACCCGGAATGGAAAACGGTGGCGCTCGATGAAAGCGGCAAAGTGGTGCTGCCGGTGGGGGCCATCGGCTTTCGCTGGGGCGCTGACGGGCGCGCCGATCAGGGGCAGTGGAATCTGCAAGCCAAGGAAGCGCGCCACGGCGGCGCTGTGAAACTCAAGCTCACCGTGATGGAAGGCGAGAACCCGAGCAGCGAAACGGCCAAGGTGGGCTTTCCTTACTTCGGCGGCATCGTCAGCGAGAATTTTCCGAACAACGCATCGGG
>CAINHS010000057.1 GCA_903848955.1 uncultured beta proteobacterium
CAGCTGGCGGCCCGGATCGACATCCGGGGCGATTTCAAGGGCCGCGACCTCGACCGGCTCGAGGTCTGGAAAGGCGAGGTCTATGCCGAACTCGACTACGCCGACCTCGCCGTCTGGCGTACCTGGGTCGACTATCCGGTAGCCTTGCCGCAAGGCAGCGGCGCATTGCGGCTGTGGCTTGGATTCGCCGACAAACAGCTGGTTTCGACCACCGCCGATGTCCGGCTGGCGGACGTTCGCCTGCAACTGCGCCCGACCCTGCCTGAGCTGGACCTGCTCCGGCTTGAAGGGCGTCTGGCAGGACGCCGTCTCGACGACGGCTTCGAGGCCGAGTTGAACCACTTTACGCTGGCAACCCGGGACGGTTTGTCATTGCAGCCCACGGACCTGAAAGTTGTCTGGCACAGCGCTGCGGCCAACCGGCCGGCACAGGGGGCGGTCGGCGCCAACGGCCTCGATCTGGACGCCCTGGCGCGCCTCGCCGCTTACCTGCCGCTGGACCAGGCGGCCCGCGCCCGCCTGGCGCGCCACGCTCCGCGCGGCCGCGTCTTCGATCTGAAGCTCGACTGGAAGGGTCAGCTGGAAACTCCCGAAACCCCGGGAACGCTGCAAGCATGGAGCGTAAAAAGCCGCTTTGAAGGCCTCGGGCTTGCCGCACTCGGTCCCGTACCGGGCATTTCCGGCGTCAATGGCCGCATCGAGGGCAACGAGAAAAGCGGCAGCCTGCGGCTGGAAGGCCAACGGGCCGGCTTCGAACTGCCCACCGTATTTGCCGATCCGAAGCTGGAACTGGAAGCTTTCGCCGCCGACCTCGACTGGAAATCCGCCGCCGACGGCCTGCATGTCAATCTGCGCCAGGCGGCGTTCCACAACAAGGATGCGGCCGGCGAAGCCAGCGGCACCTGGCATGCCCTGAGCGAAGGGCCGGGCGAACTCGAGCTCGATGCCCGGCTGACGAGGGGCAGCGGCGATGCCGTGTGGCGTTACATGCCTTTGGCCGTGGGCAAGGACGTGCGCGACTGGCTGCGCGTTGCCATCATCGGCGGCAAGGCCAGCGAGACGACGCTGAAGTTGCGCGGCGACTTGCGCCAGTTTCCTTTCCGCGGCGGCAAAGGCGGCGTCTTCGAGGTGCGGGGCAAGTTCCGCGATGCCACTTTGCGCTATGCCCGCAGTTGGCCGGAAATCAACGATATCGAGGGCGAACTGCTGTTCGAAGGCGCACGCATGCTGATCACCGGCAAGAGCGGCAGGATATTCGGCGTCGGCCTGCGCGAGGTGCGCGCCGAGATTGCCGACATCGAACAGGCCGAGGAACTGCTCACCGTGACCGGCAAAGCGGCGGGACCGACGGCGGATTTCCTGCGCTTCATCGAGGCCAGCCCGGTCGGCGAGCGTATCGATCATTTCACTGAAGACATGAAGGCGGAAGGCAACGGCGAACTCGATCTCAAGCTCAGCCTGCCCTTGCGCCGGCTGGTGAATTCAAAGGTCGCCGGCAGCTACCGCTTCGACGGCAACCGCCTGACGGTCGACAGCGACCTGCCGCCGCTGGCCGAGGTCCGCGGCGCCTTGCGCTTCAGCGAAGACCATCTCGAGGCACAGGGCATTCGCGGCACGCTGCTGGGCACTCCGCTGCACGTGGACGTGAAGAGCGCAGGTGACGGCAATGTCCAGATCAATGCCGCCGGCGAGGTCGGCATCGCAACGCTGCGGCGCCAGTTCCCGCATCCCGTGTTCGACCATCTGTCGGGCAGTGCGAAATGGACGGGCAGCGTACGCGTCAGGAAGAAGTCGGCGGAAGTGAAGCTGAGCTCGAATCTGATCGGGCTGTCATCGAGCCTGCCGGAGCCCTTCAACAAGTCGTCCGGCGAGGCCATGGCCTTCAATCTGGAACGCAAGCCGCCACCCGATGCGGCGGCGCGCAGCGCGGCGGGCAAGGCGGCAACAGCGGCGCGAGCAGCGACTCCCGGCGCTGCACAAGACATGCTCGACATCAGCCTCGGGCGCAGCCTGCGCTTTCAACTGGTGCGCCGCCACGATGTCAATCCGCCGGTGATCACGCGCGGCTTGCTGGCGCTGGGCGATGTCAGTGCCAGCCTGCCGGAGCGCAGCCTGATTGTCGTCGCGAATCTGCCGCGGGCTAACGCGGATTTCTGGCGCAGCCTGCTGATGAGCCAGAGCCCCGGCAGTATTCAAGGCGGCCCGGCGCTATCGCTGCTGCCGGCGGTGCAGTTCGATTTGCGTACGGCCGATCTCGGCGTGATGGAAAAGAGCTTCCACGATGTGCGCGTCAGCGGCAGCCGGGCGGAGGGTGCGACCAGTACGCGCTTCGAGCTGAAAAGTCGCGAGCTCGCCGGCAACTTTGAGTGGAACAGCGCCGGCAGCGGCAAACTGACCGGGCGCATTGCCCAGTTTTCGATTCCCGAATCTGTTGCCACGCCGGCCGTCCTGCAGGCCAGGAGCAGCGAAGTCATGCAGCGGATCCCGGCGCTCGACATCACTGTCGACCAGCTCTCGCTCAAGGACCGCGCGCTCGGCACCGTGCGCATCGCGGCGGAAAACAAGGACGGCTACTGGAATACCCGGGTCGACGCGAAGAATGACGATGGCACGCTGGAGGCCACCGGCCGCTGGCGACCCAGCCCGACCCAGCCCGATACCCGTGTCGAATTCAAGCTCGGTGCAAAAAGCATAGAGAAGCTCCTGGCGCGCATCGGCCATCCGGACGCGGTGCGCCGCGGCAGTGCCAGTCTCTCCGGCAACCTGTCATGGAACGGTTCGCCCTTCACCATCGACTATCCGACCCTCAACGGCAGTTTCAAGCTCGACGCCTCCGGCGGCCAGTTCGTCAAGCTCGAACCCGGCGTCGGCCGCCTGCTCGGGATTCTCAGCCTGCAATCGCTGCCGCGCCGCATCACCCTCGATTTTCGCGACATCTTCAGCGACGGTTTTGCCTTCGACAGCATAGGCGGCCAGTTTGCCGTGGCGCGCGGCGTGTTGGAGACGAAGGACCTGCAGATTCAAGGACCCTCGGCAAAAGTGTTGATGAGCGGCGCCGTCAATCTGACCGCCGAGACACAGAATCTCAAGGTGCGCGTGCAGCCTGCGGTGGGCGAATCGCTTGCGGTCGGGGCCATGATTGCCAACCCGCTCGCCGGTGTGATCGCCTGGGCGGCGCAAAAAATCTTCAAGGATCCCCTCGACCAGGCCTTCGCCTTCGAATACGCGGTGACCGGCAGCTGGGCCGATCCCAAGGTCGACAAACTGGGGCAGGAGAAGAAGCCGGAGGCAACGAAATGACTATGGAGCATCAGCACCCGATGCCGGACCCTTCGGCGTCAAGCGCCGCGGCCGCAACCCGGATTGCCGCAGTACAGATGATTTCCACTCCGGACGTGACGCCCAATCTGGCCACCGCCGGCCGCCTGATTGCCGAGGCTGCAGCGGCCGGCGCGCAACTGGTTGCCCTGCCCGAATATTTTCCGCTGATCGGCGCCACGGATGCCGACCGGCTCGCGGCGCGCGAAACCGATGGCAGCGGTCCGATCCAGGATTTCCTCGCCGACGCAGCGTGCCGCCACGGAATCTGGCTGGTCGGCGGTTCAATTCCCCTGACGGCGGACGATCCGGACAAACTGCGCAACAGCTGTCTCGTATTCGATGCGCAGGGCCGGCGCGTGGCGCGCTACGACAAGATCCACCTCTTCGGTTTCAAGAAGGGTGATGAGGCCTACGACGAAGCCCTCACCATCGAACGCGGCAATCAGGTCGTGGCGTTCGATTCGCCACTCGGCCGCGTTGGCCTCGCCGTCTGTTATGACTTGCGCTTTCCAGAGCTTTTCCGCGCCATGGGCGCTGTCGACCTGCTGGTGTTGCCCGCCGCCTTCACCGAAACCACCGGCCGCGCCCACTGGGAATTGCTGCTGCGCGCCCGCGCCGTCGAGAACCAGTGCTATGTTCTGGCGGCGGCGCAAGGCGGCCGGCATCCGACCGGACGCATGACCCACGGCAACAGCATGATCATCGGTCCCTGGGGCGAGGTTCTGGCCCGCATGGACAAAGGGGAGGGCGTGGTCGCTGCTGACTTCGACCGGCAGCGGCTGACCGAGATCAGGGCCAGCCTGCCCGCCCTGAAACACCGCATACTGTAGCGATCTGCAAAACCAATTAGCCACAGAGATCACAGAGGGCACAGAGAAAATCGAGAATCGTGAGCAATCTTTTTGCGGTTTTTCCCCTCTGTGATCTCTGTGTCCTCTGTGGCCAATAGGGTCTTAGACATCATTCCCCAAGGACATTCATGAACGCCCCAGCTAGCCCAGTTCCCCATTTCGACATCGCCGAACAAGTTCTGCTCAAGCCTCACGGCCTGGCGCCGCATCTGCTGGAGCGGGTGTTCGGCCAACTGTTCGGCAATCACGTCGATTACGCCGACCTGTATTTTCAGTATGCCCGCTCCGAGGCCTGGAGCCTGGAGGAAGGCATCGTCAAGTCGGGCAGCTTCAACATCGAGCAGGGCGTCGGGGTGCGCGCCATCTGCGGCGAGAAAACCGCTTTTGCCTATTCCGACGACATCAGCCTGGCGGCGCTGCAGGCCGCCGCCGGTACCACCCGTGCGATTGCCGCCGCCGGCGCCCAGCGTCTGGCGCCGATGCTGCGCCGGAGCAGGCCGCCGCCGGCGCTGTACGCCGGGGACGACCCCATCGCTTCGCTCGACGACGCGGCCAAGGTCACGCTGCTGGAGCGCCTGGAAGCCATGGCGCGCGCCGCTGACCCGCGCGTCAAGGAGGTCATGGCGAGCATTGCCGGCACCTGGGAAGTGGTGCTGGTGGCGCGTTCCGACGGCCACATGGCGGCCGACGTGCGGCCGCTGGTGCGCATTTCGATTTCCGTGATCATGGAAGAAAAAGGGCGGCGCGAGCAGGGTTCGTCAGGTGGCGGCGGACGTTTCGACTACGCCTATTTCAGCGATGCCATGCTGCATGATTACGCCGCGCGCGCCGTGCATCAGGCCAGCGTCAATCTTGCCGCCAAGCCTGCGCCAGCCGGCGAAATGACCGTGGTGCTGGGTCCCGGCTGGCCCGGCATCCTGCTCCACGAAGCGGTGGGCCACGGCCTTGAAGGCGACTTCAACCGCAAGGGCAGTTCCACTTTCGCCGGCCGCATCGGCCAGCGCGTCGCGGCCAGGGGGGTCACCGTGGTCGATGACGGCACGATTGCCGAGCGGCGCGGTTCGCTCTCCATCGACGACGAAGGCAATCCGACGCAGCGCACGGTATTGATCGAAGACGGCATTCTCGTCGGCTACCTGCAGGACACGCTGAATGCGCGCCTGATGGGGGTGCCGGTCACCGGCAACGGCCGCCGCGAGTCCTTCGCCCACCTGCCCCTGCCACGCATGACCAACACCACGATGCTCAACGGCATCCGCGATCCGCAGGAAATCATCAAGTCGGTGAAGAAGGGCCTGTATGCCGCCAACTTCGGTGGCGGCCAGGTGGACATCACCAGCGGCAAGTTCGTCTTCTCGACTGCCGAGGCCTACCTGATCGAGAACGGCAAAATCACCACGCCGGTCAAGGGCGCGACGCTGATCGGCAGCGGCCCCGAGGCGATGATGCGCGTCGCCATGATCGGCAACGACATGGCGCTCGATCCGGGTGTCGGCACCTGCGGCAAGGAAGGCCAGAGCGTGCCGGTCGGCGTCGGCCAGCCGACGCTGCGCATCGACGGTTTGACGGTGGGCGGCACGGGGTAGGGCGGCCGCGTTACTCCGCCATCTCGACCCGGTCGCGGCCGTTCTGCTTGGCCCGGCGCAGAGCTTCATCGGCGCGCAAAGCCAGCGTGTCGAACTGTTCGCCGCGGATCATCTGGGCGACACCGCAACTGATCGTCACGCCTTGCACGCCTTCTTCCGTCTCCAGCCCGCAGCCGGCGGCCACCAGATCGCGCAGTCGCTCGGCGATCAGCAGGGCTTCATCAAGCGCTGATCGCGGCAGCAGAATCAGGAACTCCTCGCCACCGTAACGCGCAATCAGGTCCTGCGCCCGCAGTCCTTCGGCCAACTGGCGCGCCACGCGACGCAACACGGCATCGCCGGCGAGATGGCCGAAGCGCTCATTGAAAGACTTGAACAAATCGATGTCGGCGATCACCAGGCAAAGCAACTCGTTATCGCGTTCGCAGCGGTCGATGGCGCGCGGATAGGCCTCCAGCAGCCAGCGCCGGTTGTGGATCCCGGTGAGCGCATCGACGCTCGCCGCCTGCTCGAACTCGAGGCTGTGGGTCTGTGAGGAAACCATCGTCAGGTTGTCGTTGCGCATGCGGCCGGCCATGATCGCCAACAGGTTGCGCGCCACGCCGTGGGAACAATCCACCAGCGACCAGAGCACCTCGTGCGGCATCGCCAGAAGGCGCGTATCGGCCGCCGCCAGCACCAGGGCCGAGGCCTGCCGGCTGTCCAGCAGCGACATCTCGCCGACGCATTCGCCGGGGCCGAATACCGCATGTTCCGGCATATCGCGGCCAGCCAGGTAGACACGCAGTTCGCCGTCAAGAACCAGATACAGATGACTGTTGGCGACACCGGCTTCCAGCAGGTGCTCGCCGCGTTCCAGCTCAAGCCTGTGACATCTCTCGAGGAGATGCTCCACGCTTTCCAGGCTGATGTTGGCGAACAGCTTGGCCTGTTCGAGATGCTTGCGGTCTTGACTGTCGATCATGACGGCGCCTGCTTTCGCATGTTTCCGGTAGGGACAGGATAAAGCAAATCGAGGCGCAGCCGGGTTTCAGTTCAGGCTGGCAGCGTCACTTTTCGTCGAAGGCATAGCCCAGTTCAACCACGCCGCGCCGGAGCGCCTCCATCGCCGCCGGCACTTCTTGCGGCGCGCCGCGCACGCCGAGTTCGATATGACGCTCGACTTCCTTCGAGCCGAGGAAGGGCAGGCTGAACACCTTGACGCCGGGAAAGTCGGCTTCGACCTGCCGCATGAGGTGGATCAGCGTTCCCTCGAGACCCTTCCAGACCAGGATCGCCGCTTCTGCACTCGGATTCGCGTTGAAGCGCGAGGAGTAGTCGCTGTCGAGCACCCACTCCACCATCGGCCAGGCCATCTGCGGAAAGCCCGGCACGAAGTGATGCCGGCCCAGCGAGAATCCCGGAATCCGGTTGTAGGGATTGGGAATGATGCGGCTGCCCGCCGGGAAATGGCCCAGAGCCCACTGCACCTCGGTCGGTTCGGACTTGAGTTCGGCAAAGCGCGCCCGGATCTCGCGCTCGGCATCCGCATGCAGCACCAGTTCCACTCCCGCAGCGGCTGCAGCGGCCTGCCGCGTGTGGTCGTCCGGGGTGTTGCCGATGCCGCCGAAGCTGAACACGATGTCATCGCCGGCCAGCGTTCGCGCCAGGGTTTCGGTCAGGCGCTGGCGATCGTCGGCCATGTAAAGCGCCCAGTTCAGCACCAGGCCGCGCGCCGCAAGCAGTTCGATCAGTTTGGGAAAGTGCTTGTCCTGGCGGCGGCCGAGGGTGATCTCGTCGCCGATGATGATGGCACCGATGCCTGTCATAGTTCTATGCCTCCTTCCTGACGCTGGCGCCGCAGCGCGGCAAGACCGAGATGGACGAAGACCAGCGCGGTGAAGGCGGGAGCCAGCAGGTTGATTAGTGGAACGTGCGCCGTGGCGGCGGTTGCGACCCCGGCAAAATAGAACCGGCTGCGATTGGCCGCCAGCAGACGCTGAATTTCATTGCGCGAGGCATGTCCGGCCAGGGCATCGAAACCGAAGCTGCGCTGGTTGAGCCAGCCGGCCGACAGCAAGGGTAGTACCAGCACGGCTCCCGGGATCAGCAGCAGCGGCAGCATGAGGAAACACGCGGCGACAAAGATCGCGCCGGCCGCCAGAGTATTGCCCAGGCTGCCCCAGAACACGTTTTCGCCATGGCGCCCCAGATCCGGGTAGTCGCGTTCCGCAATCAGATCGACCAGGCGCGGCAGTGCAAATACGGCCACCAGCAGAATCGCAGTGAAATAGGTGAGCGCAGCGAAGGCGGACAGCAGCAGGAATACCGCGGCCCAGCGCGCCAGCCATTCCCAACCTGACCACGGCAGTTGCGGCAGGATGCGCGCCATCAGCGCCAGGGCATCGCTCCACACCGAGACGGCGACGACGATCCAGACGAGCAGCGCCAGCAGCGGCGGCCACAGCGCATGCCACAACACCTCGCTGCGCGTCAGGTCGCGCAGCGACCTGGTAAAGGCTGCAAATACTTCAATCATCCTTGAAAACTCGGTTGAACCACAGAGGCACAGAGATCGCAGAGGAAAACCAAGTGCTTGCCGTATGGAAGGCGCTCACCTCGTGGGCTCTCGCCACCGGATTGACACGCCTCTGATTCCAGGCCCTTCTCTGTGCCTCTGTGTCTCTGTGGTGAGGAATTTAGGATCATCTGTGTACCCGACTATCCCACATCTTCTGCAATCGTTTCACCGAAACCGGCGACGATGTTTTCAGTTCCTGCGCGAACAGGGCGACGCGCAGTTCTTCCAGCAGCCAGCGGAATTCGTCGAGAAAGGCGTCGCCGGCCTGGCCGGATTTGAGCATGGCGTTGCGTTCGCGCTCCCAGGGCTTGCCCAGCGCCTGCCAGTCGGCCATCAGGCGCGCATCGCGTGCCGGGTCGCTGCGCGCTTTTTCCAGCCGCATGCTGATCGCCTTGAGGTAGCGCGGGTAGTGCTGCAGCCGTTCGAAGGAGGTTGCCGCAATGAACCTTTTTGGTATCAGGTCGGACAGCTGCGCGCCGATGTCGGCGCAGGCCTGCGGCAATGCTTTTTGCATGGAGGCGAGCTTCTTTGCGAGGACCGCATGCTCGGCCAGGATGCCGGCGAGCAGGCGCAGGATCTCCTGCGCCACCAGCAGGATGCGGCCGCGCGCCGCTTCGCGCCGTGCCGCGAACGAAGCTTCATCCGTCGGCAGCGGGTCCATCAGGCAGGTGCGTTCCAGGGTCACGGCGACCAACTGCTCCCTGAGTTCCTTCTCGGTGCCCAGCGCGACAAACTGCAGCGCAAGTTCGCGCAGTCCCGGCAGCTTTTCGATGGCCTTGACCTGGGCTGCCAGTTGCAGCGCGAACAGCCGCGACATGCCTTTGCGATGCTCGGCACGCGCCTTGTCTTCGGTATCGAAAGCGGTCAGGCGCACGTTCTCACCCAGGTCGACCAGCGCCGGGAAACCCAGCGTGGTGCCTGATCCGACCTTGACTTCCATCAGTTCGGGCAGGGGGCCGAAGGTCCATGCGGTTAGCCCGGTGAGGTCTCCGGTGGCCGCCTCGTGGCTTACTTCCGCGGCGGCGTAAGCCTGCTCGACGCGGCCGCGATACTCGGCGCGCAGTTCGGCCAGGTTGCGCGAAATGGCCAGCGTGCCGCCGTGCTCGTCGGTGAGCCGGAAGTTCATGAACAGGTGCGGCCGCAACTCGCCGCTGCGGAAGGCATCAAGCGGCAGCTTCATCGCCAGATGTTCCTCGGCGCTGCGCGTCAGGGCGCGCACCAGCGGCTCGTCCAGGTCGTTTCCGGCTTCGCAAAAATTCGTCGCGAACTCGTCGAGCGGCTGCAGCCGGTGGCGGTATTTCTGCTGCAGGGTCTTCAGCAAGGCGAGGATTTTTTCCTTGAGCAGACCGGGCACCAGCCATTCGCAGCGATTGGCCGGCAACTGGTTGAGCGCCGTCAGCGGCAGCGTCAGCGTCACGCCGTCGTCGGCCGCACCGGGGTCGTGGTGGTAGCTGAGCTTGAAGCTCTGGCCGTGATGCGTCAGTGCCGGCGGAAAGGCATCGGTGGTGATGCCCGCCGCCTCATGGCGCATCAACTGCTCCTTCTCCAGGCAGAGCAGCTTGGGCTCGGTCGCCTCCACCTCGCGCCGCCAGTGGTCGAAGGCGGCCAGGGTGATGATGCCTTGCGGCAGCTTGTCGTCGTAAAAGGCGTAAATCAGTTCGTCGTCGACCAGCACGTCGGGCCGCCGCGACTTGTGCTCCAGCGCCTGAATTTCCTTCATGAGTTTGGCGTTGTGCTGGAAGAAGCGCCACTTGCGCACCCAGTCCTCGCCCACCTGGCCTTCGACCAACGCCTCGCGGATCAGGATTTCGCGCGCCAGCTTCGGGTCCGTGGGGCCATAGTGCAGGCGTCGCTTGGCATGCAGCATCAGCCCGTGCAGGGTGACGCGTTCCCAGGCCACGACCTGCCCCGGGCCCTTTTCCCAGTGCGGTTCATAAACGTGGCGGCGGATCAGGTGGCTGCCGACCTGCTCCAGCCACTCCGGCTCGATCTTGGCGATGCAGCGGGCGAACAGGCGCGAGGTCTCCACCAGTTCGGCGGCGACGATCCAGCGTCCGGCCTTCTTGAGCAGCGACGATCCGGGGTGAATGAAGAAGCGGATGCCGCGTGCGCCGAGGTAGTTCCTGTCTTCCTCGCTGATCAGGCCGATGTGGCCGAGCAAGCCCGTCAGCAGTGCCTTGTGGATGGCTTCGTAGGGTGCCGCCAAGGAGTTGTCTTTCCAACCGTGTTCGGTGCACACCACATGCAGTTGTGCATGGACGTCGCGCCACTCGCGCACCCTCAACCAGTTGATGAAGTTCTGCCGGCACCACTGGCGCTGCTTGTTGCTGGTCTCGTGCTTCCACACCTCGTCGGCTGCGTGCCAGAGCTTGAGGTAGGAGAGGAACTCGGACTTCTCGTCCTTCCATTTGGCATGAGCCTGGTCGGCGCTCGTCGCATGCTCCTGCGGCCGGTCGCGCGGGTCCTGGGTGCCAAGGGCGGCGGCGATGATCAGCACTTCCTTCAGGCAGCCGTGTTCGCGCGCGGCGAGGATCATGCGGCCGATCTTGGGATCGAGGGGCAACCGGGCCAGTTCGACTCCGACTTTCGTGAGTTCCTTGCTCGTTTCGTCGATTGCCCCGAGTTCCGCCAGCAGCTGATAGCCGTCGGTAATCATGCGCGGCGCCGGTGCTTCGAGGAAGGGGAAATCCTCGACGTCGCCCAGGTGCAGCGACTTCATGCGCAGGATCACGCCGGCCAGGCTGGAGCGAAGAATCTCCGGTTCGGTGTAGGCGGGGCGCTTGTTGAAATCTTCTTCGTCATAGAGCTTGAAGCAGATGCCGGCAGAAACCCGTCCGCAGCGTCCGGCGCGCTGGCTGGCCGCCGCCTGCGAGACCGGTTCCACCTGCAACTGCTCGACCTTGTTGCGATGCGAGTAGCGCTTGACGCGGGCCAGGCCCGAGTCGATCACGTAACGGATGCCGGGCACCGTCAGCGAGGTCTCGGCGACATTGGTCGCCAGCACCACGCGCCGCCCCTGGTGCGATGAAAACACCCGCGCCTGTTCGGGCGCCGACTGGCGGGCGAACAGCGACAGCACTTCGAGTCCCGGTGGATGATGTTTCCTCAGCGCCTCGGCGGCCTCGCGTATCTCGCGCTCGCCGGGGAGGAAGACCAGCACATCGCCCGGCCCTGTGCGATGTGCCTCGTCCACCGCATCGACGATGGCGTCGTTGAGGTCGCCGTCCTTCTTGTCTTGCCACGGGCGGTAGCGTGTTTCGATCGGATACAGCCGTCCCGAAACCTCGATTACCGGCGCCGCATTTCCGTCTCGGGTGAAATGCCGGCTGAAGCGCTCGGCGTCGAGCGTCGCCGAGGTGACGATGAGCTTGAGCTCCGGTCTCTTCGGCAGCAGTTGCTTGAGGTAGCCGAGCAGGAAGTCGATGTTGAGGCTGCGTTCGTGGGCCTCGTCGATGAGTATGGTGTCGTACTGGCGCAGCAGCGGGTCGGTCTGGGTTTCGGCGAGCAGGATGCCGTCGGTCATCAGCTTGATGTAGCTGTCCGGGGTAACGCGGTCGGTGAAGCGGATCTTGAAGCCGACGTGGCGGCCGAGTTCCGATTTCAGCTCCTGCGATATCCGTGTCGCCGTGGCGCGTGCGGCGATGCGGCGCGGCTGGGTGTGGCCGATCATGCCGGTCAGGCCGCGGCCGATCTCGAGGCAGATCTTCGGCAGTTGCGTGGTCTTGCCGGAGCCGGTTTCGCCGCAGATGACCACGACCTGATGCTTGAGTATCGCCGCGCCGATTTCGACGCGGCGCACATTCACCGGCAGCGCCTCGTCATAGCTCAGCGCGGGCCGCGCCGCCCGGCGAGCTTCGGGGTCGAACTTCATGGCGGCGTTTCAGTCGATTTGCAGAAGCGCCTTGAGCTTTGCGCGCACGTGCCGCATCACTTCGGCGGATACCTCGGCCCTCTTCTTCGCCCGCCGTACCTTCCAGTCAAGCGACTTCATCTGGTCGGAAAGAACCGCACTCGGCTGGTCACCGGTATCTGCCAGTACCTCGAAAGGGTGTCCCTTGATCTTCGTCGTCATCGGGCAGCAAACCATCAATCCGGTCTTGCCGTTGTAGCGCGCCGGACTCATCACCAACGCCGGGCGCCGCCCGGCCTGCTCGTGACCCGCCTGGGGATCGAACTCCAGCCAGACTACGTGTCCTGCATCCGGCACATAGGCCATCACCAAATCTCCTTGCCGACCCGAGCGCCGAAATCGGCTTCCCCATGCCTGTTGCCGGCCGTGATGCCATCGAGCAGTGCATCGAGATCATAGGCAACCCGGCCCGATGGCTCGATCACGATCCTGCCCTGCGACACCGAGATGTTGACGCGCTGCTCGACGCCGAACGCCGCCTCGCGCAATACCGCCGCCGGCAGCCGAACGGCGGGACTGTTGCCCCATTTGCGGATAGTGGTTTCCATTGCGTTACCTCCCGGGCGATATGTCTCTACATTGTAGATACATTCGATCCGAAATTCAAGGCGCCAATGGCGGACGCCGTGCCGCGCGTGCAATAGCGGCAGTGCATCGTTTCGGAAATTTCTGTGCTGGCGGGACGGCGGAGGCGCTCATTGCGCCAGCTTTTGGATGGTGAAGATGCCCAGACCGGTGAGTAACAGCGAACCGAACAGGTGCACCGATGCCGTGCCCAGTGCCCAACCGTATTGGGCCGTGCGTATCAGGCCCACCACTTCGGCCGAGAAGGTGGAAAAGGTGGTCAGGCCGCCGAGAAAGCCGGTGATGGCGAAGAGCTTCGCCTCGGGGGGCAGTTCAACGTTGATGTGGAAGACGGCCACGGCAACACCCACCAGATAGCCGCCGATCAGGTTGGCGGCCAGGGTTCCCAGCGGCAGGGTGGGCAGCAGGTGATTCAGCCACAGTCCCAGTCCCCACCGCAACCAGGCGCCGAGCGCCGCGCCGACGCCGATTGCGAGCAATGCCAATCCATTCATGGCTACGATTTTACGCGGCTTCGCCGGTAGAATTGCGGCTTCGCACCAATGCAAGCAGCAGACATGGCCGAACTCGACAAACCCTCCGTCCGCGTGGATACCGTACCCGGCGCCGGCGCACGGGTAAATAACTTCATCCGCCACATCATCGATGCCGACCTCAAGTCAGGCAAGTACGCATTGCGCCACTGGAGCGGACAGCCCGGCCCGGCGGCGCAGCAGAAAGGCGGCGCGGCAGATGCGGCAAGAATCCGCACCCGCTTCCCGCCGGAGCCGAACGGCTACCTGCATTTCGGCCACGCCAAGTCGATCTGCCTGAACTTCGGCCTCGCCCTGGATTACCAGGGCGCCTGCCATCTGCGCTTCGATGACACCAATCCGGAAAAGGAAGAGCAGGAATATGTCGATGCCATCATCGATGCCGTGCATTGGTTGGGCTTCGACTGGCAGGAGAACAAGTACCTGGCCTCCGGCTACTTCCAGTGGATGTACGACTTCGCCGAGAAGCTGATCGAGGCCGGCCATGCCTATGTCGATTCGCAGACCGCCGACGAGTTGCGCGCCAGTCGCGGCACGCTGACCACTGCGGGCCACAATTCTCCCTTCCGCTTGCGCACGGCGGCCGAGAACCTCGATCTGTTCCGCCGCATGAAAGCCGGCGAATTCGCCGACGGCACGCACGTGCTGCGGGCAAAAATCGACATGGCCTCGGGCAACATCAACCTGCGCGACCCGGCCATCTACCGCATCCGCAAGGCCACGCACCACAATACCGGCGATGCCTGGTGCATATACCCGATGTATACCTACGCCCACCCCATCGAGGATGCGCTGGAGAACATCACCCATTCCATCTGCACCCTCGAGTTCGAAGACCAGCGCCCGTTCTACGACTGGCTGCTGGCGCGGTTGGCCGAACTCGGCTGCGTCAATACGCCGCTGCCGCAGCAGATCGAGTTCGCCCGGCTCAACCTGTCCTATGTCGTGCTCTCCAAGCGCAAGCTGATCCAGCTGGTCGAGGAAAAGCACGTCGGCGGCTGGGACGATCCGCGCCTGCCGACCCTGGTCGGCGCGCGGCGCCGCGGCTTCACGCCGGAGGGTTTTCGCCGCTTCAGCGAAATGATCGGTGTCACCAAGTCCGATTCCTGGATCGACATCAGCGTGCTGGAGGACTGCCAGCGCGAACATCTCAACGAAACCGCGCCGCGGCGCATAGCCGTGCTCGACCCGGTCAAGCTGGTCATCGACAACTACCCGGAGGGGCAGGAAGAGGAATGCCTGGCGCCCAACCACCCGCAGAAGCCCGAGTGGGGCAAGCGCCCGCTGCCTTTTTCGAAAGAGCTCTGGATCGAGCGCGAAGACTTCATGGAAGTTCCGTCCAAGGGCTACTTCCGCCTTTTCCCCGGCAACACCGTGCGCCTGCGCTACGGTTTCGTGGTGAAGTGCCTGGGCTGCGACAAGGACGCCGCGGGCAAGGTGGTGGCGGTGCATTGCGAGTACATGGCCGACTCCAAATCCGGCACGCCCGGTGCCGATACATACAAGGTCAAGGGCAACATCCACTGGGTTTCGGCCCGGCATTCCTATGCCGGCGAGGTGCGGCTGTATGACCGCCTGTTCGCCGTCGAGGCGCCGGGGGAGGGCGGCCGCGACTTCATCGCCGATCTCAACCCGGACTCGAAGCTGGTCATCACCGCGCAACTCGAAGCGGCCCTGGGAGCTGCCGCCGCCGAAGACCGCTTTCAGTTCGAACGCCACGGCTACTTTGTCGCCGACCGCATCGATTCCCGCCCCGGCGCGCCGGTATTTAATCGCGCAGTGACGCTGAGGGATTCCTGGGCCAAGGGGAAGTAAGGCCGCAAGCCGCCGATGAGTGCTGCCATCGCCCGCTACAAGCAGATCGCCGACCGCGAACGGCTGGTGGAGTTTCGCGACGCGCTTGACGATCAGGCGACCACCCTGGAGCAGCAGGTGGCCAGGCTGCGCCGCGAACCCGGCGACAGTGAGGCCGTTGCTGCGCTGTTCAGGGCGCTGCATACCATCAAGGGCGATGCGTCGATCTGCGGTTTCGAGCTCGGCGTCCGAATCACCCATCCCATCGAGAGTCTGCTGGTCAGGCTGCGCGAAGGCAAACTGGACTTTTCGCCGCTGCTGGCCGAGGCTGTCCTGCTCGCGCTCGATCGCCTGGAACTGGCGGTCGAGGCCCTCCTCGCCGGGCGTTCGATCGATACCCTGCGGCTGCCCGAACTGATAGACGGGCTGGACAGCTTGAGCGGCACCGGCAACGCCGGGCTGGATGCCGGCTCGGTCGCCCTGATCGAGGCCGTCACCGGATTCCGCCCGGCCGGTGCGGCGACGCTTGGCGTAGCCGGGATGCCGCTGCGCGGGCAGGCAAAGCTGCCGTCCGAGACCGTCGCCGGCGGCAACGACCGTGCCGGCGATCTGCGTTTCTTTCAGCGCCTGGCACTGCAACTGGAATCCCGCTCACCTCTGTTCAAGGGCCGCAGCGCCCGTCTGCTGCGGCTGGCGCTTGACACCAATGCGTGCGCCGGCAAGCCGGTGGATGTCGCGCAACTCGAGGCGGCGGTCTACCTCCATGACATCGGTATGATGCTGCTGCCGGAACCGATCTGGCTCAAGCTCGGTCCGCTGAGCGAGGCCGAGCGCCAGGTGATGCACGAGCATCCCTCCCTGGGTGCCGGACTGGTCGGGCGCATGGCGGGTTGGCAGGAGGCTGCGGTGATGATTGCGCAGCACCACGAGATGGTCGATGGCAAGGGCTACCCGCACGGACTGACGGAAGACAGGATCGTTCCCGGTGCCAAGATCCTCGCCATCGTCGATGCCTTCGAGTCGGTGACGCTGAAGCACAGCCATCGCGGCGAAGGGCGCTCGCTGTTGCGCGCGGTGGCCGAGGTCAATGCCAGCGACAGGCAGTTCTCTGTCGAGTGGATAGGGCATTTCAACCAGGTGATACGCGGCGTGGTCGAGGCCTGACGCCGGCCCGCAGAGCGCTTAGTCTTGCTGCCCGTAGCCGGCGAATTTCGCCGTGACGCGGGTCATTTCGGCGGCGGACAGCAACTTCGGCGTGCCCAGTTGCAGCACGCGCCAGTATTGCTCGCACAGGGTTTCGAGTTCAACCGCCAGCGCCAGTGCATGATCCGTGTCGCGACCGAAGACCACCATGCCGTGATGCGCCATCAGGCAGCCGCAGCGGCCGTCGAGCGCAGCGATGATGGCGTCGGACAATTCCTGGGTGCCGAAGCTGGCGTAGGCCGCGCAAGCTACGTCGCTGCCGCCGAAACGCGCCACCATGTAATGAAAGGCAGGGATGCCCTGTTCCTGGCAGGCCAGCGCGGTGGCGAAGGGCGAATGCGTGTGCACCACGGCGCCGGCCTCCGGCCGCGCGGCATAGATGTCGCGGTGGAAGCGCCATTCGGAGGAGGGTTTGCGCGGCGTTGCACCGGTGGCGCTGACGCAGCCGTCAAGGCCTAGCGTGACCATGTCCGCGGCGGTGCAGCTGTCATAGGCCATGCCGGTGGGCGTGATGACGAAGCCGTCTTCACAGCGCGCGCTGACGTTGCCGGCGCTGCCGCGATTGATGCCCGAGGCGTTCATTGCCCGTGCCGTGGCCAGCACCCTGGCGGCGAGGCCGGAACTTGCGCTGCTCATTGCCGCCACTGGCCGAGGGCGTCGGCAGGGAGCACGCCGCGCTCGGAAATGACGCCGCTGATCAAGGCCGCCGGCGTTATATCGAAGGCCGGGTTTGCCGCCGGCGTGGCGCCTGCGCCAAGTTCTGCCGCGTCACGCTCTTCGATCGGAATCGCGGCACCGGACGGGCAGGCGAAATCTATGGTTGACAGCGGTGCGGCGACATAGAAGGGCACGCCGTGGGCACGGGCGGCGAGCGCCTTGAGATAGGTTCCGACCTTGTTGGCGGTGTCACCGTTGGCGGCAATGCGATCGGCACCGACGATCACCAGATCGACCTTGCCCTGCATCAGCAGCAGCCCCGCGGCGTTGTCGGCAATCAGGGTATGCGGCACGCCCGCTTCGCGCAGTTCCCAGGCCGTGAGCAGACCCTGGTTGCGCGGCCGGGTTTCGGAAACCCAGACGTGCACCGGCACGTCCGCTGCCCGCGCGGCATATACCGGCGCCAGCGCTGTGCCGTGTTCGACCGTGGCGAGCCGCCCGGCATTGCAGTGGGTCATGACATTGACAATGTCAGGCGCAGCCTGCCTGAAATAGTCACCCCCTTGCCCGGGAAGGGGGCCGGGGGGATAGCCCTTCTTCTGTTTGCCGAAGGCTGAATGGATTGCAGCTATCAGCGGCAATCCATTCAGCCCGATCGCGCTGTTGGCGGCCCTGTCTTCCACCGCAATCGCTCGCGCCTCTGTCCATGCGATCTCGCGCCGACCCTGCGGTGGCGTTGCCTGCAGCACGCGCTGCATGCGCGCCAGCGCCCAGTGCAGATTGACCGCTGTCGGCCGTGTCGCGGCGAGCGTTGCTATGACCTGCTGCAGCCGGTCATCGCCGGCGTCGTCGGCCAGACCCAGCGCCACCCCGTAGGCGGCAGTGGCGCCGATCAGCGGTGCGCCGCGTACCTGCATGACGCGGATGGCGTGAGCGGCATCTTCGAGCGATGCCAGCCGCAGCATGACCGCTTCGTGCGGCAGCCGCGTCTGGTCGAGTATGAGGACGGCATCGCCGGCCTCGACAAGCGTCGGATGCCTTTCCCGGGTCAACTCAGTTTGCCGTGACAGTGCTTGTACTTCTTGCCGCTGCCGCAAGGGCAGAGATCGTTGCGGCCGATCTTGGGCGTGTGCCGCTCGACCGGCTGCGCCGGCTTGGGTTCGGCGGCACCGAGCGCTTCATCGTAATCGGCATGGTGGTATTGCACGTTTTCGAGTTGCGGCGGAGCTTCGGCTTCTTCGATTTGCTCCTCGCTGCGGATTTCGACGGTGAGCAGCAGCTTGGAGACTTCGCTGCGCACGGTCTGCAGCAGGCCTTCGAATAGTTCGAAGGCTTCGCGCTTGTATTCCTGCTTCGGATTCTTCTGCGCATAGCCGCGCAGATGGATACCCTGGCGCAGGTGATCGAGCGCAGAGAGATGTTCGCGCCAATGCGTGTCCAGGCTTTGCAGCATGACATTGCGTTCGAAACCTGACCAGGCCTCGGCATCGACCTTGCCGGTCTTCTCGGCGTAGGCGGCATCGCCGGCATCCAGCAGGCGCCGCAGGATGTCGTCGTCGCCGAGTTGCGCGTCGGACCTGATCCATTCGCCAACCGGCAGCTTGAGATGGAGTTCAGCCGCCAGTGCCGTTTCCAGGGCGCTGACGTCCCATTGTTCCTCGACGCTTTCCGCCGGTATGTAGAGGCGGAAGGTGTCGTGGATCTGCCCCTGACGCATGGCCGTGATGGTCTCGGCGATATCGTCGCTGTCGAGCAGTTCGTTGCGCTGCTGATAGATGACCTTGCGCTGGTCGTTGGAGACATCGTCGTATTCCAGCAACTGCTTGCGGATATCGAAGTTGCGCTGCTCGACCTTGCGCTGCGCCGATTCCAGCGAACGGCTGACCAGAGGATGCTCGATGGCCTCGCCCTCGGGCATCTTCAGGCGCACCATGATGGCGTTGAGCCGTTCGCCGGCGAAGATCTTCAGCAGCGAATCATCCAGCGCCAGGTAGAAGCGTGACGAGCCCGGATCGCCCTGCCGGCCGGAGCGGCCGCGCAGCTGATTGTCGATGCGGCGCGATTCGTGACGCTCGGAACCGATGATGTGCAGGCCGCCCGAGGCCAGCACCTGGTCGTGCACCTTCTGCCACTCGGCCTTGAGCAGGGCGGTGCGGCTTTCCTTCTCGGCGGCGCTCAGCGACTCGTCGTCGCGGATGGCGTTGCTCGGTTTTTCGATGTTGCCGCCGAGCACGATGTCGGTGCCGCGGCCGGCCATGTTGGTGGCAATGGTGATCATGCCCGGACGACCGGCCTCCGCCACGATCTCGGCTTCGCGCGCATGCTGCTTGGCGTTGAGCACCTGGTGCGGCAGCTTTTCCTTCTTCAGCAGGTCGGACAGCAGTTCGGAATTCTCGATCGACGTGGTGCCGACCAGCACCGGCTGACCCCGCTGGTGGCAGGCGCGGATGTCGGCGATGATCGCGGCGTGTTTCTCCGGTGCGGTGCGGAAAATCTGGTCGTTCTCGTCACGGCGGATCATCGGCCGGTTGGTTGGAATCACTACCGTTTCGAGACCGTAGATCTGGTGGAACTCGTAGGCCTCGGTGTCCGCCGTGCCGGTCATGCCGGCGAGCTTGCCGTACATGCGGAAATAATTCTGGAAGGTGATCGAGGCCAGGGTCTGATTCTCGGCCTGGATCGAAACGCCTTCCTTGGCCTCGACCGCCTGATGCAGGCCGTCTGACCAGCGCCGGCCGGCCATCAGGCGTCCGGTGAATTCGTCGACAATGACTACTTCGCCGTCCTGCACCACGTATTGCTGGTCGCGGTGGTACAGCGTATTGGCCCGCAGCGCGGCATACAGATGATGGATGAGCAGGATGTTGGCCGGCTCGTAGAGGCTGCTGCCCTCGGCCAGCATGCCGAGGCGGGCAAGGATTTCCTCGGCCTTTTCGTGACCGGCTTCGGTCAGCAGAACCTGGTGAGACTTGAGATCGACGGTGTAATCGCCGCTATCGACCTCGCCTTCGCCCTTCGCCGCCTCGCCCTTGGTCAGCAGCGGCGGCACGGCATTCATGCGCAGATACAGCTCGGTGTGGTCTTCGGCCTGACCCGAAATGATCAGCGGCGTGCGCGCCTCGTCGATCAGGATCGAGTCCACTTCATCGACGATGGCGTAGTTGAGGCCGCGCTGCACGCGCTCGTCGGCCAGATACACCATGTTGTCGCGCAGGTAGTCAAAGCCGAATTCGTTGTTGGTGCCGTAGGTGATGTCGGCGGCGTAGGCGGCCTGCTTTTCATCGTGCGGCATGTGCGAAAGATTGACGCCGACGGTGAGGCCCAGAAAACGGTAGATGCGCCCCATCCACTCGGCGTCGCGACTGGCCAGGTAATCATTGACCGTGACCAGATGCACGCCCTTGGCGGGAATCGCATTCAGATACACGGCGAGGGTTGCCGTCAGCGTCTTGCCTTCGCCGGTTCGCATTTCGGCGATCTTGCCGTAATGCAGCACCATGCCGCCGACCAGCTGCATGTCGAAATGGCGCATGCCGAGCACACGACGGCCGGCCTCGCGCACCACGGCGAAGGCTTCCGGCAGCAGGGCGTCGAGCGTTTCACCCTGCGCGTGGCGACTGCGGAACTCGTCCGTCCTGGCCCGCAGCGCCTCGTCGGAGAGCTGCTCAGTAGCGGCTTCGAGGGCATTGATGCGGGTGACGGTCTGGGAATACTGCTTGATCAGCCGCTCATTGCGGCTGCCAAAAATCTTCTTGAGAAAGCCGGTTATCATCTTGTCATCACTCAGAAACCGGCTTCAGATAAAGCTAATGCCGGCGAAAGCGGGCGTCAGGCTGCAACCAAAGCGGGTAATCATGTTTTTAACACTCGAATCGGAAACCGGTTCCAGAGAAAGCCGATGCCCGCAACAGCGGGAGTCATGCCGGACCCGGAAACCGGAGAACATGGGGTACCCGGCCGCCAACCGGCCGAGCAAAACAAAGCGGGGATTTTAACATGCAGGGCGGGCTGCCCGCCCTGCGTCGCTCAGTGGATTTGCGCGGCGGCTCGCCGGGTCGCCTGCGCCATGCGCAGGAAGCGGTCCGGATTCTGCGCCAGACCGCGAATGCGTACTTCAAAATGCAGGTGCGGCCCGGTGGAGCGCCCTGTGGTGCCCACTTCCGCAATTTTCTGGCCGCGTTTTACCAGTTGCCCGGCCTTCACCAGAATCCTCGAGGCATGGGCGTAGCGCGTGGTCAAATCCTTGCCGTGGTCGATGTCAACCAGATTGCCGTATTGCGGATGACGCTCGGTGCTGATGACTACGCCTGCAGCGGCGCTGCGAATAGAAGTGCCCGCCGGCGCCACGATGTCCACGCCCTCGTGCATCGCTTTTTCGCCGGTGAAGGGATCGACGCGCCAGCCATAGGTTGAGGCATTCCAGTTGGCTTCGACCGGAAGGCTGGTCGGCAACAGGCTTTTTCTGATCCTGTCCTCAAGCATCTGTGACTCGATCAGGGAGATGGCGTCGGATTTCGCTTCGACCTGGTGCGCCAGCGCGTCGACCGCCGCCTGCAGTTCTGTGGGGGACATCGCGGCAGGCAGCAACAGCGGTCCGCCGCGGCCGTCAGCCTTTGCTTCAAATGCTTTCAGTTCCTGGGGCTTGACACCCGCCATGCCGGCAAGCCGCTCACCGATGGTGTCGAGGCGCATCAGTTGCGCCTGCATCTCGCCCAGTTTGATAGCCATGGCATTGATGTTTTCGCGGACAAAGTCCTTCGAGCGCTGGGTTTCTTCGGCGTTCATCGAGCGCAACATATCCTGCAGGAAGGGCAGGCGGACTTCCGCAGCATGGCGAACGGTTACATACGAGAACAGCGAAGACAGCACAAGGACCGAACCGAACAGGGCAGCGGCAAAAAGAATCGCATGACCCCAGGTCAGCGTAATGCTTCTTGCGGTTGTCAGCCGGTCAGAGACGAGAATAATATGCATCCCTTCCCTTCCTCCAGGTTCGTTCCGGTTGCCGTTTAACGCCGATAATGCCGACGTTAGCCTTCGCCAGAACTTAATTTTCGATGACAGCGCGCAGTCTCCAGGAACACCTTGCCTCCGGTGACAGCATGGCGCGGCTTGCTGCCCACGCCCAACGTCTGCTCCAATTCCAACGTCTCCTGGAAGCTGCGCTGCCGGCTGCGCTGAGGCCTTATGTCCGGGTAGCGAACTTCCGTTTGGGGAAACTATTTATCCACGCCGCCAACGGCGCAGTCGCAGCGAAGATCCGTCAATTCGGACCGCGTCTCGCCAACGATTTATCGAACAAGGAGGTAAAGGTTACTCAAATCGAGGTCCGAGTGCAAGCCCGAAACCCTTATCCGCCCCAGCCTCGGCACGAAAGGCCCGTCCTGCCTGGTTTCAGCCAGAAGCATGGGCTCACTGCGCTGGCGTCCAGCCTGCCTGCTGATTCGCCTCTCAAGAGCGCTCTGGAACGCCTGCTGCGCAGCGTCAAAGAATGATCAGGCGTTCGGCTGCCATCAGGACCAGCACTGCCAGCGAGAACACCAGCGCCGCCTTGGCGACGCGGCCCGACAGAGCAAGGTAGCGCCGGTCACGGGTCACCAGCCAGGCGACCAGACCGCTGCCAATAATGATCGCCGTGAGCATGCCGACGATCCTGAGCAACAGCATGGTTCAGGCGAACTTGGGATACAGCCGGGCGATGCTTCCCGGCGCTTCCTCGGCGCGCTGAAAACTCACCAGTTCCCAGGCGCCGGCATCGGCCAGCAATTCGCGCAAGAGCCGGTTGTTCAGCGCGTGGCCCGACTTGTGCGCCGAAAACGCCCCCAACAGGGGATGGCCGGCCAGGTAGAGATCCCCTATGGCATCGAGAATCTTGTGTTTGACGAACTCGTCGGCGTAGCGCAGGCCGTCGCTGTTGAGGACCCGGTATTCATCCATCACGATGGCGTTTTCCAGGCTACCGCCCAGCGCCAGACCCTGTTCGCGCAGTGTTTCGACGTCCTGCATGAAGCCGAAGGTGCGGGCGCGGGCGACTTCACGCAAGTAGGATTGATCGGCAAAGTCAATGTGCGCGCGGGAGGCGGAACGATCTACTGCCGGGTGGTTGAAGACAATGGAGAAATCGAGGCTGAAGCCGTCGTAGGGCGACAGCCTGGCCCATTTGTCGCCATCCTTCACTTCCACGGTTTTCTTCACCCGGAGGAATTTCTTGGCGCTGTTCTGGTCCTCGATTCCCGCCGACTGCAGCAAAAACACGAAGGGCGCGGCCGATCCATCCATGATCGGCAGCTCTGCGGCGTCGACATCGACGTAGATGTTATCGATGCCGAGACCGGCCAGCGCCGACATCAGGTGCTCGACGGTAGCGACCTTGACCCCGTCTTTTTCCAGGCAGGAGGCCAGCCGGGTGTCACCGACGCCGAACGGGTCCGCCTTGAGGTCCACCGGCGGCGTCAGATCGACACGGCGGAATACGACCCCCGTATCCACCTGCGCCGGACGCAGGACGAGCGACACCTTGACGCCGGAGTGGAGACCCACGCCGGTAGCCTTGACGACTGATTTAAGGGTGCGCTGACGAAGCATCGGGCTGCGGGCTGACTGGATTAATGCGGGCGACGATTTTACCACGCAAGCCCGGTCCGGCGGGGGAGGGGCGCCCGCCGGAACCGGTTGCGGGCCTGACCATTCAGTCCGACTGGCGGCGCAGGAAGGCCGGAATGTCGTACTTGTCCACGCCGGAGTCTGCCATTGCCTTGGCCTGTGCGTTGCGTGGCGTGCCGCTGCGTCCGCTGCTGATCACGGTGGAAAGATCTACCGCTGACTGGCTGATCGCGGAATCGAAAACCGGCAGGTTGTCGGTTCCGGTGCGCAGACCAACGGGTTCCACCACGGTCATCCTCGGCTTGACAGCAGTGACGCCGCCCAGACCGGTAGCGACCACCGTCACACGCAACTGGTCTTCCATCGTGTCATCAAAGGCCAGTCCGCAAATAACGGTAGCCTCCTGCGAGGTGTAGGTGCGCACGGTCGCCATGACTTCCTTGTATTCCCTCATGCCGATACCGCGGCTGGCGGTTACATTCACCAGCACACCGCGCGCACCGGACAGCTCGATTCCTTCCAGAAGCGGACTGGCAACTGCCTCCTCGGCCGCGACGCGCGCCCGATCAACGCCGGCAGCGGTGGCGGAACCCATCATGGCCTTGCCCATTTCGGACATCACGGTCTTCACATCCTGGAAGTCCACATTGATGTGGCCCGGCACGTTGATGATCTCGGCGATGCCGCCCACGGCGCTGCACAGGACGTTGTCGGCAGTGTTGAAGGCGTCCATCATGCTGATCTCCTCCCCCAGCACTTCCTCCAGTTTCTCGTTGAGGATGACGATCAGCGAATCGACGTGACAGGCGAGTTCGGCTACGCCCACTTCGGCGATGCGCTTGCGATTGCCTTCGTACTCAAAAGGCTTGGTCACCACGGCGACAGTGAGGATGCCCAGTTCGCGCGCCACCTCGGCGACGACCGGACCGGCACCGGTGCCGGTGCCACCGCCCATGCCGGCAGTGATGAAAACCATATGCGCACCTTGCAGCGCTTCGGCGATCTTGGTGCGATCCGTCTCGGCCAGTTCGCGCGCTTTCTCCGGTTTGCCGCCGGCACCCAGACCCGGGCCAAGCTGGATCTTGACCGGCGCGATGTTCTTCGCCAGTGCCTGGGAGTCGGTATTCACGCAAATGAACTCGACGCCCTTCACGCCCTCGCGGATCATGTGCTCGACGGCGTTGCCGCCCGCACCGCCGACGCCGACGACCTTGATCACCGTCGGACTTGCCTCCGCTTCCGCTGTCACTACTTCCTCAAGTTCAAACATTCCCGCCTCCTGAAAAGACCCACTGAATCAAAAATTTCTGGCAAACCACGCCCGCATCCGCGCCAGAACCTGCCCGAGACTCCGCGGGCTTGGTTCCTTCATGCCGCGGTGACGCTGCGCTACACCTTCCAGCAACAAACCCATGGCCGTGGAATAGCGTGGATTGCGCACGTAATCGCGCAAGTTGCCGTCGTAATGCGGCATTGCCAGCTTCACGGTATTGTGAAAAATCTCCTCGCCCAGATCCGCCATGCCGGGCATTTGCGCCGCTCCCCCGGTCAGCACGATGCCGGCGCGCAGCAGGCGTTCCTTGCCGCTGCGGTGCAGTTCCTCCTGCACCTTCTGGAAAATCTCTTCGACGCGCGGCTGGATGAATCCGGCCAGGGTCTGGCGCGACAGCTGGGTTGCGGCACGATCGCCGACGCCCGGCACTTCGATCATGTCTTCCGCATTAGCCAGCTGTTGCAGCGCGACGCCGTAGCGCATCTTGATTTCCTCGGCATCCTGGGTCGAGGTGCGCAGGGCGATGGCGATGTCATTGGTCAGCTGGTCGCCGGCGATCGGAATGACCGCGGTGTGGCGGATCGCGCCCTGCACGAATACTGCGACGTCGGTCGTGCCGCCGCCGATATCGACCAGGCAGACACCGACATCCTTTTCGTCCTCGGTCAGCACGGCATAGCCGGAGGCCAGCGGCTGCAGCACCAGATCGGCCACTTCGAGGCCGCAGCGATGCACGCACTTGACGATGTTCTGCACCGCGGTCACGGCACCGGTGACCAGATGCACCTTGACGTCAAGGCGTCTGGCATCCATGCCGAGCGGTTCCTTGACGCCATCCTGGCCGTCGACGATGAACTCCTGCACCAGCGTGTGCAAAATCTGGTCGTCGGCCGAAATCGATGTCGCATTGGCCGCCTCGATGGCGCGCTCGACATCGAACTGGGTGACTTCCTTGTCGCGCACCACCGCCATGCCGGTGGAATCCTTGCTCTTGATGTGGCTGCCGGCGATCCCGGTGTACACCTCGCGCACCTTGCAGCCGGCCATCATCTCGACTTCGGCGATCGCCCTGGAAATCGAATTCACGGTGGCCTCGATATTGATCACCATGCCGCGCTTGAGGCCGGTCGATTCCTGAGTGCCGAGCCCGAGGATGCCGAGCCGGCCCTCGGCGTCCAGCTCACCGACGATGGCGACAATTTTCGAGGTACCGATGTCGAGGCCGACGATCAGGTCACGTTTGGCTTCTTTACTCATGCGGCCTCCGCCTGGCCGTCCGAAGGAGGCTGCGAATCAAAATCCGGATGCCGCGCCAGCGGCTGAACCGTAGTCACCCCCGCCCGCGGGCGGGGGCTGGGGGGTGGGGGGGCAAGCTTTCCCCCGGGGTGTAGCGCAGCTACCCCCCTGAGGGCGAATCCATTGGGGTAACGCATATCCACCACGCCGATGGACTGCAGGCGATTCCTCGCCGCGCTGCCCGCTGCAGCGTAGTGGTTGGTGAATCGGTTCAGGCGCTCTGCCAGCGGGTGCTTGGGCTGATCGCGGCCGAGTTCCAGTACCACGCCGTCGTCGAGCTTGAGCTGCCAGGCCTCTCGCGCCGAGAGTCGAATGGCGACCGGCTTGCGGCCGATGGCGGCGAGGCTGTCTTTGAACTCCTGGAAATGCGCCAGCACCCGGGGGGCGGAGCCTTCGGGGCCGGCAAAGGCAGGCAGAGCTTCGTCCGTGGACGCCATGAACACTTCGCCGCGCGTGCTGACCAGACGCGCTTCGCCCTCCTGTGCAGTCCAGCGTGCGGCGGCGCGGTGCTCTTCAATGTCGAGTTGCACACCGTCCGGCCAAAGCCGGCGCAGGGAGGCCGAGCGTACCCAGGGCATGCTCTCGAACGCCGCCTGTGCCGTTTCCAGATTCACTGTAAAGAAATTCCCGGACAAGGCGTTGCGTGCCGCGTGTTCTATCTGTGCCCGCGACACCTGGTCCAGCGGCGTCGCTACCACCAACTGCTTCAGCGGGAACACCGGCAACGCCTGCAGCGTCACGGCGCCGGCCCAGGCCAGCAGCGCACCACCGGCCAGCAGCAGCAAGTCGGCAAGGAGATTTATCAAAGTCGGTTGATCCCAGAAGCCATCACCGGCGTCCGGCTCGACCCGGGTATTGCCCCGGCTCTTTCCCGTCGGGAGGCTCCGCGCCTTAGCCATGACGGGCCTCTGCGAGCAGTTTCAGCACCAGTTGCGGAAATTCAATGCCGGCAGCCCGCGCCGCCATCGGCACCAGCGAGTGATCGGTCATACCGGGCGAGGTATTCGCCTCCAGGCAATACATGCGTCCCGCCGCATCCAGCATCAGGTCCATGCGTCCCCAACCGCAGCCGCCGAGCACGGCGAAGGCGCGCAGCGCCATGTTGCGCATTTCTGTTTCCCGCTCCTCACCCAGGCCGCCGGGTATGCGGTACTCGGTGTCATTGCGCAGGTACTTGGCCTCGTAGTCGTAGAACTCCGTCGCCGGCACGATGCGGATCACCGGCAAAGCCCGGCCGGCGAGGATGCCGACCGTGAACTCGCCGCCGGCCAGGTACTTCTCGGCGATCACGCAGGAGTCGAAGCGGGCAGCCAGTTCATAGGCCGTGCGCAAACCGCCCGCCTGCTTGACCTTGCTGATGCCGATGCTGGAGCCTTCATTGGCCGGCTTGACGAACAGCGGCAGGCCGAGGTGTGCCTCGACGGCGGCGAAGTCGCTGGCAGCGTCGAGCACTGCGTACTCCGGCACCGGCAGGCCGGCGCCCTGCCACACCAGCTTGGAGCGCCACTTGTCCATCGCCAGGGCGGATGCCAGCACACCGCTGCCGGTGTAGGGAATGGCCATCAGGTCGAGCGCGCCCTGCAGCGTGCCGTCTTCGCCGCCGCGACCGTGCAGGGCGATGAATACGCGCTTGAAGCCCTCGCCGTGCAGGGCTTCGAGCGCCTTCTCCTGCGGGTCGAAACCGTGGGCATCGACGCCGGACGAGCGCAGCGCGACCAGCACCGCGGCACCGCTTTTCAGCGAGACCTCGCGCTCGGCCGACTTGCCGCCCATCATCACCGCCACCTTGCCGAAATCCATCAAACTCCTTCTCCGTCCTGCCCGGATCGACTGCCCGTCGCGCCCAGGATGCGTACCTCGCGCACCAGATGTACGCCGAATTGTTCCGCGACTTCTGCCTGAATTCGACCGACTAGCCTTTCTATCGCACTCGCCGTCGCCGTACCCTTGGGATTAACGATGAAATTCGCATGCTTTTCGGAAACCTGCGCGCCGTCGATCTGTGTGCCCTTCAGCCCGGCGGCTTCGATCAGGCGTGCGGCGTGGTCGCCGGGGGGGTTCCTGAACACCGAACCGGCATTCGGCAATTGCAGCGGCTGGGTGGCAATTCGCCGCTCCAGCAGTTCGCGCAGTCGCGCCTGCGCCACTTCGGCATCCCCCGCCGGAAAGCGGAACCAGGCGCCGGCGAAGATTTCATCGCTGGCCTCCTTGAGGCCGACGTGACGGTAGCCGACGACAAAATCATCGGGGCTGCGAATGATCTGTTCGCCGCTGCGGTTCAGCATCAGCACCCGTTCGACGTAACGCCAGGTCTCGCCGCCATGACATCCGGCATTCATCGCTAGGGCGCCGCCCACGGTGCCCGGGATCCCGGCCAGAAACTCGGCCTCGGCGCAGCCCTGGTTGCCGACAAAACGCGCCAGCTTCGGCGAGGCGACACCGGCCTCGGCATAGAAGCTGCCATCGTCGTCCCGGCGCAGGGTATCGAGCACGCCATGGGTGAAAATCGCGGTGCCGTCGAAGCCGCCGTCACGCACCAGCAGGTTGCTGCCGAGACCCACCATCAGCAGCGGTTCGTCGAGGCGCAGGCGCTGCAGGAAAAGGCCGAGATCAGCCAGATCGGCGGGAAAGTAGGCGCGCGCCACGTCTCCCCCGGCGCGCCACGAGACATGACCCGCCATAGGCTCATTTGCGAGCAACTTGCCGCGCAGTGCTTCAGTCATCGGGGAAACCTCGCGCCAGCGGTTTGCTTGTGTTCATCATGAATTTGCCATTTCGATCAATCGCCCCGGCACGCCGCCGATGGATCCGGCGCCCATGGTGATGACTACGTCACCGTCGCGGACCGCGGCCAGGATGGCCGCCGGCATCGCCGCAATGTCTTCCACAAAAACCGGCTCGACGTTTCCGGTGCCTTGCATGCCTGGAATGGCGCTTTGCGCGCCGGTGCCTTGCATGCCGGGACTAGCGCTTTGCGCGCCGGCAACGCGCAAGGCGCGCAGCAGGGCGCGACTGTCGGCGGCGATGATCGGCGCCTCGCCGGCGGCATACACCTCGCCAAGCAGCAAGGCATCGATGCCGCCCAACACTTTGATGAAGTCCTCGAAACAGTCTCGTGTGCGGGTGTAGCGGTGCGGCTGGAAAGCCAGCACCAGGCGGCGGCCGGGGAAGGCGCCGCGCGCTGCGGCCAGCGTTGCCGCCATTTCCGCCGGATGATGGCCGTAGTCGTCGACCAGAGTGAAGCTGCCGCCAGCCGGGCAGACGATCTCGCCATAGCGCTGGAAGCGTCGACCGACGCCGCGAAATTCAGCCAGAGCCTTGATGATGGCGGCATCACCGATGCCTACTTCCGTCGCCACCGCAATCGCTGCCAGCGCGTTGAGCACGTTGTGCCGGCCCGGCAGGTTAAGCGTGATGGGCAGGCGGCTGATGCTGCCATTGGTCCGCACGCAGGTAAAGCGCATGGTGCCGCCGTCGGCCACCACCTCTTCGGCGCGGAAGTTGGCCTCGGTATCGATGCCGTAGGTGACGATCTGCTTCGCCACGCGGGGAATGATCTCCCGCACGTTGCGGTCGTCGCCGCAGACCACGGCAACGCCATAGAAGGGCAGGCGGTGGAGGAAATCGACAAAGGCCTGCTTCAGCCGGCCGAAATCATGGCCATAGGTTTCCATGTGATCGGCATCGATGTTGGTGACTACCGACAGCACCGGTGACAGGAACAGGAAGGAGGCATCCGACTCATCGGCCTCGGCCACCAGGAATTCGCCGGCGCCCAGTTTGGCGTTGGCTCCGGCGGAATTCAGGCGGCCGCCGATGACGAAGGTGGGGTCGAGTCCGCCTTCGGCCAGGCAACTGGCCACCAGGCTGGTGGTGGTGGTCTTGCCATGGGTGCCGGCAATCGCGATGCCCTGCTTGATGCGCATCAGTTCGGCCAGCATCTGCGCCCGCGGCACGACCGGCACGTGCCGCAGTCGCGCCATCATGACTTCCGGGTTGTCGTCACGCACCGCCGTCGATACCACCACGGCATCGGCCGTTGCGGCGTTCTGCGCGCTGTGGCCGATCGCGATGCTTATGCCCTGCGCCGCCAGACGCCGCGTCGCGGCACTTTCGGCGAGATCGGAACCGCTGACCGCATAGCCCTGATTCGCCAGTACCTCGGCGATGCCCGACATGCCGGAACCGCCGATGCCGACGAAATGGATGCGTTTGACTTTGTGTTTCATGCTGAATAATCCTTTTTAACCACGGCGAACACGGCGAAGTGCAAGCGCGTCAAGGCCTTTGCGCCGTGCCGCCGTGTCGCCGTGGTGAAATGTCTTCATCATCACTGCGCCAGCTCCGCGCAGACCTGCGCCACGGTAGCTGTAGCTTCCGGCCGCGCCAGGGCGCGCGCTTTTTCCGCCATCTGGGTCAGTTGCTGGCGCGACAGAGTCCTGATCTCGGCCAGTCTTTCCGGCGTCAGCTGATCCTGCGGCAGCAGAATTGCCGCGCCGACATGGCTGAGGAAGCGCGCGTTGGATGTCTGGTGGTCGTCCACCGCATGCGGGAAAGGCACCAGCAGGCTGGCGACGCCGGCTGCGGCGAGTTCGGCCACGGTCAGCGCACCGGCACGACAGATCACCAGATCGGCCCACTCGTAAGCCCCGGCCATGTCATTGATGAAGGCCACGCAATCGGCCTTGACCCCCGCCGAGAGGTAGAGATTCTTCAACATAGGCAGATGCTTCTCGCCGGCCTGATGCACCACCGCCGGCCGTTCGCTTTCAGGAATCAGGGCGAGGGCTTGCGGCACCACCTGGTTCAAGGCCTGCGCGCCCAGGCTGCCGCCGACGACCAGCACGCGCAGCGGACCGTCGTGCCCGCCATAGCGAACAGCCGGCGGCGGCAGTGCGGCGATTTCCGGACGCACCGGATTGCCGGCCCAGGCCCCTTTCTTCAGCGCCCCGGGGAAGCCCGTCAGTATTCGGTCGGCAACTACGGCCAGGACGCGGTTGGCGAGTCCTGCCACCGAATTCTGCTCATGCAGTACCAGCGGGATGTTTCTCAGCGAGGCCATCATGCCGCCCGGAAAGCTGATGTAGCCGCCCATGCCCAGCACCACGTCGGGCCGGATGCGTTTCAGCTGCGTCCATGCCTGGCTGAAGCCCCGCAGCAGGTTGAAGGGCAGCAGCAGTTTGCGCAGCAGTCCCTTGCCGCGCAGTGCGGAGAAATGTACCCAGGCCATTTCGTAGCCGCGCCCGGCGGTCAGCTTCGCTTCCATGCCGTCGGGGTTGCCCATCCAGGCGATGTTCCAGCCCTCGGCCTGAAGTTGTTCGGCGACAGCAAGCCCCGGCATGATGTGCCCGCCCGTACCGCCGGCCATGATCAGCAGGGTTTTCATGCCGAAAATCTTTCACCGCAGAGGCGCAGAGGCGCAGAGAAAAGCAAGGTCACAAGAGTGTCTTTGTCTTTCTCTGCGTTACCTCTGCGCCTCTGCGCCTCTGCGGTCAGGTTTTGTCTCATACCTGCTGCCCCCGCATCAATTGCCGGTTTTGGTTTCGGCCGCTCGCCAAGGCTCGCTTAACCTTCGCTACGCTCACGTTAGCCTGCGCCGAAATCGACAATTGATGAGAGTTCATACCTGCTGACCTCTCATCAATTGTCGATTTTCCCAGTCAACGCGCAGGAGAATCCCCAACGCCAGGCAGTTCGCCAGGATGCCGGAGCCGCCGAAGCTCATCAGGGGCAGGGTCAGGCCCTTGGTCGGCAGCAGGCCCATGTTGACGCCCATGTTGATGAAGCCCTGTACGCCGAGCCAGATGCCGATGCCTTGGGCGACGAGACCGGAATGGACGCGGCCGAGCACCAGCGCCTGGCGGCCGATGGCGAAGGAACGCTGCACCAGCAGGGCAAACAGCCCGACCACGACGCAGACACCGACAAAGCCCAGTTCCTCGGCGATGACCGCCAGCAGGAAATCGGTATGCGCTTCGGGCAGGTAGAACAGCTTCTCGACGCTGGCGCCGAGGCCGACGCCGAACCACTCGCCGCGGCCGAAGGCGATCAGGGCGTGCGACAGCTGGTAACCCTTGCCGAAAGCATCCTGCCAGGGGTCCATGAAGCCGAAGATGCGTTCGCGCCGGTAGGGCGAAACCCAGATCATGATGACGAAGCTGATCGCCAGCACGATGACCAGAACGCCGAATACCCGCACGTTGATGCCGCCCAGAAACAGGATGCCGGTGGCGATGCAGAGGATGACCACCAGCGCACCGAAGTCGGGCTCCCTCAGCAGCAGGGCTCCGACCAGCACCATGACCAGCGCCATCGGCCCGAAGCCGCGCAGGAAACTGCCCATGTCATCCAGCTTGCGCGTGGTGTAGTCGGCGGCATAGAGCACGACGAAGAGCTTCATCAGTTCCGAGGGCTGCAGGTTGATCGGGCCGAGGCCGATCCAGCGCTGGGCGCCGTTCGCGGCGCGGCCGACATGGGGAACCAGCACCAGCAGCAGCAGGGCGACTCCGCCGAGGAACAGCCAGGGCGCCGCCTGCTGCCACAGCCGCAGCGGAATCTGGAAAGCCATTACGCCGGCCACCAGTCCGACAGTCAGAAAGACGGCGTGGCGGAACAGGAAATAGGCCGGTTGCCCTCCGGTGAAGCGGCTGCCCTCGGCCGTGGCGATCGATGACGAATACACCATCACCAGTCCCATCAGCAGCAGGCCAAGGGCGGGCCACAGCAGGAGTCCGTCGAGTTCGGCGGGTGCCTGCTGCGCCGGTGCGGTGTAGTTCCGGCTCATGAACGGTCCGCCAGCGCCTGCACCGCGGCGACAAATACCTGCGCCCGGTGCTCGTAGTTGCGGAACATGTCAAAGCTGGCGCACGCCGGCGAAAGCAGCACGGCATCACCCGGCCGGGCCAGCGCACGGGCACGGCGCACCGCGTCCCCCATGTCGGTGGCGTTCTCGATCGCCACGCCGGGTGCGGCACCCAGGGCTTTCTCGATCAGCGGCCCGTCGCGGCCGATAAGCACCGCGGCGCGGGCATGGCGCGACACCGCGTTCCTGAGCGGCGAAAAATCCTGCCCTTTTCCATCGCCGCCGGCAATCAGGACGATTTTTGGATCGTCCTGATTGCCGGTGGCGGCCAGAGTGCCATCCCTCCCGACCTCCCTTCCCGGGGAAGGGAGGTGACTATTCCGGGCGGCCAGTTGGCCGCCAATTCCCATTAACGCCGCGACCGTGGCGCCGACATTGGTGCCCTTCGAATCGTCATACCAGGTAACGCCATCGAGGTCTGCGATCTTCTCGACCCGATGCGGCAGGCCGCGGAAACTGCGCAGGGCCGGCAGCAATGCGGTGACATCGAAGCCGAGCGTGACGCACAGGGCCAGCGCCGCCATGGCGTTGGCGGCATTGTGCAGGCCGGCCAGCGGCAGCGCCGATACCGGCAGCAGAAAGCGCTCGCCCTGCACCAGCCAGGCTTCGCCGCGGTTCGGGCGCAGGCCGAAGTCATCGTTGGCGGCGGGTGCGTCGAGGCCGAAAGTGATGATGCGGCAGTCAGCCAGCGCCATCCGGCGTACCCGGGGATCGGCGCGGTTCAACACTTGCACGCAGGGTGCGGCTGCCGTGTGCTGGAAGACTCTGGCCTTGGCGGACGCGTATTCGTCGAGATCGATGTAGCGGTCGAGGTGATCGTCGGAGATGTTGAGCACCGTCGCCGCGTGAGGGTTGAGCGTCTCGGTGGTCTCCAGTTGGAAACTGGAAAGCTCGAGCACCCAGACCTGCGGCAGGGCGTCTGCATCGAGCGCATCCATCAGGGCGGTCAGCGCCGCGGGCGAAATATTGCCGGCGACGCCGACCGTCTTGCCGGTGGCGCGCAGCAGGTGTCCGGCCCGTGCG
Source organism: uncultured beta proteobacterium (assembly GCA_903848955.1). Classification (GTDB taxonomy): domain Bacteria; phylum Pseudomonadota; class Gammaproteobacteria; order Burkholderiales; family Rhodocyclaceae; genus Sulfuritalea. Next base: position 34,058 of record CAINHS010000057.1, read on the forward strand.
GTGGTGGTGGTCTTGCCGTTGGTGCCGGTGATCGCCAGCACCGGTGGCGGCGCCGCGCCGTCGCTGCACAGGCCGCGCAGACCCCGGGCGAACAACTCGATCTCGCCGACCACCGGGATGCCGGCGGCGCGCGCATGGATCACCACCATCAGCCCGCCCGAAAGGCCTGGCGACAGCACCAGCAGATCGATGTCCGCGAGCAGCTTCTTGTCGAATTCGCCGGCGACGAATTCGGCGCCGGGAACCCGCCGCCGCAATTCGCCCAGATAGGGCGGCGCCGTTCGCGTATCCGCCACCCGCAGCCGCGCCCCCTGCCGCGCGCACCAGCGCGCGGCAGCCAGGCCGGATTCGCCGAGGCCGAGAACCAGGACGTGTTTGTCGTTCAGCTCCATGGCAAATTTTCACCGCAGAGGCGCAGAGGCGCAGAGAATGGCTGCGCAGAGGAAAGTACCCCTGGGCAGATGCCTTTGCCGTCCTCTGCGCCAGCTCTGCGCCTCCGCGCCTCCGCGGTAAATGCTTTTCCGTTCATCGTATCTTCAATGTCGACAGGCCGAACAGCACCAGCAGGATGGTGATGATCCAGAACCTCACCACGACCTGCGTTTCCTTCCAGCCGGTCTGCTCGAAGTGGTGGTGCAGCGGCGCCATGCGCAGGATGCGGCGGCCTTCGCCGTAGCGCTTCTTGGTGTATTTGAACCAGCCGACCTGCAGCATCACCGACAGGGTTTCGGCGACGAACACGCCGCCCATGATGAACAGCACGATTTCCTGGCGCGCCACCACGGCTACCGCACCCAGCGCCGCGCCCAGCGCCAGCGCACCGACATCACCCATGAACACTTCGGCGGGGTAGGCGTTGAACCAGAGGAAGCCGAGGCCGGCGCCGGCCAGCGCGCCGCAGAATACCGTCAGTTCGCCGGCGCCGGGAATGTAGGGCAGCAGCAGGTATTTCGAGAACACCGAGTTGCCGGCGACATAGGTGAAGATGCCCAGCGCGGCGCCGACCAGCACCGTCGGCATGATCGCCAGGCCGTCGAGTCCGTCGGTCAGGTTCACTGCATTGCTGCTGCCGACGATCACCAGGTAGGTCAGCAGGATGAAGCCGAACATGCCCAGCGGGTAGCTGACGCTCTTGAAGAAAGGCACGATCAGGGCGGTTTGCTGCGGCAGTTCCAGGGTGAAGCCGGAGGAAACCCACTGCAGGAACAGGCCGACCACCTTTTCGTTGTTGGGTGCCGAAATGGAAAATGCCAGGTAGATGGCGGCGACGAGGCCCACGACCGACTGCCAGAAGAACTTGGACCGGGCAGACAGGCCGTCGGGGTTGCGGTACACCACCTTGCGCCAGTCGTCCACCCAGCCCACTGCGCCGTAGCCGAAGGTGACGATCAGCACGATCCAGATGAAGCGGTTGGACAGGTCCGCCCACAGCAGCGTCGATACGCCGAGCGAGATCAGAATCAGCGCGCCGCCCATGGTCGGCGTGCCGGCCTTGACCAGATGCGTCTGCGGCCCGTCGCTGCGTACCGACTGGCCGATCTTCTTGGCCGCCAGCCAGCGGATCACCGCCGGTCCGAAGACGAAGGAAATCGTCAGTGCGGTCATCGTCGCCAGCACTGCGCGCAAGGTGATGTAGCCGAATACGTTGAAGCCGCGCAAATCCCTGGCGAGCCACTGGGCGAGTTCAAGCAACATGGACAAAACCTTTCACCGCAGAGGCGCAGAGGCGCAGAGAAAGACCACGCAGAGAAAGACAACGGCAATCTGTCCTTGCTTTCCTCTGCGCTTCCTCTGCGCCTCTGCGCCTCTGCGGTAGTCTTTTCATCGTAATCATTCGATCTCCACAATCGCATCAACGACACGTTCCATGCGCATGAAGCGCGAGCCTTTGACCAACACGGTGGTCTGCGGCGCCAGTTCGCTTGACAGCGTTTTGACCAGATCGTCGAGTTGCGCGAAGTGCCGGCCGCCTTCGCCGAAGTTGGCCGCCGCCGCCGCCGACATTTCGCCCAGACAGAACAGGCGGTCGATGCCGTGGCTCTTGGCGTAGCCGCCGATCTCGTCATGGAACTGGCCGGCGGCCGCGCCGGCCTCACCCATGTCGCCCATGACGAAGAAGCGTTTGCCGGGCACCGAAGCCAGCACGTCGATGGCGGCGCGCATGGAGTCGGGGTTGGCGTTGTAGCTGTCATCGATCACCAGCGAGCCGCCGCGGCCGCTGCGCCGCTGCAGGCGACCCTTGACTCCGGTGAAACTCTCCAGACCCTGTTTCACTGCCGCCGGCGCTGCGCCCGCCGCCAGTGTCGCAGCGGCGGCGGCGCAGGCGTTGCGGGCGTTGTGACTCCCCGGCACGACAAGCGCCACATCGATGGCGCCCCAGGGCGTGGCCAGGTGCAGTTCGCCGCCCAGGCCGTGGCTGGTGAAGCGGCCTTGCACTTCGGCAGGCCGGTCGAGAGCGAAACCCAGCTGCGGGCGCTCCCGCGAAAGTTCGCGCCAGACGCCGGCCTGCGCATCGTCGGCATTGAATACGGCGACGCCGTCGGCCGCCAGGCCGGCGAATATTTCACCCTTGGCCAGCGCCACATCCTGCACCGAGCCGAGGCCTGCCAGGTGGGCGCGCTGGGCGTTGTTCACCACGGCTACGGTGGGCTTGGCCAGGCGCGTCAGGTAGTCGATCTCGCCGGCGTGGTTCATTCCCATCTCGATCACCGCAGCGCGATGCGATTCGCGCAATTTGAGCAGGGTCAGCGGCAGACCGATGTCATTATTCAGGTTGCCGGCGGTTGCCAGCACTGAATCGGCATTGCCGGACTGCGTACGCAGGATCGCCGCGCACATTTCCTTGACCGTGGTCTTGCCGTTGCTGCCGGTGATGCCGATCAGCGGCAGCGCAAAGCGCGCACGCCACTGCGCCGCCAGTGCGCCGAGGGCGAGGCGGGTGTCGCTGACGCCGATCAGGGGCAGTGCAGGATGGGCGGCGGCGAATTCCTGATTCACCAGAGCCCCCGCCGCACCGCGCGCCAGGACGTCGCCGACATAGGCGTGGCCATCGAAGTTGTCGCCCTTCAGCGCGACGAACAGTTCGCCCGGCACGATGCTGCGCGAATCGGTGCTGACGCCGCTGAAGCGGACATCGGTGCCGTGCGCAGCGGCAGCAATGGCGCGGGCGGCCTCATGAAGAGTCATCATGACCGCCGCTGCCTCAATGCGGCCGTGGCCGCATCCGTATCGGAGAAGGGATGGCGCACGCCGGCAATCTCCTGGTAGGGTTCGTGCCCCTTGCCGGCGATCAGGATCACGTCGCGCTCGCCGGCGCCGGCCACCGCATCGGCGATGGCGCGTCCGCGCTCGGGCTGCAGCAGCGGCGCCTGCTTCATGCCGCCAAGGATGCCGTCGAAGATGGCTTGCGGCTCTTCGCGGCGCGGGTTGTCGCTGGTCACCACCACACGATCGGCCAGGCGTTCGGCGATCGCGCCCATTTGCGGACGCTTGCCCGGGTCGCGCTCGCCGCCGCAGCCGAACAGGCAGACAAGGTCGCCGCCGCGTGCTGTCGCGGTTTCACGCAGTACTTCGAGGGCTTTTTCCAGAGCGTCGGGCGTATGTGCGTAGTCCACGACCACCAGCGGTTGCTGCTCACCGCCCAGCACCTGCATGCGCCCCGGCGGCGGCCGGATGCTGCGCAAGGCCGCCGCGATGTCTTCGAGGCGCTCGTTGCGCGTCAGCAGCGCAGCGATCACGGCGAGCAGGTTGGCGGCATTGAAGCGGCCGACGACGGGTGCGGCAAAGCGCACGCCGCGCAGTTCGAACTCGATGCCGGCTGCACCCATGCTCAGGCATTCTGCATGCAGCGCTTCATCGCTGCCGCCGGCGTCGTTCAGCGTATAGCCGATGGTGGGCACGCGCCCCTTGAGCCTTGCGGCAAGCGCAATGCCGAACGGGTCGTCGAGGTTCAGCACCGCTGCGGCGAGGCCGGGAGTCCAAAACAGTTTCTCCTTGGCCGCTGCGTAGGCTTCCATCGTGCCGTGGTAGTCGAGATGGTCGCGGGTCAGGTTGGTGAAGACGGCGACGTCGAAGGCGGCGCCGTTGACGCGGCCCTGATCGAGTCCGATGGAAGAAACCTCCATCGCGCAGGCCTCCGCGCCGCGCGCAACGAAGCCGGCCAGCGCCGCGTGCAGGGCGATGGCATCCGGTGTGGTGTTGGGACTTTCGTCGAGCGCGTCAAGAAAACCGTTGCCCAGCGTACCCACTACCGCACATCGATGGTGCAGCGAGTTTATGGCCCGGGCGATCCAGTGCGATACCGATGTCTTGCCGTTGGTGCCGGTGATGCCGGCAAGCCAGAGCTGTTCGGAAGGACGGCCATACACGAGGTGCGCCATGTCGCCGGACAGCGCCGCAAGTCCTTTGACCTCGATGACGGGCGCAGCCCCTGCGGCGGCAGTTGCGCTGCCGCCGGCTTCGGCGATCACTGCGGCGGCACCCTTTGCCAGCGCCTGGGCGATGAAATCGCGGCCGTCGGCCTGCGCTCCGGGGAAGGCGACAAAGACGTCGCCGGGCTGAACCCGCCGCGAATCCGCGGCCAGGCGCGTCACCGCAATGCCTTTGCCTGCGAGCTGTTCGAGGATTGACGTGGCCGTGTTCACATCTCTTCCTTAACCGGCTCGGCGCTGGTCATCACGAGCGGCTTCAAGGGCGCATCGGGAGCCACGCCGAGGGTGCGCAAGGCGCCGCCCATGACCTGTGCGAACACCGGCGCGGCAACGTCGCCGCCGTAATGCTTGCCGTTCGAAGGTTCGTCGATCATCACGGCGACGATCAGGCGCGGATCGGAGGCCGGCGCGAAACCGACGAACGAGGCGACGTACTTGTTGGCGTAGGCGCCGCCTTCGATCTTGTGTGCCGTGCCGGTCTTGCCCGCGACGCGGTAGCCGGCAATCTGCGCCTTGGGTGCGGTACCGCCCGGCAGCACCGCCATCTCCAGCATGGCGCGGACCTCGTGCGCGGTTTGCGCCGAGAATACCTGCCTGGCATTCAGCGGCGGCGTATCCAGTCGCGCCAGCGAAATCGGCACCAGGTCGCCGTCGCGGGCGAAGGCCAGGTAGGCACGCGCCAGTTGGATCAGGGTCACCGAAATGCCGTGACCATAGGCCATGGTGGCCTGTTCGATCGGCTTCCAGTTCTTCGCCGGACGCAGGCGGCCGCCGACCTCGCCGGGGAAGCCGAGTTTCAGCGGGGTGCCGAACCCCATGCTGTCAAACATGGTCCACATGTCCTCGGGCGACATGGACAAGGCGATCTTGGCGGCGCCGATGTTGGAAGACTTCTGGATCACCTGCGCTACGGTCAATACGCCGTGCATGTGGGCGTCGGAAATCGTCGCCGTGCCGATGGTCATTTTGCCGGGCGCGGTCTGGATCGGCGTATCGAAACGTACCTTGCCTTTTTCCAGTGCCAGCGCCACGGTGAACGGCTTCAGCGTCGATCCCGGCTCGAAGGTGTCGGTCAGCGCCCGGTTGCGCAACTGGGCGCCGACCAGCTTGACGCGATTGTTCGGGTTGTAGGTCGGCAGGTTTGCCAGAGCCAGTATTTCGCCGCTCCTGGCATCGAGCACCACCACACCGCCGGCCTTGGCGCGGTGTTCCTCCAGGGCCAGCTTGAGATAGCTGTAGGCCAGGTACTGCACCTTCGAATCCATGGCCAGGACGATGTCCTTGCCTTCCAGCGGCGGCTGCACGCTTTCGACATCCTCCACCACGTTGCCGCGGCGGTCCTTGATGACGCGGCGGCTGCCGGGTTTGCCCTGCAGCTGGGAATTGAAAGCGAGTTCGATGCCTTCCTGACCGGCATCTTCGACCCCGGTAAAGCCCAGCATGTGCGCCATAACCTCGCCCGCCGGGTAGTAACGCCGGTACTCCTGCTTCTGGTGGATGCCAGGCAGCTGCAGCGTCGACACGCGATCGGCGAGCTCAGGCGGCAACTGGCGTTTGACATAGACGAAGTCATGTTCGGAAGCCAGCTTGCGGGTGAGCTCGCGCACATCCATCTCGAGCAGGGCGGCCAGGTTGCGCAACTGCGCCGGCGCCAGTTTGGCGTCTTCGGGATCGGCCCAGATCGAGCGCACCGGGGTGGACACCGCCAGTACGTCGCCGTGGCGGTCGGTGATGCGGCCGCGGGTGGCGGCAATGTCGATCACGCGCTCGAAGCGGGCGCGTCCCTTGCCGCCGAGGAACTCGTTGTTGATGCCTTGCAGGTATAGCGAACGGGCGATCAGCGTGGCAAAGGCGCCCAGCAATACCACCAGCACCAGGCGTTGCCGCCATGGCGGCAGGCGCTCGGAAAGCAGGGGGCTGCTGGCAAACCTGATTGACTTCATGTCCGGCTCACTGCTGTGCCACCGCATCGACGGAAATGATCTGCCCCGGCGCCGGCGGCTTCATTCCCAGCTTGTCGCGCGCGGCCTTTTCCACCCGGACATGGGCGGCCAAAGTGCTTTGCTCGAGTTGCAGTTGTCCCCATTCCTCTTCCAGGCCGCGCATGTGCGTGCGCGAGGCATCCAGCTCTGTAACCAGCTTGCGCGCCCGGTGGTTGGCGCCGACTGCAGACAAGGCACAGGCCAGGGCGACCATGATCAGGAGCAGATTGAGGCGCGCCATTTATGCTTTTCCGCTGCCCGTCGGCTGGCCGGCAGGGCCGACTTTTTGTACCGCGCGCAGCACCGCGCTGCGGCAGCGCGGGTTGGCAGCGATTTCCGCGTCGGATGGGAAGATCGCCTTGCCGACCAGATCCACTATCGGCTGCGGCAGATCGACGGCACGCACCGGCACGCCCTTCGGCGGCTGCGGCGGATGCGCCGCGTCGCGCATGAAGCGCTTGACGATGCGATCCTCCAGCGAATGGAAGCAGATCACGGCGAGGCGTCCGCCCGGAACCAGTCGTGCAACGGCCCGCGGCAGGGTTAACGACAGCTCCTCAAGCTCCCGATTGACGTGAATCCGTAGAGCCTGAAAACTGCGCGTCGCCGGATGCTGACCCGGTTCCCGCGTGCGGACGACTTGCGCCACGAGCGTGGCAAGCTGTCCTGTCCTTGAAATACCGTGCTCGCTCCGAGCAGCAACAAGCGCCTTTGCAATCGCATGAGCAAACCGTTCTTCGCCATAGTCTCTGATCACCTTTTCCAGTTCTGATTGCGATGCCCGCGCCAGAAATTCGGCCGCGGTCTCCCCCTGCGTCGTGTCCATGCGCATGTCCAGCGGCGCATCGAAACGAAAACTCATGCCCCGTTCGGGCGTATTCAGTTGCGGCGACGAGACGCCGATGTCCATCAGCACGCCATCCACCTGTCCCACGCCGAGCTTGTCCAGCACTGCGTCGAACTCGCTGAAAGGCGCATGTACCAGGCTGAAGCGGGGGTCGGCCAGCGCAGCCCCGGCGGCAATCGCGGCCGGGTCGCGATCCAGCGCGATCAGGCGCCCGGCGGCTGCCAGCGATTGCAGAATTGCGCGACTGTGGCCGCCGCGGCCGAAGGTGGCGTCGACATAGGTGCCTTCCGGCTTGATGGCCAACGCCGCGACTGCCTCGGCCAGCAGTACGCTGACGTGAGTGTCGGTGCTCACAACGCAAGATTTTCCAGGCCCGGGGGCAACAGCTTGTCGCCCACGGCAAAGATCGCGTCCTGCTGTGCCTGCCAGCCGGCAGCGGACCAGATTTCGAAATGACGTCCTTGCCCGATCAGCCAGATTTCCTTTTCCAGACCGGCGTATTGGCGCAATGAGGGCGAAAGCAGCAGGCGTCCGGCGCCGTCCAGTTCCACGTCCTCGGCAAAGCCCACCAGCAGGCGCCGCACCATGGCGGACTCGACCTGCAGGCTGGGTGCGGCGAGGATCTGGGCGCGGATGGGCTCCCACGCCGGCTGAGGATAAAGCAGCAAGCAGCGGTGGGGATGGGCGGTCACCACCAGACGACCCTCGCCGGCTGCCACCAGGGTGTCGCGGTGCCGCGCCGGGACCGCCATGCGGCCCTTGGCATCGAGATTGAGCGCCGTCGCACCTTGGAACATCGAATCTCCCCTGAACGAAAAACACGCCGTTGATGGACTTGTTTTTCCCACTAACCCCCACAAGATCCCACTTTATGACACTTTTTCGTGCCGGTCAAGGGTAAGTCGGATTTTTTTCAGGCGCAACAAGGGCTTAGCGACTCCTGTGATGAAATTCTTTGAATATTTTTTTCATTAAAAACAATATGGATAGAAGGTAAATCGAATGTGCTTTATTAGGAGTTTCGCCGGGTCGCGGCATGTCGCCGGGCATTCAGGTCAGTTGCCCGGTTTCGGCTTCGGTTTGCCGCGCCAAAACCGAATTCCTGCGATCAGCCGGGAGGCCTGGCGTCGCCCTTCCGGCAAGAACGATGTTCTTGCCGCCGCGTTGCCAAGCGACCAGAATAGGCTGGCCCGTCAGTCCTGGATTGCCCGGCTGGGTGCGGCCAAGGAAGACAGAATGAGCCATGTGAAGTCGCGCGAAGTGGTTCTCGCCATCAAGCTTTCGGAAGATCTGCTGAAGGGACTCGATGCCTTGCGCACGGCATGGAAAGACGATCCGGCCTCGGTTCCGCGAGGTTTGTCCTGCTCGCAATCGAAGGAGGGCCAGTTCGTTCTGGTGGCCGCCGAATCGGCCTTCGTCACGCTTCCCGGCGCCTGCGTCATCAAGGGCATCGGTGCGATCGAATTGGTCGGCACGGAGCCGGTGTTCGAGGAAGGGGCGAGTTCGAAGACGCTGGTCTTGCGCGACACGGCCGAAGGCTGGAAGTTTTCGGTCAAATACCTGCCGCCTATAGTTCGCGAAAGAAACGCGAAGTAGACCTGCCGCAGATTGCTCAGTCGGGGTGCTCGCCCATCTTTTCGCCCATCCGGATCGGGCGCTGCGGCGACCACTCCGGGTTGAACTTCAGCGCGCCCTGCGGAAACAGCATCACCACCGTCGAGCCGAGCAGGAAGCGGCCCATCTCCTCGCCCTGTTGCAAGCGCAGTTGCTGATCCCCGTAGTGCCACTCGCGCAGATGGCCGGGGCGCGGCGGGTTCACCACGCCATGCCACACCGTGGCCATGCTGCCGACGATGGTGGCACCGACCAGAGCGAGCACGAAGGGTCCGCCGGCTGACTCGAAGACGCAGACGACACGCTCGTTGCGCGCAAACAGGCCGGGCACCCCGCGCGCCGTGACGGGATTGACCGAGAACAGTTCGCCCGGGACATGGATCATGCGCAGCAGGCGGCCGTCGCAGGGCATATGAATGCGGTGGTAGTCCTTCGGGCTCAGGTAGAGCGTGGCGAAACTGCCGTCCTGAAATTGCGCGGCGAGTCCGGCGTCGCCGCCGACCAGGGCGGTCGTCGAGTAGCGATGGCCCTTGGCCTGAAAGATCTGGTCGCGCTCGATCGCGCCGAACTGGCTGATGGCGCCATCCACCGGGCAAATGAAACCGGCATCAGCCAGAGGGCGCGCGGCGGCCTTCAGCGGCCGCGTGAAGAACTCGTTGAAGCTGGCA